>CAZBWE010000072.1:0-11221 GCA_964495465.1 uncultured Pirellulales bacterium
CGGGCTCTACAACGTTTATCCTGCACACCATTGGAAAATTCTGTATCCAGGTTCTGTACTCCATCAGTTTTTCAAATCCGCGATGAAGATACCCAGGATTGGCCTGTGCCTCTAATATACGGTCACCTTCGACCTTGAGGGTAATGCTAAAATTACCAACCATGCCCAGGTGCTGTGGCCCAAAATAAAGCTCAAGTTCTCTGGTAGAAACACCTTTTTGACTATTTGGATTTTTGGTCAAAACTTCCATCCTTCTTTAGCCATTTTCATAAATTTCTCTCGCTGCTGCTCAGTCATTTGTTCAATGTTTATTTCTACTTCAATTGAGCTATCCAAATCCGCCAGCGTCTTTTTTATACTTTCCACCAGAATACCCTTGACAGGCACCTGCGGAGATGGAAGGCTCAAAGTAAGTGAGACGTGCTTTTGTTTATATACCACATCTCCAATCATCCCCAGGTCGACCAAACTGTGATTGATCTCGGGATGCATCACTTTAGACAGTGTTTCTTCTATGTCCGTTTGGGTTAATTCAGTCATAATTTCCTCTGGACTCATTTATTATTTTCTACAGAAGGAATATTACCGAAAATTTCCTCGACGTATTTACGGGTATCGAAATCCTTTCTAAAAGGCGGAATTTTATAGTCCCTTTCCAACAAAAGTGGGGTCAATCTCGGATGACCTTCAAAATTTATTCCGAAAAGCTCGTGCATTTCGCGCTCGTAGGGTTCTGCATTTGGGAAAATGCCGATTACGGTTTCCAATTGTGGGTTTTGCCTTGAAATCCTGGTCTTTACAATTAGATGTAATCTTTCCTGATATTTACGTTCTTCGTCACCTTGCATATAACGAGTTAAAATATAAACCAGCTCAAATTCTTTCTCTTCTATCCAGTCAACGCAAGAAACAAGGGCCAGGTGGTCAAATCCTCTACCTTTCAAAAATCTCAAAACTGCCAAGACCTGATCTTTTTCTACACTCACGACTGTCTGAGTGTCTTCAGGGATAGTCACCACAACAGCTTTAAAGGTCCATTCAAGTTGTTCTTTTATAGATTCATTCATTTTCTACTGCCTTGACGTCGCTGCGGATTTGATAGAGAGGCGGCCAGTCAAGTTTTCCCAAGGCCATCTCCTGGTTTCTTCTGTAAAACTCATAATTTTCTCTGTATCGGATATAGCCGTTTGCCATTCCTTTATCTATCAGTGTCCAGAGGTGGGTTACAGCGATAAATATCGCCTCAGGCCTGGGCATACAGCCGGCAATCCAGCCATCTATAGGAATATACTTATCCAAATGCTTTATAGTGTTATAAGAATCCCAGTACATCCCACCATTTATAGGACAAGAGCCGAAGCCGATAGCATATTTTGGTTCGAGCATCTGCTCGTATGTCCTTATAATAGCCCTCAAGGTTTTTACTGAGACATACCCCGTAATTAGGAAGAGATTTGCTTGTCTGGGCGTAGCAACAGGGATTATACCGAGTCGCTCTGCATCCCATCTTGAGGTTATAACCGGTGGAATTTCAATTATTCCACAACCGGTGCAAAAATATATCACGTGCAACGAATATTTATTTGCCATCTTAGCAGGTTCTTTAAGCCATTTTGCAATCTTGTTTCTATCCAACTTTAACTCCTTGTGGCCGCAGCTATGATTAAACCCAGAAAAGCCAGCAATGTAGGCCACCTCCATAAGTATTTAATTGCCTGTTCGATTCTAAACCTTGGAAAGACTGCGTGTATGAATAAGCAAAGCACGAACACCACCAGCATTTTCACAAAGAAGATAACCGGATTGGCTGCTCCTCCCAAAAATAAATTTACGAAAAGAGCGATGCTAATAAACAGAGCAAAGGCATGTTCAATAGTGGCCAGGGCTAAATATTTGCCGCCGTATTCCACCATCGAACCGGAAGAGATCTCCTGAGGTGCTGAACTCACATCAAACGGTCTAATCCCAAGTATTGCAGGCAAGATAAGAAAGTAAGAAAGTCCTGACAAAAATAATGGCCAAGAAATAATTGACCAATTTGAACTCTGCTGAACGTTTATCATTTCCACTATAGAAATTGTTTTATAATGCGTCATTACCGCCAGCAATACAAGGAGCAAAGGCACCTCATACCCCAAACTCAGGATAAGCTTGCGGGAGATGCCGATACTAATATTTGGGTTAGCTCCTTGTCCCCCAGATAAGGCCATACCTAAAGGGGCAAGTAGCATAATGTAGAGAATTACCAGCAGCCCACCTGAACTACTTAAAGGACAAATTCGGCCGAAAGGTAAAAATAAGACCACCACAATAGAACCAGCTAAAGAAAGGACTATCCCCAAGTCAAACATACGGCCGTGTGATACGCTTTTTTGATAGAACAATCTAATAATATCAATAACCGGCTGGACAAGCGGAGGACCATAGCGCCAGTGGATTCTTGCCATAATCTTCCTGGCTAAACCTAAAAAGAACACCCCTACTATCAGTGCTAAAATGGGAGACAAAATTATCTGAATAATTTTCGCTACCATATTTTCCATCTCACCTGAACGAAAATTAACAATGTCAGGAATAATATTATATACATTACATAGTAACCTACATCTCCGTTATATATGTGCCTTACGCTGTTAGCAAGACTTCGCACTAAAGAGCCAATCCAGTAATAAAATTCATCTATCACGTCTCTCAAGAAGGGCTTTATCATTCTATACAGTGGGTTGTAAAATTCAGCAGTGTAATGATATTTATCCACCGGCGTATATGCCCCGGCTGCGTAACTATCATCCTGAGCAACCGATACTGATTTTGCGCCCAGCCGAAATAGTATCCAGACGAAAATTGCAGCTATTAACACGGCAGAAAAAATGTTTATTGTATTTAATGTTCCGCTCTCCGAGGCAATGCCCCACCAAATGCTTACATTCAAGGATTCAAAGCCTAAAGATGTCCCGATAGCGTCTACGACCTTAAGAGGGATTCCGGGAAGGATACCAAATAAAATAACCAATATGGTTAATAAGATGATAGGTAGTTGCATAGTGAATGGTACTTCTTTAACATCTTTATATTTTTCCGGCAGCTGACCTAAGAATATGTTGTGAATAAATTTGTAGCCGTACAAAATTGTTCCCCAAGTTCCCAAAAATGCGGCGAACGCTAAAAATGGGTGGCCTGCTAAAATTAACGTTTTGTATATTAACCATTTAGAAACAAAGCCGTTGGTCAGCGGTAAACCAATTAAACCGCAGATGCCCACTAATCCTCCTACAAAAGTAACGGGCATTCTTTTAATCAATCCGCCAAGTGAATTTAAGTCTCTTATGCCTCCGGTCTGATGCTCTATTGCTCCGGCAACAAAGAAAAGCAAAGCTATGTAGATGCAATGATTTAGTATATGGAACGTCCCTCCAGCCATACCTAAAGTCGTAGCAAATGCAACCCCTAAAATCATATAACCGCCCTGGCCTACTGTACTCCATGCAAGGATTCTTTTAGAATCGTTCTTAAGCAGGGCAGTAAGTGCGGCAAAAACTATAGTAATAGCACCTATCCAGCAAAACACAGTATTAAAACTTATAATTCCAGCTGACAATTTATTCAAAATATTAAGCCCCAATATCACATACATAAACAGATAGAGTCCATACATTCCTTTTCTTACCAGTACTGCTGAAAGTACCGAGGAAAACGGAGATACAGCTTCTGCATGGGCGTCAGGCAGCCAGGTGTGAACCGGCCAAAAGGCGTTGATAATGACAAAAGCGATAGAAAACAGAATCAAGATAAAAAGTGTATAATCAATAGGAGCTGTTTGCATTTGAGAAGCCAAGGCGGTTATCTCCAAGGTGTCAAACCTGGTATACAAACTGATAATTGCAACCAGCATAGCAAGCGAGCCAATGATTGACATGATTATATACTTAAATCCAGCGGCAATTGCTCGGCCTCCTTTATAACTTATTAAAAGATAAGTGCTCCAGCTCATCATCTCCCAGAAGATAAAAAACGATATTAAATCACCACATATTACCGTTCCTAACATGCTGGCATTAATAAATAGCATAGTAAAATAGTAATAATCCAACCTTTCTTCTTTTTTCACATATTGCAAAGAATAAATGACAGATAACAGGCCGATACCTACGATAGTAATGGCAAAGAACCAGGAAAGCATATTCAGTCGCAAAATAAGAGGAATACCCAAAAATCCTGGATAAAAAGTTACATTCGGAGATTTACCATAAAGCAAAGCGGTAATCACCACTAAAAGCAAGGACACAACGACAGCAAGGCAATTGCGCAACTTAGGCGAAATCTTACCGACGAAATAGGTAAGAAATGCACCACCAAAGGCAACTATAAGTAAAGCAACTAAACTCATCCTAAAACGTTCCTAATATAGTCCAGTCTATTTAGAAGCTCTGAGGCAGCCGAGCTTAAAACATCGGTTACAAGTTTGGGATATATCCCGATAACTATGATCAATGCCACAATAACAAACATAGGGAGCAAGGCGGTAACAGGAGCTTCTTTGCTTCCCAGGTTGTTTTTTTCTCCTTTGAAATACAGAACCTGGACAACACGAAAGAAATATGCCCCTTCAATCACCGTGCCTAACAAGGCAAGGCCAAGAAACGTGACGAAGATAATTTCTTTAGTGGCCAAAACGGCTCGGACAATCAAAAATTTGCTGGGAAAACCTATAAAGGGCGGCAGCCCTACGAGTGAGAATGCGCCGATGGTAAAAGCTAAGCAGGTAAGTGGCATCTTCCTGCCCATTCCTTCCAAGGCCGAAATTTCCATCGAGCCAGCTCGATAAATCATATACCCTGCTGCCAAAAACAGCAGGGCTTTACTCAGAGTGTGACTTACCAGCTGGAATAGACCGCCAGTTACTCCGTAGGAAGTAGCTAAGGCCAAGGCAAACAGGATTAAGCCTATTTGGCCTATGCTGGAATAGGCCAGCATCCTTTTGATGTTATTCTGGCTAAAAGCGCACATCTCACCTACCAAAAGAGTCAAAATTCCTAAAAGTGCCAGAAACAATAAGAAGCTCTGAGCACCGAATATAGTAAATATTACCCTGACCACAGCATAAATGCCCACCTCAATAGCTATGCCGGATAGAATCGCACTTATAGATGATGGGGCCGATGAATGAGCGTCAGGCAGCCAGGCATTCAAAGGAAATATAGCTGCTTCCACTCCCAACCCGGTAACAATCAAGACCATAGGAACAAAAACTGATATGGGACTAACTGTTCTTATATTCTGAGCAATATCCGCCATATTAAGCGTGCCGAATAGGCCGTAAAGTAAACCTATCCCTATGAGCAAAAGGCTTGAGCCGACCGCCCCTTGAATCAAATATTTTACCGCTGATTCAATTCCACTCCTTTCTCTCAGGTAAGCCACGAGGGCATAGGATGAAATGCAGAGAATCTCGAAAAAGACAAAGAGGTTGAATATATCTCCAGTAAGAACAACACCTGTAGCCCCAGTAAGTAGCAGCAGATAAAGCATATGGTATTTTTCTGTAGGACCTTCCTTGATGTAATCCAGTGCATAGACAGAAACTAAAAGACCTACTAAAGCAATAATAGCAGAAAACAACACGCCCACCGGCCCAGCTACAAGATTAATGTAGAATGGAGGCCGCCAGCCACCGATAGAAACAATTAGAGGATTTTCCAATACTTTGGCAAGCAACAACAAAGAGACAACCAGGTTAAACACGAGCGCTGCCGGCGGAATATATTTAACCGCAGGTCTCCAAAAAAGGGCAAACAAAGGAATGGCAAAAGCCAAACCTAAAGGCACTACAATAAGAAGGACGGGATTTACCATCTTTGCTCCCTTATCTTGCGGAGGTTAAGTGTTCCATAATGCTGATATAATCTGATGGCCAACGAAAGGGCCAATGCCAGGACTGCAACGCCAATCACGATAGCTGTCAGCACCAATGCTTGTGGCACCGGGTCAACCATATACTCAGAGTCTATACCAGGTCTCGAAAAAATGGGGGCGGTTCCTTTTGTGATATAACCAACGGAAATCAGAAACAGATTCACCCCTGTATCCAAAATGCCAAGGCCAACGATGACTTTAATGAGATTATGTTTAATCAGGATGACATAAAGCCCAATGAATATAAGTCCAAAGGAACCTATATAATAAATGTAACTGTTCAAAAAACTCATCGTGTCGCTAACTTTCCTCAATTAGGTTGTCAATAATACCGGCCAATTCTGAACCGACCTTAAATCCGATAGCAATATAAATAATGGGGATAATGCCGGCACTAAAGAGTGCATTCGCTGTTCCCTTAGGTAAAAAGTTTAAAAGGAAATAGCTGCCAAAAACTAAACCAAGCATGCCTATTACCACAAAGGTCAGACCCCCTAAAGACTCTGCAAGAATAGATGCGATCCGGCTTATTCTTCTTTCTCGGCAGCCCAGATAAATTAAGAGAAAGCCGGAGGCAATAATCGCTCCTCCCTGAAAACCTCCTCCGGGAGTGAGGTGGCCGTGGATAAAAATATAGCTGCCAAAAACCAAGATAAGAGGAAACAGAAGCCTGCATCCCGTATAAAGGACTAAACTTGCGGGTTCTGTCTTTTTAATCTCTCTCGTTGTACCGGTTGTTAAGACCGCACCTAAGCCGATTGCAGCAACGAATAAAACCGTAACCTCGCCTAAAGTATCGAAGCCGCGATAACTTACCACCACTGAGGTAACTATATTGGTGGCTCCAGTTTCTTTTACGCCTTCATTAATATAATACCTACCTACTTTTGTCTTTGGTACGCCGAAAGGAATCTTTGCCAGCGACAGGCTAATTCCCACTGCCAATATTATTAACAAAAGGATAGCGACTGTCCTTCTCATTCCTCATATCTCTTTGTTCTTCTGATAGCAATAATAAAGATGGCCGCAGTCAATGCTGCGCCAATAGCAGCCTCAGCCATTGCTACATCTGGAGCCTGAAGAAAGTAGAAAAGTATTGAAGCAATCAAACTTACCAAGGTTGCGGCAATTACCGCGCTAATTAAGTCTCTAAAAATAGAGGCTGCGACGGCTCCAACAAGCATTAAAACTATTAAAAATGAAACAACAAGAGTCATTGCTTTCCCTTATATTCAGCAAACTCGTTGGCCTTATCTACAACGCTTCTATCACACAAAGAAACACCGCTTTTGCGAGACGCCCGCCCTAAGGCGTGATTAGAGATAGGATTGGTGATAAGGATAAACAGAGCGATAACTAACGTTTTCGGCAACCAATCAGGATGCATTATCCCAACGCCGACGATGGTCAGGAAGGCTCCCAGAGTTGTGCACTTTGTTCCTGCCTGGAGTCGGTTATATACATCGGGCAGCCTTAATACTCCTAAACTTCCTAACAAGAGGAATATTGTCCCGATTCCTGTAATGATAATCCCTATAACCTGCATTTAGATTCCTTTTTCCAAAAACCTTGCAATGGCCACCGAACCGATGAAGGTTAGAACCGCATAAACCAAAGCAACATCCAAATAAACATATCTTTCAAAAATAGAACCCAAAAGGACAAGCAAAGCGGTGGTAATCGTAGCAACTGTATCCACCGCTACTGCTCGGTCGGGGGCAGTGGGGCCTTTGAGCATACGTAACAGGCACAAGACAACACCGGTCACTATGATTGCAAGAAAAACAAAATCGCTCATATTAAACGTCATAACTTATTAGTTTATTTGCATATATGGATAATATGCTTAAGACGGCTAAAAAATTTACTCCTTTTTAATTACTTCTACAATTTTTCTTACTTGCTTATCAATTACTCTGTAACATGTCTTGGTCCCTTCTTTTCTACCTTTAATGATACCCGCATTTTTCAATATCCTAAGATGCTGGGAAATCGTAGATTGTGGCAGTCTCAATACCCTCTGGATCTGGCCAACATTGCACTCGTCCTTGAAAAGGCCGGTCACAATCTTTAATCTTGCCGGATGAGCAAGGGCTTTTAATATATCACTGGCTTTCTCGTAATTTACTGACACTGCTGAACCTCAATCTTTTCTTTCCTGATTACTTATGAAAATTCCGACTTGGTTTACGTGAATATCACCCTTAAATATTTCTCAAATCTCTGGCCTATAAGACTTGTTGCCTCATCAATATCTTCGGTTTTCACATTTATCCAGTGGATAAGGAGCTTATCACCGATAACATCTAATGTAAACGTTCCCGGGGTTAAGGTAATCGAATTGGCTAAAACCAGCTTTGCAATGTTGGATTTAAGGCGAGTCTTTATAACCACAATGCCTGGTTTTATAGGCATTTTGGGGTGGATGACCCGATATGCAACGTCAAAATTTGCCCTTATTATCTCCCAAAAAAGCACAATTATATACACCAGGAAAAATAAAACCCTCTTTATGCTTAGTGATGGGAAACCTAACTTCGAGTACATGTGAGCTGCGAAAAGCGAAACAATCAGGCAAACCACACCTCCGCAAACAAGTTCCTGCTGGTTTAATTCTGAACTCAAAGCCAGCCACAAAACAAAGGTGACCACCAAGAGCCAAGTAAATCCTTTTACCTTTTTAGACGTTGGGTAAGCATTTTGCTGCATTTAGAAACCGAGTTTTTTACATATATACTTGTGAATACTTTCACAAGAAACAGCATTTTTCTCCTTATCGCCGATTGTGTCAACAGTTTTTTGAAATTATTTTAAGTATCTGAATATTTGAATCTTCTTAACATATATAACAACCACTCTAAACTCTTTAATCGTATGAATATAGACTTAGGCGATGAATCAGATGGTTTTATGAAGCATAACAAAATTCCGGACGAAACTGCTCGACGGTTGCCGATTTATCTTCGAGGTTTGTTATCCCTGTCAAAGCAGGACCGCAAGAATATATCAGTAAGAAGCCAAGCAAAATTGCACCTCGTTCTCATTCAACTTTCAATACTTCTTTTATTGCTTTTTCAAGGGTTTCTTTTGGTAAGGCGCCCAGTGCCATTTGTGGTTTGTCATTTAGCGGCACAAAAAGGATGCTGGGTATGCTTTGAATGCCGAAAGCTGCCGCTAATTCCTGCTGAGCTTGTGTATCTACTCTGTAAATATTGAGCTTGCCTTGGTATTCTCGAGCAAGTTCTTGTAAAACAGGTTCTACCATTTTGCACGGCCCGCACCAATCGGCATAAAAGTCAATGATACAAGGCAGTTTGCCTTCAAACTTCCATTCTTTATTTTGCTCATAGTTAAAAACTTTTTGTAAAAAGCTTTCTTTTGTTAAGGATTCCACAAGACCACCTCCATTTTCTTCGAGCTTCCTTGCATTCAAATCCGATTCGCTGTTGACGTTGACAACGTTTGAACTCGTGGGTTTTTCTTGTGATTTTTGCCAAAATACCGATGTCAGTAAAACCCCCATCACCGCACCATATACGGCCCCGCGGTACGGATTTGCCGTCAGCGGGCAGACCCCGGAGGAACACTTGCCGAAATAACCAAGAACAGCACCGATTGAACCTCCAATCAACACTCCCAATAAAATCCTGGCAATCATAACTTATTCCTTCCAGTAACCTATCTTTTGCCTGTCCTTGCTGAATGAACCCCGCTCCTCTTTAAGCTGCAACTCCCAAGTGGGGCGGGGTGAATCCTGCTCAACTGTACCGCCGAGCTTATTTGATACCATAATACCTGAATCCGCCAAATGATGCAAGTTCTTTCGGATGGATTTCTGGTCCAAGTCAATTTGCCACAACGCTTGCGAAAGTTGTCTTTTTGTGGTACAAGTAATTTATGGCAAGTAGAACGCAATCCAAAAAACAAAATGTTATTCTGGACTCGATAAGTGAAGGCGTCTTCACTGTTGACCTGGATTGGCGAATCACCTCTTTTAATCATGCAGCAGAGGAGATTACTGGTATCCCGCGAGAAAAAGCTATTGGCCAACACTGTAGAGATATTCTGCGGGCGGATGTTTGTGAAACTGGTTGCACACTGGCAGAAACGATGCAAACCGGTAAACCCATAATGAATAAGGCTGTGCATATTATCGATGCTCAAGGCGAGAAAAGAGCGATAACCATATCGACGGCTTTGTTGAAAGATTCCAAGGGCAAGGTTATTGGCGGAGTTGAAACATTTCGCGATATGAGCATGGTTGAACAACTCCGCAAGGAAATCAAAGGGCAGTATTCATGCGAAGATATTATCAGCCAAAGCCATAAAATGCAGAACCTCTTTGCTATTTTGCCGAACATTGCTGAAAGTAACACAACGATTTTAATTGAGGGTGAAAGCGGCACAGGCAAAGAGCTTTTTGCCAAGGCTATTCATGATCTGAGTTTCCGAAAAGAAAAATCTTTCGTTGCGGTAAATTGTGGGGCTCTGCCTGATACTCTTCTGGAATCGGAGCTGTTTGGTTATAAGGCAGGTGCTTTTACGGATGCTAAAAAGGATAAGCCCGGCCGATTTGCTCTGGCTGAAGGCGGTACCATTTTTTTAGACGAGATTGGAGATATTTCTGCTTCCGTTCAGGTTAAACTATTACGTGTTCTGCAGGACAAGACTTATGAGCCGGTTGGTGGTATTTCGCCCGTTAAGGCGGATGTTCGAATCATTACAGCAACAAATAAAAAACTCGACGCACTCGTTAAAGAGGGTAAATTCAGGGATGACCTGTATTATAGAATCAATGTTATGAAGCTGGAATTGCCTCCGCTGAGAGACAAAAAGGAAGACATCCCTCTGTTAGTAGAGCACTTTATCGGCAGATTTAACCGATTGCACAACAAAAATATCTGTTGTGTTACAAATGAAGTGACAACAGCTTTGTTAGCTTACGATTACCCGGGTAATATACGTGAGCTTGAGAATATTATCGAGCATTGTTTTGTTCTGTGCGAAAGTGAGATAATAGAAGCCAAACACCTGCCTGCGTCGATTCGCCCAAGTTCCAAATTAGACAAAACACAGGCTGGCAAGCCTGCTACTATTAAGCAAATGGAAATTCTACTGATGACTCAGGCCCTCCGACGAAATAAGGGCAATAAAACGGCTGCAGCTAAAGAACTTGGTATCAACACAAGCACGCTGTTTCGCAAGATGAAAACGCTCAATGTCAAGCCCGAAATCTATTCTGAGTAGTTACCAACCACGAAGTGCACGAAGGACACGAAATGGAATTTGATCAATTGTCTAACCAGGT
>CAZBWE010000073.1:0-10911 GCA_964495465.1 uncultured Pirellulales bacterium
GTTCGCTATATGACTACATCTGTTATAGGAAGTGCCGCCGAACTGTTGGTTTACGGCACAGCCGTCAAGCTCAGCGAATAGGCCGTCCTGTCCGATAGTATTGATAGTTGAAAGAACTCATCTAATACGCCTTTTTTATCGACGTTTCACATAACTGATAATCAAGAAATCCAGCAAAAAAGCTAAAGACTTGAATTGCCTGTTTGAATCAGAAAGCTAATGGAACACGTAGATTCGCACCTACTGCGCACCGCTTTCAATCATATCAAGAACCTCTCGAATTGCCCGCGCAGAAGCTCGCAACGAAAGCACCTCCTCATCAATTAACTCGGCATCCACCACACGCTGAACACCTGAAGAACCAATTACACAAGGAACACCCAGGCAGACATCCTTAATTCCGTATTCGCCTTCAAGCAAACTCGAAATCGTCAAAATGCTGTGTTCGTTCCGCAGAATTGCTTCGGTAATCCTGACAAGAGACAATCCGATTCCGTAATACGTCGAGCCCTTATAGTCTATAATATGATAAGCCGAATTGCGAACCTGCTCGGCTATCATCAGGTGATGCTCCCTGCCTTTGCAGGCCTTACAAAACCCGCAGTAAGCCGTCAAAGATACACCCGCAATATGACTTATACTCCAGGCAGGCACCTCACTATCACCATGTTCACCCAGGATATAGGCATGAACATTTCGAGCGTCAATTTTACAGTGTTGACTCAGCAGATATTTAAACCTTGCGCTATCCAGCACTGTGCCCGACCCGATGATTCGTCCACGAGGCCATTTTAGATACTTCTGTGCGATATAAGTTAGCGCATCAACCGGATTAGTCACCATCACGAGCGCGCCCGTGCAGGAATAAGCCGATATCTGCTCGCAAATCGCCGTAACAATCTCCGAGTTCTTCCGTATTAAATCCCGCCTTGTTTGCCCCGGCTGTTGTTTTGCCCCGGCTGTAACCACAATGATATCGGCGTCGGCACAGTCAGAGTAATCACCCTTTTTTATCTCAACCGGAGGGATAAATGGTAAACCGTGAGATAAATCCATTACTTCCCCCTCAACACGCTTATCATCGATGTCAATCAATGCGATTTCGCCTGCCAGTCCTCTGGGAAGCAAGGCGTATACATACGACGTGCCCACCGAGCCGGCGCCTATAACAACAACTTTCTTCTGTCCATACTCCATAACCAACTCCCTTTCCCTGCATTATCCGATGAGACAACTGCCATTGAGGTTTTTATGTTATCGAGAAACAATCTTATACAAAATCAGAATTCTGTGAACGCCTTTTCTTAAAAAACTCCTGTAATTGCTGGCTGCATTCGTTCGCCAGGACACCGCCGATAACTTCCAGCTGGTGGTTGAGCCGTTCATCCTGAACGATATTATATAGACTTTTCACAGCTCCTGTCTTTGGGTCGTCACAGCCGTAAACCAACCGGTCAATTCTGGCCAAGACCAGAGCACCAGCACACATCGGGCACGGTTCCAAGGTAACATATATTGTGCAGCCGTTAAGCCGCCAACTTTCAAGATAGCTGGCTGCTTGCGTCAAAGCGATTATCTCCGCGTGGGCAGTGGGGTCTTTAAGCTGCTCTCTTTGATTATAGGCCTTGCCGATGATTTGGTCCTTGTAAACGATAACCGCCCCGATGGGCACATCGCCATTTTCCTCAGCTATCTCCGCCTGCTCGATAGCAATCTTCATAAATTGGTCTTCGTTGTTGGATTTGTTCATTTTAAAAACCGGACGATATTTTGCAAACTGCTGCAGTTATTTAAGTAATGGCTAATCTTACCGTTGGGTTACATTCTCTAATTCTGCTTCAATCCTCTCTGCCAGGAATATTTTCAAAAGGGATTGATACGGCACATCTTTCTTATTGGCGAGCAGCTTCAACTCTTCAACCATCATTTCCGGCAGTCTGACCGAGATTGTCCTGGCGGATGGTTTCAGTTTGCCGAGAACAGCTTTTTTACCCTTTTTCCAGTCAATAAAATCTGTAGAGTCGTTTTTACTCCAGAATTGCCTTTCCTAATCCTCACTTTTAAATTTTGGAACTCTTTTGCTCATAATTCCCTTTCCCTGTAAACCTGCCTTTCTTTTCTGCTCACATCCCTCGCTGAAATCACTCGAATCAGATTTCTGCGAATAGTCAATACGACAAAAAGCAGTCTCTTTTTATCAGTCTGTCCTAATACATAATATCGAGGTTCTTTCTGCGAGCGTGCTGGGTTGTCCTGAACAACAAAGGGCTCATTGAAAAATACCTGCTTGCATTCAAATGGGTTGACCTTATGTTTAGCCCGTATCTTCTTTATATCGTTTCCATCCCAATCAAAATCCGTGCATTTTAGCAATTTTTCTAAGGCATCCATACTATTCAAAGTATATAATAGTTATATACGATAGTCAGGCGCATTGATTATTCACAATTAGTATAAGCCCGTTCTTTGGGATATTTAGGAAGATTCTACCCGAATAATCTCCTTATGTCTTCGTCTGTAATCTTTTCATCGGGCCTTATCGGCTCTCCTCTTTGCCTGCGCAAGTGCTCGAAAAATTCTCTGACATTTTGCGATGCCGACTTGATTATCAATCCCAGTGAATACCTCATTAAAGAGACATCCGCTCCGTCAAGGATGCCCTTTATCAGCCCTGTATCTGCGTTCTCCTGTTCGTCCATCTTCCGGTTAAATCCGTCCAAAACTTCCTGTAAAGTGCCGTATTCTATCTGTTCTTCAGCGATTATTTTGTTGGTTATATGAGAGTAGGGCAGCCCCATAGTTCTGAAAAGATAAACGGCTTCCTGCGGCAGAGCGTCTGCGTGTTCAAAACCTTCTTTGAATTCCGGTCCGCTGTAATATCCGGGCAGCAGTATTTGCGGCTTCTGGAACATAACAACGCCTTTTCTCACAACTGTTCTGTCCCTGAATCGGCTGTGCTCGGCGGCAAATACGTATGGCAGCTCCATATCTCCGAAGGTGTAGAGTATCCGCTGATACTCTCGAATCACCTCGGTTTTTTGCCAGTAGTCCTTGAATTTTTCCTTGTTAGATTCAGGCATCTTTATTTTCTCTTTAACACTATGGTCAGATATAAAAAGTATAGTTGATTTTGCTGCGTTAGTCAAATTCAATCAGTTTTCTTATGATGCTGTTTGATTCGCAGAGGACATAAAAAAAGGGAGACACGGGCGATTCATAAAGAATCTTAGTGCCACCCCGCCTCCCTCGTTGCGAAGTGCCGTTACTGTTATTATCAGCTTTTAGCGAAACCGCCTGTTTACACTCGCAACACTAATATAATATCAAAATATACATCTTATGTCAAGTAAATATATAGACAAAAATGGCGTTTGTGAGACGGCTTTTGGAATTGCGATTATCCCAAGAACTTAAGAATAACATTCTTATAATGTTTGACAGCTTTGTCCAAATCGGCAATTTCGATGTATTCGTCGGGCTTGTGAGCAAGCTCCGGCTTGCCCGGCCCAAATATCACTACCGGCGCACCCAGCGCAGCAAAATAAGGACCATCGGTAGTAAAACCAACGGCCTTTGTTTCACCTGTCCCCAGGCAGGAGCAAAAGTCCTTCACGAAGCTGCTGCTGCAATCCGTCTCTAACGCCTGCACTTCTCGCACAACAGAAACCTCTGCATCGAATGAGGAATTTCTTTGTTTTAATTTCGCAAAGATTTTTTCAAAGTCTTCGATAAATTGCTGATGATGTTGTGTTGGCAAAGTGCGAATATCTACGCCAATACTGCACGCATCCGGGATAACGTTGATATCCTTACCGCCGGAGATTGTATTGATGCTCATAGAGGAATTGCCCAGCAGCTCGTGCGATTCCGCGTAGATGTCATAATTTTGAAGCTCGTCTAAAAAGGATTTCATTGAAGATATAGCGTTTATTCCCAGGTGTGGTGCTGAGCTGTGGGCGGTCCGGCCTTTGGTTGTAACTTTCAGCCACAATATTCCCCGGTGAGCGGTGATAACTGCAAAGTCTGTCGGTTCGGTGATGACCACGCCGGCAAGTGCGGGCAGCTGTCCGCCATAGTCGCGAATGAATCTCATCGTCCCGCAGCTATTGGTTTCCTCGCCTGCAGCAGCAGCGAGTATGATATCGCCCTGTAGCCTGGTGCCGGACTCAGCGATCTGGCCGATAGCTGTAACAATCGCGGCGATTGCTCCCTTCATATCTGTTGCACCGCGGCCGTAGATTTTGCCATCGCTCTCAACCGCATCGAAGGCGGGTTTTTCCCAGCTTGCCTCGCCAGGCCCGACAACGTCAAGATGACAAACAAATAGAAGCGCACCTTTTTCCCCGGCTGAATTTATCCGTGCGATGATATTTGCCCTGTTTGTGTCCCAGATGTCTATCCGAGATTCTACGCCAAAGCGGTCAAGCTCGGCTGCAATTACCTCTGCCGCGGCCAATTCGCCCTTTTCTGTGGTAGTCTCAGCTCGAATGAGTTTTTTCAATAATGTTTTCATCGTCCTGCAATTATATAATCGACAGCAATACTTTACAAAGGACTACCCTCAAAAATAAGGGTAAAAGACAATTGGCTAAATTATGTAACTACCCGCTATTAATTACTTAACTCCGTAATCTCTGCGTTTTGTGGAGTTCCGCGGTTTGTGAAAAAAATAATAAAATAATAAAATAATTATTGAATATTATAGTTTAAGCGAAGATAATACCAAGTTTGAGAACTTCAGAGTCGGCAAGAAGGAGTGTAAATGGGACCTGTATTGAATGGGTTGATAAAACTTCAAAGTGTTGAAAATCGCCTTCGGGCTGCAAAGGCCAAACTTGCAAGATGTAGAAGAAACGTAGTTATCCAGGAAAATCAAATCAGAGTCCTCCAAAATACGCTTGAAGCCAAAAAAGAGGAGATTCTGCTAACCAAAGTTCAGTTCGATAGACTGGAACTGGAACTAAAGGGCAGAGATGAGCAAATATCCAGATTAAGGGCCTCCTTGAACACCGCAAAAACAAACAAAGAATATGCCGCAGTTCTGACACAGCTTAATACAACAAAAGCGGACAATTCCAAGACCGAAACACAACTTCTCGAATTGATGAAAGCTATGGAGGTCGATGAGGCCGAAAGCGAAAACCTCCGGCAGCAAATAGATGAGCAAAAACAACAACTCGAGCGGGTTCGAAAAGAGGCCGAGCAACTGGCAACAAAATACCAACAGGAAATCGAAGAAATCCAGGTTGAATGGGACGGCTGCGCAAAGGATATTCCAAAAGAAACTTTAGAGGTGTTCAAACGCGTCGCTGAAACATTTGACGGCCAGGCGGTAGCAGTGATTGAACAGCAGGAACGCAAAACAGGGGCCTATACCTGCGGCGGCTGCTTCATGGGTATCACCGCTGAGTCAGTCAATCTGCTTATGACTAAGGATGAAATAATCCGTTGTCCCAACTGCACGAGGATACTTGTGCTTGGAAGTGAAGAGCAAATCTGATATTCAGCATTTGATGCCCCCCCCTGTCTTGGCAGTATTGCCGAGTCGAAGACAGAAGGGGGATACGAGATGCAAGATACAAGTTACGAAATAACCGTTCATACGGATGGAGCCAGCAGAGGCAATCCCGGCCCGTCTGCTGCCGGTTTTATCCTGACCGACTCCTCTGGAAAACAATTGCAGGCAAAAGCTTTTTTCCTTGGCAATACAACGAACAACATAGCTGAATATACGGCTATTTTAAAAGCACTCGAAGAAGCAAGACAGATCGCTGCTGGCCAAATAATGGTTTTCAGCGACAGCGAACTGCTGGTCAGGCAGCTTAATGGGGAATATAAAGTAAAAAGCGAACAAATCAGGCCTCTTTTCAAACGAGCAATAGACCTGCTGGAAGAATTTGACAGTTGGAAGGTCCAACATATAACAAGGGACAAGAACAAAGAGGCGGACAAACTCGTGAACCGGGCTTTGGACCTGGAGCGCAATGTTTCTATGAAGGCAGGGGCCGAAGGACGGGAGCCGGAGAAGGGGCGAGAGATGGCAGATGCGCGTCGAACAAAACCGATTCGGCTCGGAGTGTTAATCAGCGGCGGCGGAACAACATTGATGAATATCCTTAAATATATAAAGAGCGGGCAGCTAAAGGCAGAGGTCGCCGTCGTAATAAGCTCCCGCTCAAGCGTGGCTGGCGTCGAAAAGGCAAAGAAGGCCGGATTGAACGTGAAAATCGTTAGTAAGAAAGACTATCCCGACATCAATGAATTCAGTAAACGCATTGAAGAGGAGCTTGTCGCTGCGGATGTTGACCTTGTGGTTCAAGGTGGCTGGCTGTGCCTTTGGGAAATACCGCCTCGTTATGAAAATCAGGTGATGAACATACATCCGGCTCTTTTGCCGAGTTTCGGTGGACAAGGTATGTGGGGACATTACGTCCACGAGGCAGTTCTTGCAGCGGGATGCAAGATAAGCGGATGCACAGTTCACTTTTGCACGAACGAATATGATAAAGGCCCGATAATTGTACAGCGGTCGTGTGAAGTCAGGGAAAATGATACCCCCGATACTCTTGCTGAAAGAGTATTTGAGCAGGAGTGTATCGCATATCCACAGGCGATAAACTTGTTTGCCGAAGGTAAGATAGTAGTGCAGGGTGGCAGAGTAAAGATAAAATGCAAAAAATAAAGGTAAAAAATCAAAATTGTGAAGCCCCTTAGGGACGATTTCCTAAATTTTGAATTTTGATATTTGTTTTTTTATCTTTTATGAACAGACGACAGAAAGCAATATTAGTGGAGATTATAACTGTAATAGTTCTTACAGCTATTGCGGTAGTGGCGATGCTGCACCTGAGAGATTATGTTAATCGTCGAGAAGCAGAAATGGCAATTGCAATACTCGGTAACAGGATTAGGCAGTACCGAGTTGAGAATGGCTTAGTGCCTCCTGAAAATTGGGTCAGAAGGGAAAGAGAAAATCTGCCGGGGAACGTTCGCCTCGGTGAACTGAATTATAGGGGCAGATGGATAGACTTTGATTCTGCCCCGGATGAGATTTTAGCTTACGTTGAACAAAAATCTCATTCGTTAATATTTAAGAATGGATTTTTTGTGCTTAGGTTGGGTGAAGTACTAAATCGGGACCTAAATGCAAATGTGAACATAGAGTGGATGGGGCCGCAGGAGCTTGAGACCACCCTGGCCCAACAGCAGAGCCAAATGGAAATTGAAATGCTTGGCAAGTAACCGAAAGAAGCATTTATCGGCTAAGCGATTGATAGCCGCCTGTAATAGACATTGCTATTTAGATTGTGTGGCACCGACCTGCTGTGATTCGCTTTCTTCGGGCCCCTTTTCTTTAACGCCTTCAAATTTGAGGTGTTCTTCGTCCTGTACATCTATCTTTATAAGGTTTTTGCCCTTGAATTTGCCTGCCAGTACAAATTCTGAAAGAGGGTCTTCTATATAATGCTCAATTGCTCTTCGCAAAGGCCTGGCCCCGAATTCGGGATTGTAACCTTTATCAATTAAAAACTCTTTAGCCTGGTCGGATAGCTGCATTTGCAAGCCGTGCTCTGTCAGCCGCTTGAACACCTTTGCAAGCTCGTAATCGACTATAATTTGCAAATCTTCTCTTGTAAGCGCCTTGAAGACTATCGTGTCATCAAGACGGTTTAGGAACTCAGGCCTGAAATGATGTTCTACCTCCTTTTGCAGGGTTTCTTTCATCTTTTCATAATTTGACTCAGGGGTCTTTTTACCAAAGCCAAAACCGGCTTGATTCTTAATCAACTCGGCACCAATGTTGCTGGTCATAATAAGAATAACATTCTTAAAGTCCACGCCTCGGCCAAAACTGTCTGTCAGACGACCCTCATCCATAATTTGCAGGAGCATATTATAAACATCCGGATGCGCCTTTTCTATCTCGTCCAGAAGAAGCACAGCATAAGGTCGGCGTCTTATCCGTTCGGTCAGTTGTCCGCCTTCTTCATAGCCCACGTATCCCGGAGGCGCACCGACAAGCCGGCTTACATTATGCTTCTCCATAAATTCACTCATATCCAGCCGTATAAGAGAATTTTTGTCGCTGAACATAAACTCCGCCAGGGCCTGAGCAAGCAGCGTTTTTCCGACGCCGCTGGGGCCAAGGAATATAAAGCAGCCCATCGGACGATTCGGGTCCTTCATTCCGCTTCTGCTGCGTCTCACTGCTTTGGCCACGGCGTTGATTGCCTCGTCCTGGGAGACAACCGTTTTATGCAGTTCGGCTTCGAGTTCCAAAAGCCGTTGGGTTTCCTTCTTCTCCAACTTCGTCAATGGAACACCCGTCATATTGCTGACGACTTCTGCAATAATCTCAACATCTACTACACCTGTTACATCTTTATTCTCTTCGTACCATTTCTTTTGCAGTTGTGTTTTTTTGTCCAAAAGCTGCTGTGCTTCATCTCTCAATGCAGCCGCTCGCTCATAGTCGGTGTTTCTGACCGCATCATCTTTTTCCTTTTGCAGCTTTTCGATTTTGCCTTCTATCTCGGTCAGGTCCAGCGGAGGAGTCATATTCTTTAGCCGAACCCTTGCGCCAGCTTCATCGATTACGTCTATCGCTTTATCAGGCAGGCATCGGCCTGTAATATATCTGGTCGAAAGCTCCACCGCCTGGAAAAGAGCTTCGTCGGTAAATCGGACTTTGTGGTGCGCTTCATAGCGGTCCTGCAGCCCTCTAAGTATATCCAGAGTTTCATCCTTCAAAGGAGGGTCAACTATTATCGTCTGAAAACGCCTTTCAAGAGCTCCATCTTTCTCGATGTATTTTCTATATTCGTCCAAAGTAGTGGCACCGATGCACTGGACCTCTCCGCGGGCAAGAGCCGGCTTCAATACATTCGAGGCATCGATGGCACCTTCAGCCCCACCGGCTCCCACCAGGGTATGAAGCTCATCAATAAACAGGGTAACATTCTTGGCTCTTTTAACCTCGTTAATGACTGCCTTGATTCGTTCTTCAAACTGGCCACGATATTTTGTCCCGGCCACCATCATTGCCAGGTCAAGCACAACAATACGTTTATCCGTGAGCAGCTCCGGCACCTGTTTATTTACTATCTGCTGGCTCAATCCTTCTACGATAGCAGTCTTGCCAACCCCTGCTTCGCCTAACAGTACGGGATTATTTTTCGTGCGTCTGCAGAGTATCTGAACAAGCCGCTCAATTTCTCGCTTTCTGCCGATTACGGGGTCGAGTTCACCATCGGTTGCCAATTGAGTGAGGTCTCTTCCGAAGCTGTCCAGCGCCGGCGTTTTGCTTTTAGGTCTTCGGCCTACTACAGGCCCCATTTGTACTCCGAGTCCGGTAGGTCCATCATCCACTCCCGCTCCCAACAAATTCAATACCTCCTGTCTCACGTCATCAAGTTTCAAGCCGCAATTCATAAGGACCTGGGCCGCTATTCCTTCGCTCTCTCGCAGCAAACCCAACAGTATATGTTCGGTCCCCACATAATTATGGTTGAGAGACCTGGCTTCCTCAATTGCATACTCGATGACCTTCTTTGCCCTTGGTGTCTGGGGCAGCTTGCCCATTGTCACCATATCGGGGCCGCTCTTGACCAGTTTCTCCACTTCAAGCCGGACCTTCTTTATATCAACGTCAAGGTTCTTCAGTACCGTAGCACCCACCCCGCTGCCCTCCTTAAGCAGACCCAGGAGAATATGTTCAGTCCCGATATATTCGTGATTGAAGCGTTGAGCCTCCTGGTTGGCCAGTGCCATAACCTTACGTGCACGGTCTGTAAAACGCTCAAACATATTTTAACCTCTCAAGAAAGGATTAATTTTTTCTTAAATCATTACAGAGCAATCAACATACGGACAATAAAAATCCGGCTTCAGTTCACATTATATCACATTTAGCCCATGTGTCAACCATGCGGAACTTATGAATCCTGCTTCTCATGGCTAAAAATGCCTGCTTCTAATTTTATATATGTCTTTTATTGAGCTTGTGTTCGTTTTTCCCGGACCAACGTTTTTCATAAGTTAAAGTTTTATCGACAAAAAATGCAGCCAACTTTCTGGATATACGCCATAATAAAGAGATAATGCGTTTTAGCCGGCTCACGAGATAACCTCTTCCGACATAATTCAACGAGGCATCTGACCGGATTGATGTAAAAAGCACTTTTTTACTGAAGATTAAGGATGTGCTTTTAGAGAGGGATTTTTCACAGTTATCTTCGATTCAGGTATGTGTTTTGAGACCTTTTGTATTTATGCTTATGGTCTCAGTCGTTTCTTTCCTCAAGCAATTTCCTGAGGTATGTATTTTCCCGGCGAGTTGCTTCAAGGTCGAAAACCTGATATTTAATGCATACTCGCAGGAAATCCAGCGATTCCTGCAGACTACTTATGCTTTTTTCCAGCTTTTTGCGGTTGTCTTGTGCTTGTTTAGCAAGCTCAGCCAGCTTTCGATGTTGTGGATTGGATACTTCTCCGAATTCTTTGACCAGTTCGTTGAGTTTACCTTCCAGGTTTGTCTCGTCCATTCAAATCACCCTAAATTTATAAAACCTCCGAAGCTCATCATTTTATTATTGTGCAAAATTCATACCTGAACGTGCCAAAAACGTCTTTTTACATAATTAAAAACTTGCCTTTGATAAACGGCTGATCCGGCGATACTACGCCGGACTGTTGTGTTGCTCTTATGCTTTATTTCTGCTTTCCACAAGACAACCCTTATAGGGATTAAGACCCTGTGTTGCAAAAAAACAACGCACAGAGCTCGGCTGTATTTTCCTATTGGATATAACGGTATTGTGAAAAGAAAGTTACGATTGTTGTTGAATGGCGTAAACGCAGTAGTTGGTTAGCTGATTTCGACAAAATGTCCGATTATGTTTTCGGATTCAT
>CAZBWE010000074.1:0-10486 GCA_964495465.1 uncultured Pirellulales bacterium
ATCCCTGTTATATCGATAACTGCCGGTTGTCTGCCGGAGGCGTGGGAGAAAGCAGTTCTGGCGGTCTGGGACAAGGGCCTTGAGGTCAAAACCCAGTATGACAAACCCGGAGACCCGCCCAGCAAAGACGCAACCGTTATCATTACCGTAACAGAACCCTTCAGCGAGCCGAGGATACACAAGAACTTTCCCGGCGGCCCTGAGGAGCTTGAGGCATACCGGCAGGAAGTGGTCAACGGCATCCACGACCACTGGATTGACCCCGCTGCAGGCAAATGGACATATACATATCACGAACGTTTGTTCTCATACTGTCCGGTGGAAAATATCCGTCGGGCCGATTCACCAAGGCCTTTCAAAAAAATCAATCAGATTCAGTATATTATCGATTTTCTATCCAAGGTTAACCACACACGGCGGGCACAGGCGATAACCTGGATGCCGACCGCAGACCCGGCCACGGATGACCCACCCTGCCTTCAAAGAATCTGGTGTCGGCTGATGGCAAATGAAACGGGCGAGCTTGCACTCAATATGAATACACACTGGCGAAGCAGAGACTTGTATAAGGCGTGGTTTATGAATGTCTATGTGCTGACCGACCTTCAGAAAACAATTGCAGAGAAAATTTCCGAAAAAATAAATCGGCCTGTAGCGGTAGGCAGATACGTTGATATAAGCGACTCGCTGCACATCTACGGCAGCTATTTTGATGACGTCGTTGTAGAAGTGGAAAAGATGCGGCAAAGCCCCTTTTCTACGCGGGCATGGGAAAGCACTCATCCTGCTTTCGAGATGATGACGACCGAGGCCAGGGAAAAGCTCGCCAAAGACCCCGACTGGTATGCGAAAGCGAAAGGTTAGAAGGGCAGCGCAACACATATTTCAACACATCTTTAATTGCCAAAGACAACAAACCAGAGGACAACACAAGGCATGAGGCGGTATTATCAGGCGTAAAAAAAATCTGCTGTCTTAATTTGCCTTTTGGGATTTCTATATTAAACTTTAATATGAGTGAGGCAAATAAAGCAGGCAGGGTCAGCCCTTTATAATACAAGCGGCCGTGACCACCTAAATACAATAAATTGTTTTGCCAAGCTTTCTAATTCTGCGGTGGGAAGACTTCGTTGAGAAATATTGGGGGGGCTATATAAGTTTCTTTCCGAGTTGGCCTCTGCGCATCCTGCGCAGAGGCTTTTTTTTGTTAAAAAAGTCTTCAATGAAAATTTGTGAGTTTTTTAAAACTTTTTCCCTTACTTCTTGCCAGACCACAAATTAAGAACGTTCTACAGAAAAACTAACAAGCCCGGCTCAATCTTTTAACAGTTTTTTTGTAAGTTTGTTTTGACATACCACATATTGATTTTAGAATATCGATACCAGCCAGATGTGGTGTTTTTGTGAAGAGCTGCGAGGAATGTATCTCGTATGCCGTGCGATGCGGGATACAGAGTATGAGTTACGAAATGAGATGCCCCTTTTGCAAGGAAGACCGTGACAAAGTCATTGATTCGCGTTCGAGCGATGCCGGCAGAGTAATCAGACGCCGGCGTCAGTGTCTTATGTGCAAAAGACGATTCACGACCTATGAAAAGGTGGGCGAGAGTTTTAAGCTTTACGTCGTGAAAAAGGACAATTCACGAGTTCCATACGACAGAGACAAAATCATTGCCGGCGTGCAGAAGGCCTGCTACAAGAGACCTATCTCAGCGGAGCAGGTTCAGCAGATAGCCGACAAGGTGGAGGAAAACATATTTCAGAATTATGACAAGGAGGTTTTATCTGCGTTCATCGGCGAAAGCATAATGAAGCAGCTTCGCAAGGTTGACAAGGTCGCATATATCCGTTTTGCAAGTATATACCGGGATTTTGAAGATGCAGGCGATTTGATTGAAGAAGTAAGTCACGCTATTGCCGAAACCGAGCCGACGGGCCAGCCGACCCTCTTCGACACGTAGGAAGTAACAGACATATGACCGTGAGACATCGGAGCGAAAATAGAAACTGGCAGCGATTGGGATCCCCTTGATTTTTGCAAGGAGGCAAAAATGGCAGGGACGAAAGTTCAGCTTAAAGTCATAAAAGCAGACGGCAGTGCAGAAGAATACCTGCACACGAAAGTCATAGGAGCCATCAGCAACGCACTGGCTCAGACCGGTCAGCCGGACATGTATATGGCGGAACAGCTTGCCGATGTGGTAACATATTTTCTCTATCACAAACAAAACCGCCGTAATGTCACCAGCAGTGAGATATTCTCCATAATAAAAGCGGTCCTTACAACAACAATGTATGAAGACGCCGCGGCTGCACTAAGCAAACACCAGTTCGAGCGCAAGCTAAAACGCTCACGAGTCGAGGTCGTTTCAATGGACCTTCAGGAGCTGGCCGACGCCGAGCAGCTCTACGAAACCGAGCAGCATAACAGATGCCGGTGGGACAAATCCAGAATAGTCGAGGACCTCGTAAAAAAACACGACCTCTCCAGGCATACCGCAAGGGCAATCGCTACAATGGTCGAGGAAAAAATCTTCAATATGGGAATCACCCTGGTTCCTGCCAGTTTAATAAAACAGCTTGTCCTCGGCGATGCCGGCTCCATCCTGCGGGCCCAGCAACAACTGCAAGCTGTCTGAACAGAATGTATATATCCCCCGATTTTAAGCATTTTTCAATCTAAACAAAAATAGAAACCGGAATTTGAGGGATAGTCCTTAAAAAAGTCCTATAAAAAATCACCCTAAAGAAGTTTTTTTGTTGCTTTTCTGCACAGTTTCGTTAAAAATATATTGATACCTCTGTCGGAGGAGTGCCTAAATTCGCTCATACCGGCTGCATTGGAGGTTTTTACAGGAGGAACGGAGATGTTGAGAAGCGATGAAAACAAAGGATATACGAGGGTGATAGGGGGCATCATCGGATGTTTGTTTTTCGCAGGTGCTGCCTGTGCCGAAATCTCCTGGCAACAACAGGCCAATCTGTTCGCCTCCGACCGTGCAGAAAACAATTACTTTGGCTACTGTGTTTCCATATCCGGCGATTACGCGATTACCGGGGCCTTGCATGGCGCCGGCAATGAAGCCGATACCGGTTCGGCTTATATATTCAGACACAACGGCACACAGTGGCTACAACAGGCCAGGCTGATTGCAGCCGACGGAGCCGCCAACGATAATTTCGGCCATTCGGTATCAATCAGCGGCGACTACGCTATTGTGGGGGCGCCTTACAACAACTACCCTGAATACAGCTGCGGCTCGGCATACATATTCAAGCGGTCCGGTGCGAACTGGCTGCAACAAACCAAGCCGACCGCTTCCGACGCCGCAGTGGACGACCTGTTCGGCTACTCAGTTTCTATCAGCGGCGACTATGCCGTCGTAGGCGCTCGATATGGCGACGGCACTGAAGTCGATTCCGGCTCAGCATATATCTTCAAACGCAACGGCGAAAACTGGATACAGCAGGACAAATTGACCGCTGACGATGGCGCCACAGGGGACAACTTCGGCTCATCCGTTTCGATAAGCGGTAGCCAGGTAATCGTTGGTGCGTTCTGGAACAATGGCAGTGAAAGCAACTCCGGCTCGGCTTATATATTCATACGTGATGGCGAAAACTGGACACAGCAGGCCAAATTGACCGCCTCAGACGGCCGCTCACAGGACAGCTTCGGAAACTGCGTCTCCATCAGCGGCGACCGGGCAATAGTGGGGGCGGAAATGGATGATTGTTATGGACTACAAAACTGCGGCTCGGCCTATATCTTCGATAAGCCCGTCGGCGGCTGGGTGGACAGCACAGAGACGGCCAAGCTGAAGGCGCCTGATGGTGAAATTGATGACCGGTTCGGCGAATCCGCTTCCATCAGCGGCGATTATGCTATCGTAGCAGCAGGTTATGATGACGACAACGGCAGCCAGTCCGGCTCGGCCTATATTTTCAGATACTACGAAACGGGCTGGTTTATGCAGGATAAGCTTACTGCTTCGGACGGCGAAATATACGACCACTTCGGTTTTTCCGCCTCCCTCAGCGATAAGTGGGCGACTGTCGGGGCGGCATTGAAAGACTACAACGAAATAAAAAACTGCGGCTCGGCGTATATATTTAAAAGAGCTTGCCTCGAAGGCGACCTGAGCGGCGATTGCTGCGTTGATTTCGTGGACTTTGCAATATTTGCGCTCCAATGGCTCCAGACCGGCTGCGACCAGACCGATTGGTGCAGCGGAGCCGACCTCGACAGCAGCAGCGATGTCGATTGCGGAGATTTTGCCGTCTTCGCTCAACACTGGGGCAAAACCGGCTGTGCCGACCCGGATT
The DNA here is from genome assembly GCA_964495465.1 of uncultured Pirellulales bacterium. Taxonomy (GTDB): domain Bacteria; phylum Planctomycetota; class Phycisphaerae; order Sedimentisphaerales; family Anaerobacaceae; genus CAZBWE01. Next base: position 4,327 of record CAZBWE010000074.1, read on the forward strand.
GGTGCGGCGGAGCCGACCTCGACTACAGCAGCCAGGTTGACTGGGCGGACCTGGCCATATTCGCAGGACAATGGCTGCAGGGCGGCTGTGCTGAGGTAAACTTCTGCAATGGAGCAGATATTAACCATACCGGCGAGGTTGACTGGGCCGATTTGGACAGATTAACCAGCCAATGGCTGCAATGTAACTAATAATCATCTCTATAAATTAGATTCTGAAATTAGTGCTTTTGCGCGGTCGAGGATTTTTTCAGGTGGCTCTTCGGGTTCGATGTCGAGCCAGTGGACGTTCGGGAAGGTCTTGAACCAGGTCCGCTGGCTCTTGGCAAATCGGCGGGTGTTCTTCTTGATAAGCTCTGTCGCCTCATCCAGCGGAATTTTCCCATCAAGATAATCGATTACTTCTGCGTAGCCGATTGCACATCCGGCCTGAGGGCTTAACGGCTTTTCTTCGGCAAGCAACGATTTGACCTCATCGACAAGGCCCCGCTCGAACATCCTTTTTACTCTTGCGTTGATTCTTTTATTCTCTTCTGTCTTTTCTCTTCGCAAACCGATTATCGTCCATTCGTGCCTTTTCCGTCTTCTGTCCTCCGTCATCTGTCGTCCGTCCTGCTCCCATTGTTTTTGAAAGCTCGATATGGGCTGGCCGGTGATTCTATAGACCTCCAGAGCGCGGATAATCCGTTTGGCATCGTTGGAGCTGATACGCTGAGCCGCAACAGGGTCAATCCCTGCCAGCCGGTCATACAGGTTTCGCAGTCCCTCGGTTTTCGCCTGCGCCTTCAGCTCGGCTCGTATCTGCTCATCGGTTCCCGGGCCTTTGAAAAGGCCGGACAGCAGGGCCTTTATATACAAAGCCGTCCCGCCGACTGCGATGACCGGCTTATCGCGACTTTTTATCTGCTCAATTGCCTTGTCGGCCAATTCGAGAAAGGCAGCTACGCTAAACGATTCACTCGGTTCAACTATGTCGATTAAATGATGTTTGATGCTCTGCCGGGCCTGCTTTGGCGGCTTGGCGGTGCCGATATCCATCCGCCTATAGACCTTCATCGAGTCGATGCTGATTATTTCAGGACGTTCGGCTGAACTCAGTCGAAGCCCGCCGACACTTTCGGCCAAATCGAAGGCCAATCGGCCTTTGCCGGATGCGGTTACGCCAAGAATTAGAATCATTTTCTACTTACCCCGTTAGAAAATCTATAGTGAGGTTATAATACAATAAAAAAGAAAAAATTTCTAACGGGGTTTACTATTTCCGACTTTCTATTTATTATTGGATTACTCTTAACGTATTTTACAACATTTAAATAGTAAAAAGTAAAATAAATAGTCAATGAGCTTCGAAACACAATTACGCCGGAAAGCCCAATTCGTCAACCATACAATTCAGCGTATTCTGGAATCCGTGCAAATAAGCGGTGACCTGAAAGATGTGCTCAAATATACCCTCGGCGCACCGGGCAAGCGGATTCGGTCAACACTGGTGTTGTGGTGTTGCGAGCTTATTAGCGGGCAGATAAACCGCGATAGCGAGATTGCTGCGGCGGCGATTGAGATGGTGCATACGTATTCACTGATTCACGATGATTTGCCGGCGATGGACAATGACGATGTTCGTCGCGGTCAGCCCACCTGTCATAAGAAATTCGATGAGGCGACGGCCATACTGGCAGGCGATGCACTGCTGACAATTGCGTTTGAGGTGTTGGCCAAAGAAATCGACGAGCCGACCATTGCTGTCCGACTGATTGGCGAATTGGCCGATGCCGCCGGGCCGAACGGTATGATTGCAGGACAAATGGCGGACTTGAAAGCGGAAAATATCGAAGGCAGCAAAGAGCTTCTGGAATATATCCACCTGAACAAAACCGCCAAGATGTTCCGATGCGCTGCCGCGATGGGAGCCGTCTGTGGCAGAGCTAATGAAAAACAATACAATTGTCTTTGTGAATACGGCTTGAAAATTGGGCTTGGTTTTCAGATAGCCGATGACATTCTCGATGTATCAGCTTCGAGCGAGCAATTAGGCAAGACCGCCGGCAAGGATACCAGGGCTGGCAAGACAACTTATCCTTCGGTCGTCGGCCTGGAAGAATCCAGCCAGCTTGCAAAACATATCGCCGACGAGGCAATAGCGGTTTTAGATCCTTTCGGCCCAAAGGCCGATACTCTTCGACAGCTAACTGTTGTCCTGCTCGAAAGAACAAAATAGCAGGCACAAACCTTCTGCCTTGTATTTTTTTAAAGATTTTTCCCGCCGATGAGCCGAACGCATCTACTCTTAACAACCCTAATATCAGTATCAAAAATCCTGATTTGAATAATACCAAGATTATCACACCAGTCATAAATATCCCATTTTAAATTGTTTATCCAGTTCCAAAAGGGCGTTTCCAATCCGAAAATTAAACCGATTATCAAAATTATTTAGTTAAGAAAAAAAATGGATTTGAGTCGATAAAACTAATAAATAGTAAGGGGGTTTAGGTTATGGACGAAACAATTGTAGCCCCTATCGGGTTGGTGATGGGTATCATCACTTCGTATGCCGTAAGGATTAAAGCCGAGTGGGAATTTGGTTTTAATCAACAATTGATAAGACAAGAATGCTTGCATAAGAAAATTCATTCGCCTATTCAGGAGCGGTCGCCTCCGCTGTCTGACTGTTAGCACCTCACAATTGTTAAACATTATTATTACGAAACTCCAGGCCATATGCAATTTCGATTTGCTGTGGCCTTTTTTATGTGCCGCTGTTAAACTGATGCAAATTTCCCGCAGTCAAAATATCTTGCGCGGAATTATTGTGACGATTGAGTTTGGTCAGCCAACCATTTAGAATGTCTGCAACTAATAGACGGTGCGAAGAAAATGAAGCTTTCAAAGAAAGACCTGACCAGCATACCGGTTATTGTTCTTGTAGCAGCGAATACCCTGCCATTGTATGGCGTCTGCTTTCTCGGGTGGGATGCCTTTCATATTGTTCTGCTGTACTGGGCTGAGAACCTTGCCATTGGATTTTATAACATCCTGAAAATCGCCGCTGCCAGGGTAGAGCATCCTGTCCTGCACCTAATTAAATTGTTTTTCATTCCTTTTTTCATCGTTCACTACGGCGGCTTTATGGCGGTGCACGGTTTTTTCGTGCTGGCACTTGCAAAACAAGCCGAGGGGCAGTCTTCTGCCGGGCCTTCTTTAGGAAAAGAAAGCTGGCCCTGCTTTTTAGTTTTTATTCAGATGCTGATTAATGTCATAAGGTATATGTTTTCAATAATTCCGCCGCAAATGAAGCTCGCAATCCTCGCTTTGTTTATCAGTCACGGCTTTTCGTTTGTTTACAATTACCTGCTCAAAGGTGAATACGCAATGGCCAGGCCGAGCGAGCTTATGGGCAAGCCATATTCGCGGGTGTTCGTGCTGCACATTGCGATTATAGCAGGAGGATTTTTCGTAATGGCTCTCGGCTCGCCGGTGCCTTTGCTCATCGTGATTGTAATCGGCAAAATAATGCTGGATATCAAAATGCACCTACGCGAGCACAGAAAAGCAAAGGACGTCGTTCAACCAGCAGCTGCAGCCAAAGTAGATGGAAATTAGGTTCAGGATTGCAACTGACCACCAACCATAACTAAGAATTCAAAACTACGCTCGCCTTTGGATTGAACGGATTGGTCCTGACGGCAAGAGAAAATAGATATGGGTAATTTCCCTTTAGATGCTCCATATAAGACAGCCACTCACGCACCAGCAAACTATAAGCCCTCTTTATACCGCCGGCTAAATGCTAATAGTCGGTATCCGGCAGTCTGCGAGGGTTTTTGGGCTTTAATGGCTTTGGTTGCCGCCCCCTGAAAAATCTCTTTACAAAAGCCCCTCTTTGCGTTAAGCTGTTGTGCTAAAAGAGCTAAAAATTCCGTGTAAAATCGGAATTTTACAAGCCAAGTATCCGCATAATTGATTGCATTTACTGGTATTTGTTAATTGAGAGAATCTTCAATGGGTGAATTATTAAAGCAGATAAACAGCCCTGCCGATTTGAAAAAGCTATCGGTCAAGCAGTTCAAAGAACTGGCGGAGGAAATACGCCAGCTTATCCTCGATACGGTCAGCATAACCGGCGGACATCTGGCCAGCAATCTCGGCGCTGTTGAGCTGACCCTGGCGCTGCACTATGTCTTCGATTTCAAGACGGACAAGCTGCTTTGGGATGTCGGCCATCAATGCTACACACATAAAATCATCACCGGAAGGAGAGATAAGTTCGCCCGACTACGACAGGCAGACGGCATAAGCGGTTTTCCCAACCCTGCTGAAAGCGAGTATGACCGGTTCACGGTCGGCCATGCAGGGACATCGATAGCAACAGCAATTGGAGCAGCACTCGGAGAACAATTGATTGCCGATTCAAAATTGAAAAGCAAAAATCTCCACAGGACGCCTCACGGCGGAAAGTCAAAAATTGTGGCTGTGGTCGGAGATGCCAGTATTGTTAACGGCACCAATTTCGAGGCCCTGAACAATCTCGGACTGGTCAAGAGGCAACTGCTGATAGTTCTCAACGACAACTCAATGGCGATAGATGCTACAGTGGGGGCGGTGGCAAAGTATTTCTCCCGTGTTCGGCTGAGCCAGACCTACGAGGACTTGCGCAAGACCACCAGAAACATTTTAGAGCATACACCCGTTATTGGTAAAAGCGTTGAAGAAGCCATCGAGAGGATTAAAAAGGGTATCCGAATGGTTTTACCTGCCAGCCAGATATTCGAGAGTTTGAACATCCCATACTTTGGCCCTGTTGACGGCCACGATGTAGATGCTCTCGTGCAACTTTTCAAGACGCTGGGGCAGTTGGAACATCCGGCGATTCTGCACGTTTATACAAACAAGGGCAGGGGCTTTACACCGGCGGATACAAAGCCAAGTAAATTTCATTCCACAGGCCCGTTTAAGATGAACGGCGACCAGGTGGAAACAAAAGTCGATACATCCAGGCCGAGTTTTACAAATGCTTTCGGCGAGCACCTGACAAAATTAGCGGAAAAAGATGACCAAATCGTGGCCATAACCTCGGCGATGTGCGATGGCACCGGGCTGATGGAATTCAGCAAAAGATTCAGTAACAGGTTCTATGATGTAGGTATTGCCGAAGGAGCGGCGGTGGATATCGCAGCAGGGCTTGCACGCACCGGTTTGAAGCCGGTCGTCTGCATTTATTCGACCTTCCTGCAGCGAAGTTTCGACCAGATATTCCAGGAAGTCGCTTTGCAGAATCTCCCTGTTGTTTTCTGCCTCGACCGGGCCGGTCTTGTCGGTGCGGACGGCCCGACACACCACGGCCTGATGGATATCGGCTATATGAGGATGATGCCGAATATGGTGCTGACGGCCCCGGCGAATGAGGTCGAGATGAAACTGGCATTGGAATTTGCATTAGGCGCCAACTCACCGGTCGTTATAAGATATCCGAAAGACCTCGTTCCGCCGAAGAAGTTCGTCAAAACGGCCTGTGCCAGGCCGTTCAAGCTGGGTAAAAGCGTAACTGTTAAAAGGTCAAAAAACTCATCTATTGCAATCGCCAGTTACGGCGGCGTTTTGGCTGAGGCCCTGACGGCGGCAGAACTACTGGAAAAAGACGGGATTGAAGCTGATGTAATTAACGCCCGCTTCGCCGCTCCTATTGATAGGAAAATTCCGGCTTTGCTGGATGAGGGCAAATTTATAATCACGGTAGAGGACCACAATGTCGCCTGCGGGTTCGGCTCAGCCGTCCTCGAATTGGCTGCAAAAAAAATAACCGACAATAAAAAATTATCTGCTATTCGAGTGCTCGGTGCGCCAAGGAGTTTAATTGCTCATGATTCCCGCAAGGCCCAGCTTGCCCAGGCCGGTATAAGCGCAGAAAAAATAGCGGAAGCTGCAAGAGAAATTGCCGGCTCCTAATAGCAGCTAGCGACAAATTCCAACACCGTTTCCCACAAACACAGCACGTTAAAAATTGTAAAACTGCAATGAGTTAATTAAAAAGGGGCCTGTGCCGAACTAATCGGCACAGGCCCCGAGTATCATATAACAATCGCCGGCTATCGCAAGCGACTGATTCCTTCTACGGCCACAATAGCGGCTCTTCGAGCCAGCTATCAGCCGCCATAACGGCA
>CAZBWE010000075.1:0-10418 GCA_964495465.1 uncultured Pirellulales bacterium
CCTTGTTTTTATAAAAAGGAGGAGGTTATGTGCATACTCAAATTGCCCTAATATGCGCCCACCGCGCTGCGTATGCACGGTTGGGGTACAATTCAACCGGAAGACCCAAGAAAGTAAGTAAACTTTTATTTTAAGAAAGAGAAGAACGATGAAAATGAAAAAATTAATGATAGCTTTTACTATATTGTGTCTGGTTCTGTCTATAAGTGGCTCAGCACTGGCAGTTATACTATCGGACGCCGAATTGTATTTCGACCCTACCAGTGCCGTGTTCGATTATTATGATAGAATCATCTTGGACGATCTCAGCAGCGTTAATACATATGTATGGGAGGCCAGTGGCGATGATATCGTGGACGCTGACGTTCTACCGGTTCTTAAACCAGGAACCTATCCCGAGGAGTATTCATTCAGCCAGGATGATTATCTCCAAACACCCAACTTGGATTACTACGCGGACATTACCGATGGTACTCTTACAGGAACATTCACAGTGTCAGCACAATACATGGTTAGGGTAACGCGAGAGAGCGGCTCATCGCAAATATATACCCTCTTCGCAGAAACGGGTTTGTTGGAGCTGCCTGGGCATACCAATAAGAGCGGACCGAGTCGTAAAATTAGCGGGCCATCGGGTGATCTTATTATCGTTGCAGAAGGTGATTCCACACTTGATCGAGCATATGACAACATTGTGGGCGAAGGGAAGAATGTCACTAGCGCCACCGGACTTGCAGAAACAATAGCGAAGATCAAGGCCGCGTCGGAGGCGGCGGGAAGGAAAATCCATGTTGAGTTGGTTGGACATGGTGCGCCAGGCATGATCAGTATGAATGACAAGAGCATTGCTGATGGAGACCTTGTTGGACCGGATGCAGTTGACATTCAGGAGTTCCAGGATGCGATTGATGAGTATGTTGACAACATTTCGTTATTCAGTTGCGAGTCAGCTAAAGGACCTGAAGGTGACCAACTTTTGCAGATTTTGGCTGATTCTATTGGATTAGCAAGCGGTTGGACGGTACCAATTACTGTTGAGGTTGGGTATTTCAACGTTGACTATAGCAAAGAAGCTATGAGTATCCCTGAGCCAGCTACTCTTTTGCTACTGGGGTTTGGCGGTCTGGTACTGCTTCGTCGGAGGAGAGGGAAAGCTGATTGACGAGGGATGAGGCCCTCGGCTTCGCCGAGAGGCGAGGACGATAGACGACTCGTGCTACGTCCCTTAGGGGCTTTGTAGAGTAGCATAGGAGGAGGTTATGTGCATACTCAAATTACCCTAATATGAACCCACCGCGCTGCGTCTGCGCGGTCGGAGTGCAAGCAAACCTAAAAACGCAAGAAAGGTTTTAGACAATCAACGCAATTTTTTAAGAAAGAAAGCTACTGAAAAAGGAGAGAATAATGAAGAGAAAAAACATTTCCATTCTTGGTTGCTTGTTTGTTGGATTAATTGCGGTGTCTGCGTCGCATGCGGGTTGGGTCGATGTGAATCTGGCGCCGGACTATTGGAAATATAAGCAGAAATATCCCGGATACGAAGGTTATTTGGAAAATACGACAATCAACGGCAACGGTGCCTGTGCGGCCACATCGATGATTAACTCTTTTTGGTACTTACAGAATGAATTTCCGACAATCTATACCACCGGCCACAAACTACTCCCAGACGATAACCTAACAGACGCCCGCAATTCATTGCATAAGCGAATCTGGGCCGGTGGGTCCTTTAGTGATATTTGGGAAGAAAAGATTAAATGGTTTGAGAGGTACAACGCCCCTGGTGTGTTCAAGGGTATGTACTATAATTCCGTTGACGGTTGGTATAAGCCCGATGGTCTAATTGGTAACAATTGGCCAACTTGGGACTTCTTGTGGAAGGAGCTTTCTCATAAGGAAGATATTGAGATTTTCGTAGAGAACTCGTATACCAATCATGTACTTACACTGACCAGTTTGCATTTCAACGATAAAAACAACAATAAAAAATGGGACATTGGCGAAGAACGCAAAATTGATTATCTCGATTCTAATACTCCTTGGAAATTCACTACGAAGGATCTCCGGGAGAATTCAGATGGCAGCTTGGGTTTTCAAAATCTGGAAGGAGTAACACTTGACGCCGTGTGGATATATGGTGCGTTTTCGGAGAGTGTTCCCGAACCGGCCACGGTTTTGCTACTGGGTCTTGGTGGGATTGCATTGTTTCGTCGGCGGAGAGGATAAGACAGAGGGCGGAAGACAGAAGACGGAGGACGGATGACCCTTCGGCTGCGATCAGGACAAGCAGAGGACGGACGTGGCGATTTGCGATTGTTAAACCAGAGGATTAGCTGACTAGTTAATTAGAGGATTAGTGAATTGTCTAATCCCTAAGGGATTAATTGGTTTTATGACTGAGCGAGATTGCTTCACTTACTACTCTGCAGGGTAGGTCTGCGCTCGGAATGACCCCGCACCAAATCATGACTTGCGCGTATTTTCTGCGCCATAATCCCCTTTTTTTACAGAGATTTAAGTGTTTGACTGTATAGAGGTTTTTCTGATATAATATATGTTTTGATATAGGTACTGCCACATAGCTTGTAGAAATGGGCGATTTTTGGTAGTTTTCTGTTTTTAGCCCCTTACAGAATGGGGTTGTAAGATGAGGGCGTGTAAATGCAGAAACGAACTTTAGGTGAATTGGCCAAATATGTAGGCGGGCGGGTTGTGGGCGACCCTGATGTGATAATTAAGTCCGCCTCGACACTCGGACGGGCTGGTGAAGGTGATATCAGCTTTTTGACCAACCGCAAATATAAGAAACAACTCAGAACGACCAAGGCAAGTGCCGTAATCGTCGGCAAAGAGGGTGCAAATACGTCGGTTCCTCTTTTGATAGCAGAGGACCCCTATTATGCCTTTATGCAGATTATGGTGCTGCTGCACGGCCATCGCAAGCATAAAAAAGTAGGTATAAGCCCGCGGGCTTCGATTTCAGACAAAGCGAAAATTGGAGCAGATTGCAACATTCATGATTTTGTGACGATATCCGATGGGGCAAAAATCGGGGACGGCTGTATAATTTATCCCTGCGTGTTTATCGGGCGAGGAGTACAGGTGGGTAACGACAGCATAATATACCCTAATGCTGTCATCTACGATGAGTGCGAGATAGGTAATCGTGTAATTATCAATGCGAATACGGCAATAGGTGAAGACGGCTTCGGCTATGCCACCCATAAGGGCGTTCATCACAAGATACCCCAAATTGGAGGCGTAATCATAGAAGATGATGTGGAAATCGGGGCTAATTGCGGGATAGAGAGGGGGACACTCGGTGATACCGTCATAGGACAAGGCAGCAAGCTGAGCGACCTCGTTACAATAGGCCACGGCACAAAGATTGGTCCGCATTGTCTGCTTGTGGCACAGGTGGGAATTGCCGGCTCAACAACGCTCGGCCATCACTGCATAGTCGGCGGGCAGGTTGGCATTGTGGGGCACGTTAATATCGGAAACAATGTTACAATTGCAGCCCAGGCAGGTGTTATTAACAACATTCCAGACGGTAAAGTGGTATTAGGTGCACCTGCTATAGAGGCAAATCAGGGCAAGCGGGCATACGGTATAATACAATACCTGCCTGAGATGCGGCAAAATCTTCGCAGGATAGAGAGCCAAATCGGACGGATTGTCCCATCTGTCGAGTCTGATTCTGAACCGACGAATGAACAAGAGGATAACTCGTAAATCATAATTCGAGACACGAATCCAAAAACTTTAGTTATACTATAATGATATTATGGATAGCTCAGGGGTGCTTGGTCTGATTGCAGGGGCAGGAAGATTGCCGTTCATTGTAGCGGACGGCGCCAAACGAGCAGGTTTAAGGGTAATCTGCGTCGGTTTAGCCGAAACGGCTGAAAATAGTTTGGCGGATGAAGTTGATGTGTTTTACAGAGTTCCAATTGCTCGGCCCGGGAACTGGATTCGGAAGCTAAAAAAACACAACGTAAACAAAACGATTATGGTTGGGAGGATTGACAAGGGACGTCTTTTTACGCCCTGGCGAATTTTGCGGTATCTGCCTGACTGGCGGGCGTTCAGGGTATATTACTGGCGGCTGCGCGGCAAAAACAAACTTACAGACTCACTTCTGCACGCTATGGCTGATGAGTTAGCCAGCGGTGGGATAGAGTTGGAGAATTCAACGATGTATTGCAAGGAACATCTGGCAAGTGAGGGCGTGATGACCGAACGTCAGCCGAGCTCATCGGTCAAAGGTGATATTGAATTTGGCTGGCAAATGATTAAAAAGCTCACTGAGCTGGACATAGGCCAGGCAATTGCAGTGAAAGAGAAAGAAGTGATTGCCGTTGAGGCGATAGAAGGCACGGCGGCGATGATTGAGCGAGCAGGCAGGATTTGTAAATCGGGCGGCTGGACGCTACTCAAGGCCTCTATGCCTAATAAAGATATGCGATTTGATGTGCCATGCGTGGGAACCGACACCATTAGAAGCCTGGCCGAAAACGGCGGCAAGTGCCTGGTTGTGGAGGCAGGCAAAACAATAATTATAGACAAACCTGAGACAATTCAACTTGCAAATCAGTTAGGCATCATTATTCTCGGGCGATGAAACATCGTAATTTTGCTAAGGCACTTACAATAAAGTCAAAAAGGATGGCTAAGTTCCCATTTCAACTTTTAATTAAGTCAGCTTCTTCGGGGAATGAAGAATCCCTATTGTGCAAAGCTCTTTTGAGGTCTGTTCCCGGCAGTCGTGAGGTTTATGATGCCTTATGGAATAACAAAAAAGTGATATTAAAGCTGTTCTCACACAGAATTAGTGCAAGGCGTCATCTTAAAAGAGATTGGGAAGGACTCAGTAATTTAATAAAACTTGAATTAAACTCGCCTAAGCCCTTGTTTTGTGGAAAAACAGAAGACGGCAGATGGGCCATGGTAGTGGAAAAAATAGTTCACTCGTCAACTGCCTTGAATGTATTTCAACAAACAAAGGAGCCGACTGAGAAGCTTGACATTTTGATTACTGTTTGTAGAGAATTAGCGAAGCTGCACAGTAAGGGAGTTCTGCAAAAAGATTTACATCTTGGCAATTTTCTGCTGGGGTTTGATAAAGTTTTTGTGCTCGACCCCGGTCAGATGCGCTTCTTACAGCGAGAAGTTGATAAGAAGGCCGGACTTTCTCAGTTAGCAATGTTGGCAGGTTATTCGACGGACAGCGACATACATCTCGTTGAGAAACTTTACGGGGAATATTTTAGCGCCCGTAACTGGCATGCAGAAAAGCCGGATATGAAGTTAATTCAAAGGCAGATAACTGCTCATCGCAAAAGGGGTATCAAGAGAGGATTAAAAAAGTGTCTGCGAACAAGCAAGAGAACCCTGCGGATTAAATCAGAAAACTACCTTGCTGTATTTGACAAAGGTTTCTATCAGGGAGATGGACCGCTCGATTTCATAGAAAAAGTAGACGCCCTTATGGATAAAGGAGAGATTCTCAAGAAAGGCGGAACCTCTTATGTGTCACGCCTGATGTGGAATGGCAAGGATGTGGTAGTTAAACGATATAATCATAAAGGGCTTATGCATTCGCTTCGTCATACAATAAAGAAGTCCCGCGCCAGGTTGGGATGGCTGCACGCGCATCGGCTCAGAATGCTACAAATACCCACGCCGAAACCGTTAGTTTACATCGAACATCGAAAGGCAGGGCTTATCTGGCAATCTTATCTGGTAACCAAATACGTTGAAGGACAGAAGCTTTATGACTTCCTGCGGGGTAGTAATATAACTGAAGAGAAACGCTCAACGATGACTAGGCAGATTGAAGAGTTGCTCGATAAGCTGGGCAAATACAAAATTACTCATGGGGACTTGAAGCATTCAAATATTTTGATTGCTGATGACGGGCCGGTGATAACAGACCTTGACGGGATGGAATTTCACAAATGGGATTTGTTGTACAAAGCCAAACGAGCAAAAGATATAGCACACTTTACAAGCAGATAACTAAAAAGTTATCATTTAAGATGCAGCATTTCACAGGCACTCTATAATCGATTCGGTCAACTGTTTGCCAATTACACTGACGTCAAATTTTGCCGCATGGGTTCTGCCCTCTTGCCCCATTTTTTTTCGTAATTGGGGGTCTTCAATCAATCGAGAAATCCTATCAACCCACTCCTGAGTATTTGTAGCTAAAAGGCCAGTGATACCGTCACGTACATAATCGGCGTTTGTCCCTACCGGTGAAGCGACTATCGGCAGACCTGCAGCTGCATATTCAAGAACCTTGAAACTACATTTACCTCTGGCAAATCGATTATCGGGTAGCGGTGCAAGTCCAATATCACTCGTAGCTAAATTAAAAGCGCGCGTTTCTTCAGACCATTGGCGTTTTTCCACCTGCATATTTTGCAGGTCAAAGAAATCATCGCATATTATTCTCAAAACCACATTATCAAATCGTGAGCCGACTTCCTCAAGCACAGGTTTGATTTGCTCAAGATAGCTCAGAGTGCTTTTGCTGCCGATCCAAACAAGGCAAATTTTATCGTCTTTTTCATAGCGATGGTCAATTTTGTAGTCATTAGTTTTTATACCACTTGCAAGTACCGTAACGTTAGGATTGAATTTTAGTGCGTGTTCGGATAAGTAGGAACTGCCGGTTATCACCATATCAGCCAATTTAACGCTTCTACGAAATCGTACTAAGTGCGATCTGCTATCACACTCAGGAGTTTTATCGCTGTACATTATTGCGTCATCAAAATGGTAAATAAGCCTCTTACTGTATCGGCGTAAACAAAAGGAGTCGAAGGGATTCAAACCTTTTTTGTGAAGTAAAACTGCGTCAAAATCTACTGCACGTCTAAAAAGTTTTAAACGTGCCAAAGAGCCTGCAGGTAGCTGGGCAACCTCACAGTCTATGCCATTCGCCTGCAGAATATCGATGTAAACTCCTATTCGTTGTCTGAAGCCAGCACGATTCAGGTTGTTGCTTAATATCAAAAGTTTCATATAGCTGATGTTCTATTCATAAATATTTCAACTCAACGGAATTATCTGGCCTCGGCAGAACTTGCAGTTAATATATTTTTCCAGCAGTAGCTAATCATCTCCTGAAGACCTTCATCCAAAGTAATTTGCGGCGTGAAGCCATTAGTTACGGTTCTAAGCTTTGAGACATCGGCAGCTTTTCTGACCGCCCCTTCAGGCTTGGTAGTATCGAAAACCACCTGCGGTTTCTTGTCAGTAATTCTCAAAATCCGCTCAACCAGTTCACGAATGGTAGTCTCTCTGTCATGTCCCACATTGACCGGATCAGCAACTGCATAAAGTTCGGTGACAAGCTTTAGTCCCAAAGCCAAATCCTTTCCATGTACGAAGCTGCGGGTTTGGTTTCCACTACCCCAAGCAATAACGGGGTCGTCACCTCTTAAGATTTTCTGAATCAATGTGGGCATCACGTGGGCCTTTTCATGCTCAAATGATTCTCGTGGCCCGTAGCCATTAAACGGCCGTGCGATCGCAATCTCCATGCTATATTCTCGCGCATAGTACTGTCCCTGTAATTCAATCATTCGCTTGCCCCAGCCATAGCCTATGTTGACGGTTTCGGGCACGCCTCGAAGCGCCTCGTCTTCTTTGGTAGGTACCTCGGCATCGTCAGGATACACGCACGAACTACTGACAACAAGAAAACGGCGGATGTCATGTCGTCTTGCAGCTTCCAGAAGGTTAAAACCAATGGATATAACATCGGTAAGCATTTCGCCATGATGATTCATACTATATTCGACGCCGAAGGCAGGAGCAGCCAAGTTCAATACCATGTCTTGACCAGAGCAAACATTTTCACAATGACTCAAGTATCGCAAGTCAACATTATGAAAGCAGATTTGATTGATAACGCCTGATAAATTCTCCAGGCGCCCACGGGAAAGGTTATCAGCGACAGTTACCCTTGCGCCTTCATCAACAAGCAGTTCAACAAGGTAAGACCCGATAAACCCAGCCCCCCCAGCTACAAGTACTTTTTTGTTATTCCAATATGTCTTGGTCATATCATTGTTCCGACATTATGTTGGTTTCGCACCAACCAATTCAGCCTCAGCTTTTCTTTAGTAAAACCGCTGCGTCCATCCATACAAACATTTTTACTAATACAGATCTCAAAGAATTTCTGCCCAAGGCGCATTATATTTTCCTGTCTCTATCAGGTCAAGCATGTACTGAGCTATCTTTTCACAGTTGAAATCTGCATGTGCCTTTTGCATCCCGGCCTGTGCGATTTTCTCTCTCTCCTGCTCGTGCTTGAGATACCAATCTGCGAGCTCAAAAAATTCATCAACTGTATCAAAATATCTCAGATGCACACTATCTTCGAAAAGCAGCTCGTAACCTGGAACTCTTTTTGCAAGTTCGAAAGTACCACAGGCAGGAATATTTGCAAATCTGTCTGAATGGTATAGATAAACGTCATTTGCAATATTGATACTGAGCGCTATTTTCGCACCGCTGATAGCATAAAAGCACTCCATCCCCTCGGTTTTCGGCCTGCCAAAACATGCGTACACCTTTGCGTTGGGCATTTCGGACAATCTCTTAGCCAGATTGTATCTATCTTCGTTACGCGGGAGGTCGCTATGCTCAGCTGCTCCCAAAAACGTGATATCAGTCTTCCACTTATCGGCAACTTCATGCGGGTATTGTATGTCAGGGTCACAAGAAAATGGCATAAATGCACAACAAGACACACCAGCATCCTTGTAAGTTTGAAGAAACCTGCCAGCACTCGGCATTATGACGATGTCCATTTGTTTTCCTACTTCTGTCCGTTCTGATTTGGCTTCCGGGTATGGATCGCCGTCTCTACCAACAAAAATCGCATTTGGTGCGGATTGTCGAGCGAATCTAATCGTTTCAGTTGTAATATATTTCATAGTGAGGAAAATTACAATATCGGGGTAGTATGCTTTAATTTGTTTCAAGAGAACCTCATCAGCGGTTCTTCTGGCAAAACGCGGCATAAATCGCCTAAAGTGCTTGCCGGAAAAAGGGTTGTATTGGGTCATTATATTTCTATAGCTGAATCGCTGTACATCATGGCCAAGACGGATAAGGCCCTTAACCAGCCGGCGTTCCTCCAGGAATATAGACCTTGGCCATTCGTCCTTAAAATCCGCTATTACGAATATCCGTTTTGATTTTTGCACAGGCATATGTTAATCCAGACTGTCTGACATTTTCCTTGGCTTCTGTGTCACCGTAATATAAGGTGGCAAGGGTTTTGGCATTAGCCAGTTCATAACTATTTTGCCCTTTTTACTTTTCAGTAGCGCTTTTAAAAAATCAAAGTAAAGTCGTGTATCCAAAGGATAATAAGAACTAGCTTTCTTGAATAGCGACATTGCAGAATGCCTGTCTCCCATGGCTAGAGAGATTTTGCCCGCCTTACGATAAGCACGACTTATTTTGCGATTTGCTGCTTTGCGCATAACGTATTTATTTCCACCTAGGTGGAAATAAAATCGCTCTAACGTATGTGCTTTGTCGATCATTCCGACGGGGTCTTTCACACTTGAGAGATTCTCAGAGTACCACCGTTTAATCACATATGTGTCCGGGACAAATAGAAATTGAGCACGAGTAGAAATTCTCAAAAATACGTCATAATCAGGGCATCTTCTGATCGCCTCATCCCAAAAAAAGTCTTTCCAAACAGATTTACGAAAACAAGTAGCTGACGGCATAAGACAGGGGCCGAGGTCAAAAGAATATTTTGTAATCCATCCTGATTTATAACGTTCAGGAGAACTCATTTCTTCTTTTCTGCCATCAGGAAATTGCTCAATTACACGTGTATAAGCTGCACCATATTCTTGGTGCGTATTTAAATGTTCAATCATAATTTTCAAATAGTCCACAGGCCATAAATCATCCTCATCGAGGTAGGCAATATATTCGCCGGTTGCCTTGGCAAGGCCAAAATTTCGAGCACTGGATTGTCCACCGTTATCTTTGTAAAAATATCTTATTCTGTTGTCTAATATGCATTCTATAATAGAACGTGTGTCATCGGTCGAACCATCATCGACTACAAGAACTTCAAAATCAGCAAAACTCTGCCTCAGCACGCTCTGGACAGCTTCTCTCACTAAGTTGCTTCGGTTATAGGTTGGAATTATAACACTAACCTTAGCCATTTTATATTCCAAAGAAAAGAACAAAGACCAATAAATTGTTAAACATCGAAGCCTTTTCCAATAATGGTTACTGCCTGTCCTCCATTAAACCGATGTGTTCATTGACCCTGTATTGGAAATTAGGCACAGCTTTTCTGTTACATAGAACGATACTTGGTATTCTCAGAGCTGCAGAGATGGACGCCGCACCTGAATACA
>CAZBWE010000076.1:0-10343 GCA_964495465.1 uncultured Pirellulales bacterium
GGGCCGGCGATATTCAGGCAGGAAAGGGCGGGCAAAAATGGCAAGCCGTTTGTCTTTTATAAGTTTCGCACAATGAAAGTTGGTGTTGAGTTGTTTGGGCCAAGCCCTAAGTCTGGTGATGACCCGCGGCTCACGAAGGTTGGCAAGTTCCTGCGGGAATATTCTCTTGACGAATTGCCACAATTGTTTAATATATTGAAAGGAGAAATGAGCATAGTTGGGCCTCGTCCGTTGTATCTTTCACAGATGGCTGAATGGAGTGAGCGGCAAAAAAAGCGTCTTCTTGTCAAGCCGGGCCTGACCGGGCTGGCGCAAATATCAGGGCGGGGAGAACTGACACGGGAAGAGAAGCTTGAACTCGATGTAAAATATGTGGAGGAGGCGGGTTTTTGGACCGATATCAAAGTAGTCCTGAAGACCATTGCCCTGGTGTTTAGAAGGAGAAGTATTTATGAAAAAAGGTATTCCCAATCCGAATATACACGAGGTCAAGCCGAATAATATATGAAGATGTAAACAAGAAATTCGAGGAGGTCAAATGGAAAGTAAAAGAACTAATAAAGTAAAATACATCACAAAGATAGAACAATTGGAGCATTTAAGCGAACAGGAGAAAAAAGAGTTACAAAAAGTTACCGAAAAATTCGCATTTCGCAGTAATGACTATTACCTGTCACTTATTGACTGGGATGACCCGAACGACCCGATACGCTCTATAATAATACCTCATATTCGCGAGCTTGATGAGTGGGGCCAGCTTGATCCCTCGAATGAAAAGGCCTACACGGTTATGCCCGGTCTGGAGCACAAATATCATTCTACGGTGCTTCTTTTAGTATGCAACGTGTGTGACGGCATATGTCGTTATTGTTTTCGAAAGCGAGTTTTCATAAAATCACAAAAGGAATATTTGAGTGACCTGCCGGCGGTAATACAGTATATAAGGCAGCATACCGAGATAACCAACATCCTTTTGAGTGGTGGTGACCCTTTGTCATTGGCGACATCCAAGCTCGAAAGCATTGTTCGACAACTAAGGGAAATTGACCATATCTATATAATCCGTATAGGGACAAAAGTGCCTATATTTAATCCATATCGGATTATTGGTGATCCTTATTTGCCGCAGATGATAGAAAAGTACAGCACTGAAAACAAGAAAATATATGTGATGACACATTATATTCACCCGCTGGAATTGACGGATGTTTCGGTTCGGGCAATTCACATTTTGCAAAAGGCAGGTGCCATAATTGCAAACCAGATGCCATTGATACGAGGAGTGAATGACAATCCTCATATCCTGGCTGATTTATTGGCGAAGCTTTCTTTTATTGGGGCAGTCCCTTATTATATTTTCCAGTGCCGTCCGGCTTTGGGTAATAAGGCCTATACAGTACCCATCGAAGAAGGATATGAGATTATTGAGCAGGCTAAGTCGATGGTATCAGGGCTGGCCAAAAGAGCCAGATTTGTAATGTCACATTCGAGCGGCAAGATTGAAATTATTGGCTTGACCGAAGATTGTATTCATCTTAGATACCTGCGGGCCGCGAACGACCGGGACAGCGGTCGTTACCTGTTCCTTAGACGCAATCCGCAGGCCTGCTGGCTCGATGATTATGATGAGGTTATCAAAGAATTTCCAGCTAACTAAACGTAGCGTTCCTATGGAAGGGGATAATGCAGTTGTTTTTTTAGCTAAATTTGAATATATTGTCGTTGATTTATACCCCCGTTTTCACCGGGGGTTATTTCTTGCCCGTAAAAAGAAGCGATGGTAAGGCATATTAAAATTTCAGGTAGAAAGGCCATAATTTTCCTGTTGATTGTCTTTTGCTGCAAAGATGGATTTGCGCTGGAAGCTGATGAGATTCTGGTAGTCGCAAACAAGGACATCGCGGCATCTATGCGGATTGCTAATTACTACTGCTCGAAGCGGGGTGTGCCGGAAGATAATATCCTTGCCCTGTCTTTAGGGACGAAGCTGAAAGATACAATTACAAGAGAGGATTATGAAAGATTGCTTGCGGGGCCGATTCGTAAAGAATTGCTCACTAAAAAAAAGCCCGGCCAAGTCCGGTGCCTGCTGATGATATACGGTGTGCCGTATAAAGTGGGAGGCCGAGGGCCGTTAAAAAATCAGCAGGATAAGCTCGAAAAGCTGAAAGAATCAGCAGAGCAGGAGAAGAAAAAGATTGAAAGCTTCAAGCAGAATGGCCAGACAGATTCAACCGAATACAGGCAGAGCAGTTATAAACTGACACAACTGCAATCCGAGATTGATTGTATCGAGGGCAAAGAGACAAACGCATCTGTTGACAGCGAATTGTCAATGGTGCCGGATACAAGCTATGAGCTGTATCGGTGGCAGCCGAATATGCTCAAAGGCGGCGTGCCGGGTTTAAGTCTTAATACGCTTATGGTCAGCCGGCTCGATGGGCCAAATTATGAGATAGCCAAAGGGCTAATTGACAAGGCGATAGCGGCAGAGAAGACGGGATTAAAAGGCATCGCTTACTTCGATTCGCGGGGTATTGTAAAGGAAGATTTATACGGTCAATATGACCAGTCTTTGCGTGACCTGGCAGTGATTACAAGGTTGCAAACAGAAATGCCTGTTGAAGAGGAACAAACAGAGGAGCTATTCCTGCCTGGGGCGTGTCCTCAGACCGCCATTTATTGCGGCTGGTATAGTTTGAAGAAATATGTCGATGCCTTCGATTTTGTCGATGGTGCGGTAGGATATCATATTTCGAGCTGGGAGGCAATCGACCTTCATGACCCAAACAGCAGCCAGTGGTGCCCGGCGATGCTCACTGATGGTATAACAGCGACTCTTGGTGCGGTAGCCGAGCCGTATCTTCATTCATTTCCGAAGCCGAAACAATTTTTCCTGGAATTATATAAGGGCAGCTGTCTTGTTGAGGCATACTACCGAATAAAGCCGTTTAATTCGTGGCAGCTGGTCCTGCTCGGCGACCCGCTCTACAGGCCTTTCAAAAAGGCCACCGAGAGAAATTAAGACAGTTGTCTCGGTTTGTGAAGCAGGCCAATCAGACTAACTAATAAAAAAGCGGTTAAGATTCCTGAACCGGCAATAACTACATCCTTTGCAACAATTTCTTTGCCGAGAATAGAGGAAACTATTTTTACAATCAGCAAAAATCCTGTCGGCAGTGCCAAACTTGTTACAAGCCATTTTCCCCCTTGGGCTTTTGGTAAAAGATAACGGTG
This sequence comes from uncultured Pirellulales bacterium, assembly GCA_964495465.1. Classification (GTDB taxonomy): domain Bacteria; phylum Planctomycetota; class Phycisphaerae; order Sedimentisphaerales; family Anaerobacaceae; genus CAZBWE01. The sequence goes on from CAZBWE010000076.1 coordinate 3,238, forward strand.
TATATATTGAATCCATACAACGGTGAAAAAACCATATGCGAAAAAGTGAAACATTGCGTTTGTGATTGGCATCAGGTCCGTAAGATTTGCTTTCGCAATGTTAGTTAAAGTAAAGATGGCAATGCCCACAACTACAAGCAACGCCAGCCAAAAGTTCAAAAGCGAACACAGAATCATACCTGTAAGCATCCCCACTAAATTTGCGACATAGTCCCTGATATCACAGGTGCGAGCTGCCATACAGTCCTGAAGCAGTTCATCAACAATTCCATAACCGGCTATTACTAAAAGTACCCACCAGGCCGAGGCTCTGTGCCAATTTACCTTTCGGTTGGGATTTAATGCGTACCAGAGCAGAAAAACCAGAATCAAATAAGCAATGAAGTGAACACCTTTATCGGATACATTGGCCCTGCGAACCAGTTGGGGGATGGGTATATGTACAAGGATAAAAAGAGCAGGCCAATAAAGAACCAATGCCCCTATAGTTAGCTTTTGCTGCCAGGATGAAGCCATTGAGACCCCAATATGCTATATTTCTATTACCGATTTTTTTTATCATCGGCAATCTAAGTGCGTATAATGAGTGATATGCTTAAAAATAAAGTTTAATATAGGACGAGATTATGTGTATAATATGAGTAGATTATGTTTTGCCATTTCAGAGTCAATTTGGAGGTTTGATAAAAATGAAACGTCTAACAATTTTTGCATTAGTAGCCGGTTTTGTAACTCTTTGTCTCGCTCAGAGCAGGACTGCGACCCCGATACGCAGAAATGCCCGGGTGTCTCAACGAAAGATAATACAGCTTACTGAGCCGAAGCTGAAAGGTTCGGTTAGCTTGGAAGAGGCACTGGCTAAGCGGCGGAGCGTGCGTAAGTTTACCGGCGAGGCGCTGAAGCCAAACCAGGTTAGCCAGTTGGCCTGGGCGGGTCAGGGCATAACAGAGCCGCAAGGGGGGCTGCGAACGGCGCCGTCTGCAGGAGCGATCTATCCGATAGAATTATATTTTGCTAATGAAGAGGGATTGTTTGTTTACCTGCCGGAACAACACAGTCTGGAACAAGTTATAGAGCAGGATGTTCGCAGCGATTTGGCGACAACAGCTTCTACGCCGGAGTCGGTTGCCAATGCTGCGTGCGATATTATTGTTGCCGGCTCTGCAAGGAAACTTATGACCCAGTTCCGCGATAAGGCCAGAACATTTATGTTATTGGAGGCGGGGCACGTTGCACAAAATATCCAACTGCAGGCGGTATGTTTGGATTTGGGCTCTGTTCCGGTTGGTGAATTTGATGAAAAGGGCGTTAACAGGATTTGTCGGCTGCCGAGGAACCTGGAGCCGATTTATATAATATGTGTTGGTTACCCTGCGGCTGAGCAGACACCGGCCGCAGGCTCAGAGCAAAGTTATGCCGCTGCGAAGAAAGCGGTACTTATTGCCGCAAGGGAGAATTTCCGGGATGAAGAGCTTTTTGATACGAAGCATGTTCTTGAATCTGCTGGAGTTCAAACCGTTATAGCGAGCTCAAGGATAGGTATTATAAGGGGTATGCTTGGAAATACGGCAGAGGCGCAGATTACATTGAATCAGTTGAGGGTTGACGACTTCGATGCGATAATCTTCGTAGGCGGTAGCGGCGCAGTTGAGTATTTTGATAACCCTGTTGCTTTAGATATCGCCCGCACAGCGGCAGCCAAGAGGAAAGTCGTAGCGGCAATCTGTATCGCGCCTACAGTATTGGCCAATTCGGGCATTCTGACGGGTGTCCGGGCCACCAGCTTTCTGTCCGAGCGGGAGCGGCTTATACGAGCCGGCGCTCTATACAGCGGTGCTCCGGTTGAAAGAGACAGGTTTATAATAACCGCCACCGACCCGACTGTTGCGGTTTCGTTCGGCCAGGCAATTGCGGACGCCCTCGCAGGAAGATAAATATATGCTGAAAGGTGAGATTTGCAGTAGAAGCCGGAAGCTGCACCTGTTATTTGTCCGTTATATCCGAGCATGAGCTTACCTTTCGCGCTAAGCCGGCAACGCCGGAGGACACTCTTGGCTGGAGCAGGCTATCGGGAAAGGTTAATCAACGGTATGTTTCACCTCATCCTATAATCACAAGGACAATGTAGGGAACGAGGTTGAAGAATATGACAAAAATCTTGTATAATCCGACGAAGGAACAGACTATTACGTTGAATGCTTCTCTTGAGATAGAAAAAAATCTGTGGTTCATCCGGTAGGAGAAATCAGCCAAAAAGATACACATAAGGGAAGACAGAATAAGCAGTCCCCCGTTTATAATCGTGCACCACCAAAAGAACGCTTTGAGAGTAACGATATTCATAATAATTCTCCTTTTTTCTATGAACAATGAACTACGAACCTTCTCTTATTTGCTATAGCGATTCGTAATCGGCAGCCGGCGGTCTTTGCCGAAGGCCTTCGGTGTAATTTTTATGCCGGGCGGGGAAAGCCGTCTTTTATATTCATTTATATCGACCATACGAATTACTTTATGCACAACATCTTTCGGCAGGCCCGAATCAATGAGCTGCTGAGGGGATTTGTCCTCTTCGACGTAGCCCTTCAGGATTTTATCGAGCAGGTCATAATCCGGCAGCGAGTCGCTGTCTTTCTGGTCCGGCCTTAGCTCGGCGGAAGGTGCACGCGTAATAACATCAGCAGGTATAATCTCACGCTCTGATATTCTGTTTATATGTTCGGCCAATTGATAGACCATTGTCTTGGGTACGTCTTTTATCACTGCGAAACCGCCTGCCGTATCGCCATAGAGGGTCGTATAGCCGACCGAGGTTTCGCTTTTATTGCCGGTAGTCAATACCAGGGCGCCGGTGCTGTTGCTCAGCGACATCAGGATATTGCCTCGAATCCTTGCCTGCAAATTCTCGTAAGCGATGCCCTTATCATCCCAGCCGGGGACTGCCTTTAGGGCATTGTCGGATTGCTTTAGTATCGGCTCGATTGGAATGGTTAAAAATTCCGTGCCCAGATTTTCAGCGAGTTTCTTCGCATCATTTTGGGTTTCCGGGCTGTTGAACTTTGACGGCATCGATACGCAGACGACGTTTTCAGTCCCCAGTGCAACGGCGGCGATGGCGGCTGTAACCGAGGAATCTATCCCGCCACTGAGGCCTAATAGGACTTTTTCAAAGCCGTTTTTCCGTGCATAATCCCTCGTTCCGAGGACAAGGGCCTGATAAACTTCATCGATAATATCAGCGGCTTCAGCGGCAGAGGGTTGTGTTGGCTTAATTTGGACGGTCCCATCTTTGGCTGTTGTGATATCGGCAATAAGTAAATCCTCGTCAAACGCTTTTGCCCTGGCGACTATATTGCCATTCGAATCGGCGAACATACTTCGGCCGTCAAAGACCAATTCATCCTGGCCACCCACAAGGTTGCAATACGAGACGGCACAGTTAAATGTTTTGGCACAGGAGCTGATGACCGCTTCTCTTTTTTTAATTTTGCCCATATAAAAAGGCGAGGCCGATATGTTCAGAAGCGTATGGATTTGGCCGATGCCCTTCAGGAAGTTGCTCAGCCAATCGGTATTCCACATATCGAAGCAGATAGTGAGCGCTATATTCAGCCCGGTTACGTTGATTACTACCGGTTCGGTCCCGGATTTAAAATATCTTTGCTCGTCGAATACGCTGAAATTTGGCAGCAGGCCCTTTCGATAAATTTTATCTATCCGGCCGTTTTGTAATACAGCAGCAGAGTTGTAATTGTTGCCCTGATGGCTTTCTGCGAAGCCGACTATGAGCGTTATATCCGGGCAGTCGGCGGCGAGCTTCTCGACGGTCTTGCGATTGTCATTCAGGAAATGCTTTTTGTATATTAAGTCCTCCGGCGGATAGCCGCATATAGCAAGCTCCGGAAAGACCAGCAAATCTACGCCTGCGCTAACCGTCTGAGCATAGACTTGCCGTATCTTCTCGGCATTGCCTGCCAAATCGCCAACTACAGCATTAATTTGTCCAAGTCCGACACGCATCGAATGCGGCCTCCACTTTTGTTTAATGTTAAGAAAAAGAGTGTTTAACTGCAAGTCTTTTTTATATAACAGATTGGGTGATATAATTTGTTCCTTTTGCTAATCGGGTTGCTATAAAGATTCATAACAGCAAAACAGGGCTGAGAAACTTATTGACCTTTGGATATTAAATGGAACATTACCGTAAAAACAAAACAAGGATGTCATTCCCGTGAAAACGGGAATCCAGCCGTTTTATCGGTGTTTTTTGGACTCCTGCTTGCGCAGGGGTGACAATTTGGTCTGTTCCATTGCTCATGCACAAATCATTGAATATTTTACGCCTTGTTACTTTGTAAATGGGGATTTATACTTTCGATTATGCTGCAAAAGATATTAAAGGTCTATACAAAGTTCTTCGCTGTATGGGTGATTCTTTTCGGAGTAGTCGCGTATATTTTTCCTAAGCCCTTTGTCGCTTTAAGGCCGGGGATGGACTGGTTCTTTGCCCTGACGATGTTTGGTATCGGAGCGGTCCTGGATGTCGAAGATTTCAAGCGGATTGCCAAAAAGCCGACCGTAGTCCTTATCGGCTCGGCTGCACAGTTTATTATTATGCCGCTGGGGGCGTTTGCGTTGGCGAAGCTGTTCAGGTTACCGCCGGAGATAGCGGTTGGCTTGATACTGACCGGCTCGGCGCCGGGTGCGATGTCAAGCAATGTGATGAGCTATATTGCCAAAGCGGATACGGCATACTCGGTGTCGCTGACGACCGTCTCTACGCTGTTGTGTCCTTTGTTTACGCCGGGACTGACATTTGTTTTGGCGGGGTCGGCCCTGCCGGTCCCTGTTTTGAAAATGGTCCTTAGCGTTATTAAGATGGTGATAGTGCCATTGTTTATAGGATTTGGGGTGAGGCACTACTTCAAAAATAAGGTTCAAAAAGTACTGGCGATATTTCCTGCGATATCGGTCACGTTTATCATATTTATATGCTCGATGGTAATAGCCCTTAACAGGAATTACCTGGCCCAGGTAACATTGCTGATTTTGGCTGCTGGCGTGATACTGAATATCTACGGTATGCTGGCTGGTTACGGTGTCGGTGCAATTTTTCGGATGGAAATTCGCAGAAGAAGGACATTGGCGATTGAGATTGGCATGCAGAATGCCGGCCTGGGAACGGTTCTGGCGTTGAAGCATTTCGGCGAGAAAGCAGCGATGCCGACAGCGATTTTCGTGTTTATCTGCATTATTACAGCGTCAATAATGGCGGAGAGATGGCGGAAAAGACCGGCTGAACCAGTAGCAGAATAAATAAAATATATTAGCGAAATGCTGTTGCATTTTGTCGATAAAAGATATATAATTTCGTTTCGACATTATAAGTTAATGAGTAATGATGGGCAGTCATTGTTTGACTGCCTCTTGCTTATGTAAGCATATTTTAGGTGATAAGATTTGATTTAGGAGAAGTTTAGCATGGGTTGTAATTTAGCAGTTGCGGGAGTGACGGGGGCGGTAGGCCAGGAGTTTCTGGCGATATTGCAGGAGCGGGATTTTCCCTTTGATTCGTTAAAAATGCTGGCAAGCAGCCGGTCAGCCGGTAAGAAAATAGAATTCAAAGGTAAAACATATATCGTTGAAGAGATGACTAAGAACAGCTTCACAGGAGTTGATATTGCCCTGTTCAGCGCCGGAGCGGCTCGAAGTAAGGAGTTTGCGCCTGCTGCGGTAAAAGCCGGCGCGGTGGTGGTGGATAACTCTTCGGCTTTCAGGATGGATGCGGATGTGCCGCTGGTTATCCCGGAGATAAATCCGCAGAAAATAGCCGAGCATAGAGGAATAATCGCCAACCCGAACTGCTCGACCATAGTCGGGATTGTTCCGGTCTGGCCGCTGCATAAGGCAAATCCTGTCAGGAGAATGGTTGTCAGCACCTACCAGGCGGCAAGCGGTGCGGGCCAGCAGGCGATGCTCGAGCTTGAGCGTCAAAGCAGGGAAATCCTCGATGGGAAAGAGCCGACCTGCCGTGCTTTTCCATACCAGATAGCTTTTAATATATTCAGTCACAACTCCGAGCTGGATGCGGACGGATACAACCTTGAAGAGGTCAAAATGGTCAAGGAGACCAGAAAGATTTTCGACTGTTCTGAGATTGCGATTACCTGCACGTGTATCCGGATACCGGTATTCAGGGCGCATTGTGAGAGTATTAACCTCGAATTTATGGGCTCGATTACTCCTGATGAGGTCCGGGATTTATTGAGCACTGCGCCGGGCGTGTCGGTGCTTGATGACCGGGAACATAATCGCTTCCCGATGCCGATAGATGCTACCGGCAAGGATAATATTTTTGTGGGCAGAATTCGGCAGGACCGGTCGATACCCGAGAACCGAGGCATCAATATCTGGGTTGCCGGTGACCAATTGCGCAAAGGAGCGGCACTGAATGCTGTGCAAATTGCGGAAAAGCTGCTATAATCAGCCGTGATGGCTGTTCGGAAAATAAAACTCATCGTTCAGTATGACGGCAGCAGGTATAGCGGCTGGCAGGTTCAGCCGGGAAAGAGAACCATCCAGGGCGCGCTTGTCGAGGCCGTGTCAAATCTCACCGGAGTTCGAACTTTCGTTCACGGCGCCAGCAGGACCGACGCCGGCGTAAGCGCGCTGGGCCAGGTCGCACTTTTCGAGATTGATTCGCCCATTCCCACGGAGAATTTTGCGGAGGCGATAAACGACCGCCTTCCACCTGAAATTGTTGTAATAAGCGCCGAGGAAGCGCCGCCTAAATTCGACCTTTTGGGCGATGTTAAGAGCAAGCTCTACCGCTACACGATTTACACAGGCAGGCACCGCCCGGTCTTCAGGTTAAATCAGTGCTGGCACATCCCGAAAAAGCTCGATGTAGCGGCAATGAACCAGGCGGCGCAAATGCTCATCGGGACAAAAGACTTCAAATCCTTTGCAACCGCCAAAGACCGGCGGGATAATACTGTACGTACTATTTTTAGCTGCAATGTTATGAGCGATGACAAGTGGATATACGTGGATGTCGAAGGGGATGGCTTTTTGTATAATATGATAAGAAACATAGTCGGCACTTT
>CAZBWE010000077.1:0-10058 GCA_964495465.1 uncultured Pirellulales bacterium
AAAATACGTTCAGCAGATGGCGTTTCAGGTAAGCCGGTAAGAAACTCAGCAACGGCTGTAAAGCCGCTTTTACAGTATTCGACCTCGTCGTAAAGAGTATCGTCCAAATCAAAAACAACGGTTGTTATCATAACAATAGCAGTATACAATAACCGGCAATGAATAATCAATAATCATTTTTATATGGCTGAACAGAGATTACATAAGATTCTGGCTGCGGCGGGTGTCGATTCTCGCAGAAAATGCGAAGAACTGATACTCTCCGGCGCTGTAGAGGTAAACCGCAGGGTGGTAGATAAGCTGCCGGCCTTTGCTGACCCGGACAGAGACATTATAACCATAAACGGCCAAAAAATCCGGCAGGAACAGAAGGTTTACTTTCTCCTGAATAAACCCAAAGGTGTTATTTGCACGAATAGCGACCCGCAGGGCAGGAAAAAAGCGATAGATATGGTCCCTGTGCGACAGCGTATCTTTTGCATCGGCCGGCTCGATACCGATACATCAGGCATAATTATCCTCACCAACGACAGCGAATTAACAAACAAATTAACGCACCCAAGATACGGGGTAAGCAAGACATACGTTGTCAGCATAAAGGGAGACATTGACAGTCGCCAGGTAGAAAAACTAAAAAAAGGCGTCTGGCTTGCTGAAGGAAAAAGCAAGCGGGCATCGGTGAAGGTATTAAAACGCAGCTATAAAGAATCGTTAATCGAAATTACTATTCGACAAGGCCTTAATCGCCAGGTCCGCAGAATGCTGGCCGGCGTAGGACTGAAAGTTAAATCACTAAAAAGAATAAAAATCGGCAATATCTCTGCAAAAGGTCTTGGTATCGGAAACTTCAGAAAGCTCAGCAGAGCTGAACTGGAAGGTTTAAGAAAAACGATTACAACATAATACATAGTGACTTATAAATTAAAATTTGACAACTGATTCGTTTTGCCGATAAATATAATATGTCAGCAGAAAAAACGGCGCAATTGAAGATAACCGGATGGCGTCTCTGGCTGTTCCGCATCGTTGCAGTTATAGTTATTCCGATTCTGCTTTTTTTGACAGCGGAGGTAATCCTGCGAATAGTCGGTTATGGTTACCCGCCGGAGGCGATAGTCAAATGCAAATCGCAAGGAGGAAATGCCTACTGTGATAATGTCAAATTTGCCTGGCGGTTCTTCCCGCGATACATCGCACGGGAATTTGAACCGTTTGTCTTCTCTGCGGATAAGCCGGACAAAACTTATCGTGTCTTTGTGTTAGGTGAATCAGCAGCAGCAGGAACACCGGACGCGGCATTTTGTTTCGGGCGGATTCTACAGGTAATGTTACGTCAGAAGTATCCACAGGAAAATTCCGAAGTCATTACCGCTGCAATGCCGGCTATTAACTCCCATGTGGTTTTAGAAATAGCAAAAGACTGCGCCCGGCACCAGCCCGACCTTTTCATCGTATATCTCGGTAACAATGAGGTTGTCGGACCGTATGGGCCAGGAACTATCTTTGGCCGGTTTTCAGCCAACTTACGTCTAATACGTCTCGCAATTGCAATTAAAGCTACGAAACTAGGGCAATTGCTGACAAATCTATTCGAGGTAGTAAGCACTGGAAGAAACAGGCCGGCGGACTGGCGCGGGATGGAAATGTTTCTGGGTAAACAGGTGCGAGCGGACGATCCGGCAAAAACAGTGCCGGACCTGGACATCGTTTACCGGCACTTTCAAAGAAATTTGCAAGATATCCTCAAACTTTCCTGCAGCAGCGATACAAAAATTATTTTTTGCACGGTGGCCAGCAACTTAAAAGACAATCCGCCATTCGCTTCCCTTCATCGGCTGAATCTAACAGAATCTGATAAGCAAAAGTGGGACGAGATTTACCAGCGGGGCATAAAATATGAATCAGCCGGTGATTACATAAAAGCGATTGAACAATATTTGTCCGCTGCCCAAATTGATGATGGCTTCGCGGATTTACAGTTCCGCCTGGGCCGATGTTACTGGGCAATTGGAGAGTATGACAAGGCCAAAAAGGAATATATTCGAGCGCGTGACCTGGACACGCTCAGGTTTCGCGCTGATACAAAGATAAACGAGATTATTCGCCATACAGCCGGCAACAGGACTGCCGATGGTGTTTATCTGGTGGATACCGTCAAAATTTTTGAAAGCAAAAGTCCACACGAAACCCCGGGTGAGGAAATTTTCTATGAGCACGTTCATATGAATTTCAACGGCAATTATACTCTGGCCAAAGCTGTTTTTAAGCAGGTCGAAGAGATACTTCCGGAGCGGATAAAACGGCACGAGACAGATGAACGGCTATTGCCTACCGAGGCAGAATGTGCACAACATTTAGCATACACGGACTGGGACCGATACAAGATTGCCGAGAAGATTCTCAACGACTACATAAAGCAGGCACCGTTCACCAACCAGCTCTACCACGAGGTGCGAGTTGAGCGAATGGGAAAAAAGCTCAAAGAACTTAAAGCTAATTTAACTCCGGATGCAATGGAAAAATCGGCTGCTCAGTATCGTAGCGCGATTCAAAATGACAGCAATGATTGGCGGTTGCATTATAAATATGGCGAGTTATTAGCTGCAGATTTGAATAACTATCGGGCAGCGGCTGAACAATTAGGCTTGGCTCTGGAATATGTGGATTATTACGTAGCATACACGAACCTGGCGATGGTGCTTGCCAGCTTGGGCAATTTCGACGGTGCAATCGCTCACAATCTGAATGCGCTGCGAATCAACCCCACTTTCTCCGATGCACATTATAACCTGGGAAGAATATATCAAGTTCGGGGCAGGCTCGACAAGGCCGCTGAACATTATTCTAAAGCGATTCAATTCGCAGCAGACTATGTGCCGGCATATCTCAGACTGGGAGTAATACTATATCAGCAAGGTAAGATTAACAAGGCAGTCAAATTATACCACAAGGGAGTCCTTGTGGCGCCGAATAACGAGTTGATGCACTACAACCTTGGTTGCCTTTTAGCCAAACAGGGGCACAAACAGGAAGCAATTGAAGAACTTCGGACAGCTTTACAGATAGAACCTAACTCTGTCGAGACGCGCACAGAGCTGGAAAAATTACTAAACAAACGTTATTAATTAAACCGAAATAATTAGCCGTTATACTGTCATTGGCTATTTTCCAGAGTGTGTTCCATATACTGATGCAGAGTCTCTGCGGCTACTTGCTGACCAATGGGTGTCCAGTGCTGGTCATAGGTAAAATAGGCCTGTTGGCCTTCGAGAATTTTTCCACGCAACGGCTCTGTAAGCGATACAAATCCAATAGATTCCCGGCGGCAGAATTCCTCGACGACAGATTCCTGAATTGGCAGGTGTTTTAAGACGATTTCCATCGGTTCATCTTCCGGGGGCAAGTTGTCCTTTTTCAAGGCCATAAACGCACGAAGCTTTTCAGGTGAGAGTTTGTCGCGGACGAGCGGCAAAAGCACATGCGGTTTGTCAGGTGCGTAAACAGTAATCAATCGGATATTGTTTTGAGCGCATATTTCTTTTATGTTACGAATAGTATCCAAAGTTGCCTTACAGCCGGCTGAGTTGATAAATTCTTCCCTGCTTTTGAGATGCGCCAGCAGCCGTTTGACCTTGAAGGCATAGTATTTTGTATCGGGTCCGTCAGGGATGGCCAGAGGGAGCCAGGAAACTGTGTAGAGCGGGTGTGAGGGTTTTATTGGGGCGGTTTTAGGATTGTTTTGCCGGTTAGTGTTTAGGGGCCCGAGGTATCGGATAAAGGCCCTTTCGATGGATTGGCGAAGCGGGGATGTTTTAAAAAGATTACTAAAAGACCAGCTTTCGTCGGATTTTTCGTCAGAAAAGTTGGCGGCTCTAAAATCGTTTCCTTCGTATAGCATACAGACGACTATTTTGGGCGAGAGCTCAAGGCCGAATCTTTTGAGGATTTCCAGGTAGGTAACAGGGTTTCCTGACGACATTCCCAGATTGTAAACGGAGCAGTTGCATTTTTTTGCAAGGAGAACCGGCCAGGCCTGCTCATCGGATACGTGGGAGCCCTCTGTGAATGAATCGCCCAGAACTACTACATCGTATTTTTCGAGGTCGGTTTTGTTGCGGAAACCACGCCTGTCGATAGTCAGTGTGTATTTAATATCGGGGTATCCCGCCGGCGTTGTCGGATAGGAAAAAGCTGTCACAGGGATATCTTTCATAATACCGGAATTTACCGTATTAGGGACACGATGGAAATAGTTGGTCTTTTTGATGTAGTATTGGTTTTGTGTAATTCGCAGAAAAACATCCACTATTACTATTGAAAAGACGACCGACATTGAAACTGCTATAAAGCGGAACCAGTCCTCTTTTGTTCGTTTCTTCTTTTTTGACCAGACGGAGCAGAGAATGAGCACGGTTACGGGGATGAGCAGCAGCAGTGTCGTGAAATGGTCGACGGTGTATCTGCCCAGCAGGATGTCTCTTTCCTGTGCCACGTTATAGGCCAAATCGGAGGGGATTATCCAGAATAATAGGTTAACGATTATCAGAATTGCCGTAATAATCCATTTGTCGAGATTTTTTTTCATAGCTATCCCTGCAAACTGCGCCGATGGTTTGAGCCCGTTTGTTTTGGCAGTTAAATGTCAAAACAGCGGATAAATAAACGGTGCTATTGCGGTGCCGCCGAGCAGAACGAGCAGGCCCAGAAGCAAAAGCACAATCAGTATCGGAAGAAGCCACCACTTTTTACTGTGTTTGAGGAAATACCAAAACTCCGCAAGCAGATTCGCACGTTTTTTTTGAGCAAGCTCTTTAAAACCATCGGGTTGTATTTTTTCTGGCATAATTTTCTCCACATTTTAGAACCGGTGGAAATAGCGGTCCAGCCCTTCGGGCGGTTGGTGTGCAATCCAGTAGCTGTCTGCTTCAGGGTCAAATTTTCGGCCTAACGGGTCCCGACCTAACAACCGAAACGCAAATCCGACCGGAGTCAGCAGCAGAAAGTAAAAAGCCGCTAACAATATAAAGCTGACTATGTATCCAATCGGTAGTGTTATCAATATTAAACTCAGGTAAATTATTCTGGTTGTTTTGATGCTGACAAAGCTGCTTAGAAAAACAATAAGTCCGCCGGCGCAGATAATTGCGCACCACTGTATTGGCAGACCCTTAAGAAAGTAAAGGAGCGCCGAAATAACCGCCGACGCAATCAGAGTAACTATCGCGAAATTGCGAAGCTCTTTCCTGTCCGGATGCCACTTTATCTCAGCCAATGACATTTTTGTTTCCCTCGTTCAGAAACTATCTCAATCCAGTTCGAATTGGGCCTTATATTCATCTATCTGATACTGTTTGGCCTGTGGTTGTTCTTCTTTGTAAAGAATAAGGTTCTCCATAACCAGAACGTCCATATTCGTAGCCATAAAACATCGATACGCATGCTCCGGCGAGCAAACAATTGGTTCGCCCCGGATGTTAAAGCTCGTATTGATAATGACCGGACAACCGGTCTTTTCCTTAAACACACCCATCAAACGGTGTAGTTTCGGATGACGTTCAGCATCGACAGTCTGGATGCGTGCCGAGTAATCCACATGGGTAATGGCCGGCACGACACTTCGTTTCACCTTTAATTTGTCCAGCCCTTTTAGTGATTCTACCGGTATCGAGACCGGCAGACGCTTATTCTCTTTCACCGAGGCAACAAGAAGCATATACGGGCTGTCCTGCCCATCTTTCATCTCAAAATAATTATGCGCATCCTCTCGTAAAACGCACGGTGCAAACGGGCGAAAAGACTCACGGAACTTAATTTTGCGATTCATTATCGATTGCATTTTCTCACTGCGGGCATCACCTATAATACTGCGGCTACCTAAAGCGCGTGGCCCGAATTCCATCCGCCCCTGAAACCACCCGATTACTTTGCCTTCGTTTATCATCTCCGCCACCGTGTCAAACACCTCCTGCTCTCTGGCCAGCACGTGATATTTAGCGTTAATCGAGTCAAGATACTGCCGGATTTGTTCATTGCTGTATTGCGGCCCTAAAAGTGACGCCTTCTGCTTATCATTGCCGTCAGTTTTACGTTCGTTGCCGAGTAACTGATACCATACAAACAGGGCCGCACCAAGAGCTCCCCCGGCATCTCCTGCTGCCGGCTGAATCCAGATACTATCGAACGGCCCCTCGCGAAGGATACGGCCATTACCGACACAGTTCAGGGCGACACCGCCGGCCAGGACGAGATTCTTCATTTCTGTCTGCTGGTGGACATATCTGGCGGCCCGCAGCATAATCTCTTCTGTCACCGCCTGGATGGATGCGGCAATATCCATCTCGCGTTCGGTAAGTGGTGCCTCCACACTGCGAGCAGGTCCCCCGAAAAGCTTCTCGAATTTGGTGCTTATCATCACCATTTTATGGCAGTATGGAAAATATGACATATCCATCCGAAATGAGCCGTCTTCCTTGAGGTCGATGAGTTTCTCCATTATGACATCGTAATATCTCGGCTCGCCATAAGGCGCCAGGCCCATCATCTTATACTCACCTGAGTTGACACGAAAGCCGGTGAAATACGTAAAGGCAGAATACAGAAGTCCCAAAGAATGAGGAAAGTGCATCACCTTGTGCAACTCAATTTTGTTATCTCTCCCAACACCGAAGCTGCCTGTCGCCCATTCACCCACTCCATCCATTGTCAAAATGGCCGCCTCTTCGAAGGGCGAAGGGAAAAAAGCACTTGCAGCGTGGGATTCGTGGTGCTCGGTAAAGACGTATCGGCCTTTGTATTTATGGCCGAGGGCCTTGTCCATTTCTCTCGGCAGATGCAGCTTTTGGCGCAGCCACAACGGCATACCCATCAAAAACTGCCTGAAGCCTCGTGGGGCATAAGCAATGTAGGATTCGAGAAGACGCTCGAATTTCACCAACGGCTTTTCGTAGAAGACCACATAATCAAGCTCTTCCGCACCAAGCCCCCCTGCTTCGAGACAATATTCAACCGCATTTGACGGGAATCGATTGTCGTGTTTTATTCTTGTCCATCGTTCTTCCTGCGCAGCCGCAATGATTTCGCCATCGCGGACAAGGGCCGCTGCACTATCGTGGTAGAACGCCGATATTCCAAGAATATTCATACCGCGTTATTATATGCTGCAACGCCCAAAACGCAAGTCCCGCCCCTTCAGAAGGGGCGGGACAAGTATCCTGCACATCCGAGCCTCTGCCGTGAACCGATACTATTTTGGAAAAGTATTTGCACTCAACGGATTTTTACGGTAAAATCTTGCTTTGTTCTTGCAATTTTTATATAAAACCGTATATTTAGTGATTTCTGTAGCAAAATACGCTTCACGATATACGAAAACAGGAGATATTTGATGTCAAGAGTTTGTTATTTTACAGGTAAGCGAACAACATCGGGCACAAGCATTGCCCGCCGTGGTAAGGCAAAGTATCTTGGTGGTGTTGGCAGGAAAGTTACCGGCATTACCAAGAGAAAGTTTAAGCCCAACATTCAGAAAGTCAGGGCCGTGGTTAACGGCAAGGTCTGCAGGATTAAGGTCTCAGCCAAGGCCATTCATATGGGTCTTGTCCAAAAGCCGCAAAAACGAGATTACAAACCTGCCGAGAAGGCCACCGGTTGAAAAGGTTTTTGCGTGTGAACTATTTACGGCGAGGCGGGTTCTGCCTCGCTTTTTTTGTATAATTTATTTATCCACGAATTAGCACTAATTTACACCAAAAAGTTATGTGTGTAAAAGATGAAAAAATATTATATAAAGACTTATCATATTCTATCGTTGGATTAGCAATGAAAGTTCATAATGAATTAGGAAATGGTTTTCTTGAAAAAGTATATGAAAATGCATTGATGTTGCTTCTTAAACAAGCAAAGATCGAAGCTGAACAACAGTCTCCTATTAATGTTATGTTTCAAGATCAGGTTATTGGTCAGTATTATGCAGACATACTTGTTGATGGAAAGATAATATTGGAATTGAAGACAGTTGACAAAATCGTTGGAGAACATGTATCCCAGGTTATTCATTATTTGAAAGCAACAGGTGTGAAACTGGGTATAATTTTGAACTTTGGCCAAAAGAGTTTTGAATACAAAAGAGTAGTTCTGTAATATTTTACAATTAGTGTTAATACGTGGAAATTCGTGGATAAGAGTATTTAAAAAATGGCGGAAAAAATCGACCAGCAGCAGGTCCGGAAGGTCGCAAAGCTGTCTCGTCTGCAGTTGTCCGAAGCAGAAATCGAGGAATTCACAGGCCAGCTAAGTGCAATTCTTGAATATATGGAAAAGCTCAACGAGCTTGACACCAGCAGTGTAGAGCCGCTCGCACATTGTCTGCCAATCAGCAACGTATTCCGTGCCGATGAAGTCAAAGAACCCCTCGGCACAGAAAAGACCCTTGCAAATGCCCCGCAGCGGGATGGCAGCTTCTTCAAAGTGCCCAAAATACTTGATGATACCAGTAAAGCATAAAACCAAATTCAAAGCACAAAGCACGAAGTTAGGAATCCGAAGCGAATCCCAATGACCGAATTTCAAAAGCATAAAAGTTTTGGTCATTCGAACATTTGAGTTTTGATATTGTTTAGAATTTAGAAATTAGAATTTCGTATTTCATTAGCGATTATGGCGAACGAATTGCTGAATATGGACTGTAAAGAGCTGCGAGACCAAATCGCAGCCGGACAGGTCAAAAGCACCGAAGCCGCAGAATCCGTTTTCAAGGCAATAGAAAAAAATGACCCTGTCCTCGGCACCTACATCAGTACATTCAAACAACAAGCCCTGGCCAAAGCCGGCGATATAGACGACAAAATAGCTGCCGGTAAGCCGGTAGGCCAATTGGCCGGTGTGCCGGTTGCTATAAAGGACAATATGTGCACCACTTTCGGTGCTACTACCTGTGCATCGAAGATATTGGAGAATTTCCACGCCCCCTATAACGCAACCGTTGTTGAGAAGCTGCTCGCTGCCGATGCCGTAATAATAGGCAAAACAAATCTGGACGAGTTTGCGATGGGTTCGAGCACGGAGAATTCCGGCCTGAAGCAGACCGTTAATCCCTGGGATACTACTCGCGTGCCGGGCGGAAGCAGCGGCGGCTCTACCGCTGCTGTTGCTGCACATTTATGCTTTGCCGCACTCGGCTCCGACACAGGCGGCTCGATTCGCCAGCCGGCAAGTTTTTGCGGTGTTGTCGGTCTAAAGCCGACATACGGCAGGGTCTCACGCTTCGGACTTGTCGCTTATGGCTCCAGCTTGGACCAGATTGGGCCGATTACACGCACGGTTGCAGACTCGGCCTTGATGATGAACATTATCGCCGGTCACGACCCCGCAGACAGCACCAGCGTTGATGAATCCACCACACCTGTTTGTGATTATCTCGAAAAGCTCGATGAGCCGCTCGACAATCTCAAAATAGCCGTTGTGCCGCAGTTCAACGCCGGGGCTGACCAGCAGGTTCAAAAGGCCATCGCTGATGCTGTCGATGCCTATGAAAAACTCGGAGCCGAGATTACAGAAATAAATATGCCTCATCTGGATTATGCGATTGCTGCTTATTACGTAATTGCCACCGCCGAGGCATCGAGCAATCTTGCCCGCTATGACGGCGTGCATTACGGGTATCGCACCAAAAATCCGCAGGATTACATTGAGGTTTATTCCAAATCCCGGGCTGAGGCGTTTGGCAAAGAAGTAAAAAGGCGGATAATGCTCGGAACTTACGCCCTTTCAAGCGGCTATTATGATGCCTATTATTTAAAGGCCCTGAAGGTTAGAAATTTAATACGCGGCGATTTCACCAGCGCTTTTGAGAAGTGTGATTGTATTATGATGCCGGTCTCACCGACAACCGCCTTCAAAATCGGAGAGAAAATCGACGACCCGCTGACGATGTATATTTCGGATATATATACAATCGCAGCCAATCTGGCCGGTGTCCCGGCAATAAGTATCCCCTGCGGGTTCGACGATAATAATCTGCCTATCGGCCTGCAGATACTTGCGCCGGCCTTTGCGGAAGA
>CAZBWE010000078.1:0-5280 GCA_964495465.1 uncultured Pirellulales bacterium
GTTGCCAGGACAGGATTTTGAATCCTGCGCGTCTGCCGGTTCCGCCACTTCGGCCTAACATCTCAATGATTATTGACTATTGAAATCGAATTGTCAACGCCAAAATCCCACCACGGTAAGTTTGACCTTTTACAACTCACCAATCAGCAAATTAACTAACTTGTCCCGAATCTTTTTATTGGGATTTGTTAGTGGTTTTTGTTTTGAACATTTGAATTTTGGTAATTCGGATTTGTTTCGGATTCTCGCCTCGGCGTAGCCTTAGCGAAGCCGGGTAGGATTTAGATACTTGTCCCGCCATAGCCTCAGCGACGGCGGATTCGAATTTCAATCGTCCCCTCTATCCATCAGACCGGGGAAAACATTTTGCAGGGCCCTGTCGAAACTGGTTGTATATACAATGCATATCGAGAAAGTTATCGCCCAATACAATTTGAAGATATAGTTGCAGAGCACAAAAATGACCATAACTGCTATCAGGCCGAGAATAATCTGAAAGAACGTGGCTTTACGGTCGCTTATACAATCTTCGTCGATAATCCTGAATCCAAACATTAGCAGCAGTAGAATACTGTTGATTATGTTCCATATCGGAAAGACAAGCAGCCAGTTGAAAACGGCATTTCTTAGCACATACACACCTGCAATAATACCAATAGCCGCATTTCCCAAGACGGCGGAGAATAACATATATTTGTTTTTGTAGTCGGCTTCTTCAACAGTTTCTATATTGGATATCACGGCATGATAAATACAAACACCAAAGCACAACATACATGATGACAAGAAATAAATACGCCAATAAGTATGCATATGGTGAATCAAGTCTCGCATCCCGATATTTATCACAAATAGCAGAATCAACGTCACTACCATCAGGAGTATCGATAGTTTATCGTACGTAGGAACAAGAAAACCAAAACTCTCTTTAAAGAGCTCTATCGCCGCATCTGCCTGCGGATCAGGCCCTAAATTAATGTCCCTTTCCCATTGTGCTAAAACACGCTGTTTGGGCCGCTTGGACCGGTCGGGCATTGGCTCTTTGTCCCAGCTGATGGCGGGTCTGCCTTTGGTCGTTTTTGGAACAACCAGTATATGCTGGCAATTGGGGCATTTCCCTCTCTTGCCATACCCATCGTCACGCGCCAGGATTCTCTGCCCACAATAAATGCACCTAAACCGTATCACGTCTTAACCCTTGACTCCCTGAAAGTATTGTTTCTGAAAAGACAGTATTGCTTTTCCTGTCATTCCCGCGTAAGTCGCCGACGCTCCAAAGCTATAGCAACGGAGCGCGGGAATCCATATTTAGCCCGCCGTTTCACGGCGGGTTATTTAGCCGTCGCCGGAACGGCCACGTTTCAAACTTCACGCCCTGCCCGCCTTGGCATAGCCCTTTGCAAAGCCGGGTCCCCCGTCTTCTGCTTCTTAATTCAGTGTTCCTTGTTCGATATTCGATTTCATCCTCCATCCTTTGTCCTCCGTCCGGTACCCGGTATCCAGAATCGAGCATCCAGTATCAAGCATCGATGATTACGATATCTTCCGGTATCGCAACAACGTCGCGGTGTTTTGGCCCGAGGATTTTGCGAATCTCGGAGCTGTGTTTGCCGGCAAGCGATTTTAACTGCGTGCTGCTCAGATTCGTTACCGCCTTTGCGTTATCGTTCAGCATAACTACCGCACCCGCTTCGAACGTTCCCTCGATGCCGGCTACTCCGCTGGGAAGTAAGCTCTTGTGATTTTTAACCGCCTTCATTGCCCCATCGTCGATGCGTATCGTCCCGGAAGGCGTGCTGTTTAGAATCCACCTTGCACGGTTGCTTAATTTTCGTTTGGACAAAAATAGCGTGCCGATTTCCTCGCCTGCGATAATTTTCCCGATTATGTTTTTTATCCTTCCGTTGGCCAGCACCATACGGCATCCGGCGTTGGATGCGATTTTTGCTGCCTCGATTTTTGTCTTCATTCCGCCGGTGCCGTGCTCGCTGCCTTTGCCGCCCGCAGACTTAATGATATCATCCGTTATCTCGAACACCGCAGGTATCGGCTGAGCGTCGGAATGCACTCGCGGGTTCTTATCGTAGAGTGCGTCAATATCGCTGAGCATAATAAGCAGGTCCGCATCGAGCTTGCTGGCGGTAAGTGCGCTTAGTTTATCGTTATCTCCGAAGGCCGTGCCAATCTCATCAGTGCTTACGCTGTCGTTTTCATTCAGGATGGGCACAACGCCTAATTTCAAAAGTGTCTCGATGGAGTTGCGAAGGTTAAGATATGTTTTTCGATTGTTGAAGACCTCTGCGGTAAGCAGCACTTGAGCGACGGTAACGCCGTAGCGGGTGAACGCCTTTCTGTATTCAGCCATCAACAACGGCTGTCCGATTGCCGCACACGCCTGCCGCATCTTTATATCGTGTCCTTTCTTTGCTCCTGTCGACCTGCCCCCCTGTTCCTTTGATAACTGACCCCTCCCCATCCCGATGGCGCCGGAGCTGATGATAACCACCTGCCTGCCGGTTTTCAGTAGTGCTGCTATCTGCAGGGCAATTTTCCCGACATACCCCGTATTTACACCGCTGCCCCTGGTCAGTATATTAGTGCCTATCTTTACGACGATTCGTTTTACATTTTCAAAATTTCGCATATAGCCAGATATTAGTGTATTACCTGTAATTCTTCAATAGCAATTAACATTCTGAATCATTTTTCGTCATTTACAGCGTAGCTGGGTGCTCCGGCCTTCTTAAAAAACCATTTTTAGAGCCGATTTTGCTAAACTGAAATCAGTGCTGTTATTGCTAAAAACTTACAAACTTCGATAACATCGAACAAAATCTTATTATTTCAGGAATTTGTCCATTTTATAATTATTTATCGGAATTTGGTCTTAAAACGCTTCCGTATTTCTATAGCGAAAAACCATCAATTCGGGTGAATATCAGGTTTGCCGGTGACACAAAAAATTTTTATAAGACGTGTGGATTTATAGAATTGCCGCATTTGACTTTTGCATATACGAGCAATAAAACTCAGTTTTTTAGCATTCGTTGCCGATTATAAAGATGAATAGATGAATTAACCTTAAACTCAGGAGAATTTAAATGAATAACATCAAAATTCCGCTGGATGAGAGCGACATCCCGCGTCAATGGTACAATTTAGCGGCTGACCTGCCCACCCCGCCGCTCCCGCCGCTTGGGCCTGATGGTAAACCAATCGGGCCGGAAATGCTCGCGCCTGTCTTTCCGATGAACCTCATCGAACAGGAGGTGAGCACGAAAAGATGGATAGATATCCCGGAGGAAATCCTCGACATACTTTATCGCTGGCGGCCGACACCGCTGCGAAGAGCGGTATATCTGGAAAAATATCTTGATACACCAGCACGTATATACTTCAAAGATGAAAGCGTCAGCCCGCCCGGAAGCCATAAACCAAATACAGCGGTAGCTCAGGCATGGTATAACAAACAGTTTGGAATCAAGAAGATAACAACTGAGACCGGGGCCGGCCAATGGGGCAGCGCCCTGGCATTTGCCTGCAAGCTGCTTGAGCTCGAGTGTAAGGTCTTTATGGTCAGAATAAGTTTCGACCAGAAGCCGTTCAGGAAAATGATGATGCAGGTATGGGGTGCAAACTGCGTGGCAAGCCCAAGCCCGGAAACAAATGCCGGCAGAAAAGTGCTGGAAGAAATGCCTGATACACCCGGCAGTCTGGGAATTGCCATCAGTGAGGCCATTGAGCAGGCCGTAACCGATAAATCCGGCAAGACCCGCTATTCGCTGGGAAGCGTGCTTAATCATGTCCTTCTTCATCAAACAATAATAGGTCTTGAGGCGAAGAAACAGATGGCCCAAATAGGTGAGAAATCGCCTGATATAGTTATTGGCTGTGCCGGTGGCGGAAGCAACTTTGCGGGTCTTTCTTTCCCGTTTGTTGCTGATAAGATTAACGGCGCCGACATCAAGATAGTTCCTGTCGAGCCGACCGCTTGTCCGACGATGACTCGCGGGCCGTTCGCTTATGATTTTGGCGACACCGCTTGCACAACACCGCTTCTTGCTATGTTTACGCTCGGACACGCATTTATTCCGCCTCCGATTCACGCCGGCGGGCTCCGATATCATGGTATGGCACCGCTGATTTGCCAGGCGATTGTCGAAGGTCTGATGGAGCCGAGGGCATACCATCAGTTAGAGTCATACGAAGCCGCTCTAATATGGGCCAGGACCGAAGGATTTATTCCAGCTCCCGAGACAAGCCAGGCCTTGGCGGCTGTTATTGATGAGGCCAAGAAGGCAAAAGAGGAAGGTAAAGAAAAAATGATTTTATTCAACTACAGCGGACATGGGCTGATGGACCTGACGGGATACGATGCTTATCTTTCAGGAAAGCTCACCGACTTTGAGCTGCCAGAAACGGAACTGAAAAAATATACCAAAGCTCTTGAAAGTTATCCGAAAGCAGAGGTAAGAAAAAGCGGTAAATGGTAAAAAAGTTTTTTTAGGTCAATCTGAGTTTTTTAAAGGGAATGATTATGAGAAAAGGACTTTTAGTGAGTGTGGGGGTCTTGTTGGCAGCAGTAAGTATGGTCAATGCTCAGGAATCCGGATTGCATGGGGCGGTAGGTGTGGAATTCAGCAGCAAATACGTCTGGAGAGGATTCGACGTTTACGATGACCACTCTGCAATCCATCCGTTTATTGACGTGGATTTGTTTGGCACAGGTTTTGGTATTAACACAACTGCACACAGGGCCAATTCAAGCGGTTTTGAGCTGAATGAACGCTGGGATTACAACTTTTACTATCAGAACCGAATGTTTTCTGATAAGCCCTATGCAACTAACTACAGGGTCGGATACGTCTATTACAATTATCCGGACAGAACCAGTCACACAACTCAAAGCATAGACCTGCAGGAAGTTCATGCAATCTTTTCCTGGCCGAATATTTTGCCGGTCGAAGGATTAGTTCCTTCATATGTCCTTGTAAAGCTATGGCCTTCTAATAGCGGGACAATGGTGGGCGCTGCTTCGCCTACCGGAGGAACCGCCTCCGGCTGGGCGCATATCTTTATGCTCGACTATGGCCTGAAGATCACTTGCCCCATTACAGGGGACCCAAGAACTCTGAATTTGCACTCAGAATTTGTTTATAACGACGGCGTCAGCCCAACCGGCAGCAATGTTGACCAGGACTGGTCAAATGCTGTTTTTGGTATCTCAACAGAATTTGACCTTGGCAAAAATCTTTCCTTTACTCCGGGTTTCTTTTATCA
>CAZBWE010000078.1:5380-9985 GCA_964495465.1 uncultured Pirellulales bacterium
CAACAGAATTTGACCTTGGCAAAAATCTTTCCTTTACTCCGGGTTTCTTTTATCAGTCATCCTGGGATGATTCGGTCAATAAGGAAGACGAATATTGGGTAAGCTTGAAGGCAATGTATAAATTCTAAAACATTGTTTCCGGTTTATTACTTTTCTTTATTAGAGGCCGGTTTTGAAAACCGGCCTCTTGTTTTTTATAATCCTGAAATAACGTGATTGTCGAAAAATGCTGACTTTAATAAACACAAACAGAATGCTGCCTCTGATTGGCCCGGTCGGTCTGGACTACCTGGCCGGATCAGCCGAACAGGCGGAAATTGACGTAGAGGTCCTCGACCTTGCTTTAGCACAGGACCCCGCCGAGGCCCTCAAACAATATTTTTCGAATCAGCAGCCGCAATTGATTGGCCTTTCCTTTCGAAACGTGGATGATTGTTTTTGGCCGAATGCCGATTGGTTTGTCCCCGGGTTAAAAGGCACCATTGAGAGCATCCGAAGTCTGACCAATGCTCCGATTGTAATTGGTGGTGTCGGCTTTTCCGTTTTTCCCAGACAAATTGTTGAATATACGGGTGCTGATTTTGGAATACACGGCGACGGCGAGACGGCAATAATTTCACTCATTCGCCAGTTGCAGGGACCGCAGAATTTTACCGAGGTTCCGGGGCTCCTCTGGCGAAAGGATGGCAGGATTATCAGTAATCCGCCGAACTGGCCGGACCACATTTCGCTGACAACTGCCCGGGATTTTATTGATAACCCCAGTTACTTCGAACAAGGCGGACAATGCGGCGTAGAAACAAAACGAGGCTGCGACCGCAAATGTATTTATTGTGCCGACCCACTGGCAAAAGGAACAAAGCTCAGACTGCGTAGCCCTTCCGAGGTCGTCGATGAAATTCAGGTGTTATTGTCGCAGGGGATAGATGTATTGCATTTTTGCGACTCCGAGCTGAATGTTCCTCGAAGTCACTGTTACGCAATCTGCGAAGAGATTAACAGGCGTTCTCTTGGCAGCAGGATTCGCTGGTATGCTTATATGTTGCCGGTGCCGTTTGATGAGGATTTAGCCAAAAATATGGCCGAGGCTGGCTGTGCCGGTATCGATTTTACGGGTGATTCCGCCTGCTCTTCTATGCTCAAAACCTACAGACAGCAGCACGGAAAGCAGCATATCGCTGATGTGGTTCGGCTTTGCAGGCAAAACAGGATTACGGTTATGATAGACCTCTTGCTTGGCGGGCCCGGCGAAACACCGCAAACAGTAGCCGAGACAATTGATTTTATGAAAAAGATAAATCCAGATTGTGCCGGTGCCGCGCTTGGCATAAGGATATACCCTGGCACGGCTATGGGCGAAATAGCTGCCCGCGATTTAAAACAGGGAAGAAATTTTAATATCCGTAGAAAATATACCGGCCCGATAGATTTCTTCAAGCCGACCTTTTACATTTCCAGCGCTCTTGGCGAACAGCCGGCAAAGCTCGTAAGGGATTTGATTGGTGATGACCGAAGGTTCTTTGCTCCTGCCGATGAGATTGACTCTGAAGCATTGGGAGATAGTGTTCCTTCCAGCTATAATTACAATGAGAATCTGCCGCTGGTCAGAGCAATTCGAGAAGGCGCCAGGGGTGCTTATTGGGACATCTTAGGAAAAATCAGATAGCATCGTCCAACACAATAGCTAACATTAGTTCCTTGTTGTGTGGATTGATTCCTTTGAATTTATACGGATAGATTGGATTGAAAGCGTACGGTGTATTTTCAATACACACACGCAATTGTGCATAACATTCAGGCAACAAACCACTTGATGAGAGCCGGACAGACGCAAGGAAGTTTACACGGGCATGCCCTTAAAGCGAAGAAGCTGCCAAACTGCTTTTATCTGAATATTGTATATTTTCTATTGCCAGTTTGAAAAGCTGCCCTATGCTCTCGTAGTCTGTCAGAATTGACTTTGTGAGTTGTCATTCCTGCGAAAGTCGCCGACGCTCCAAAGCTATGGCGACGGAGCGCAGGAATCCACATCTTTGAAATGCTGGATTCCGCATCAAGTGCGGAATGACAACCCATCGAATCTAACTTGACAGACTACTCGAACATCTCGAAATAACCTTTCAGATTTACGTATGAAATCGGTGTATTCTTTTCTGCACGTTCAAGGAATTCTGTAAGGTAGGTTTTCCTCCACTTTGTGTCTGTGAGAGCAATTTTCAATTTTGCATCATTGAGCGTGTGTTCCGGATTTTGTCTTTGCCCTATCAAATCTTTTTTTCTCTTTGTTCTTTTTGCGTTAGGCATGGGCATTGTTCCTTTTGCTTCCTACAAAAGGCGAAAGTTCACGGAGGCGGGTGATGATTGGTGGGAGTTTTTCGATGGTAAAGTCCACCTCTTCTTCGGTGTTGTATCTTGACAAGCTAAAACGGATTGAGCCGTGAGCAGCGGTGAAAGGAACGCCCATCGCGCGCAGGACGTGAGAAGGCTCGAGTGAGCCGGATGTGCAGGCAGAGCCGCTGGAGGCACAGATGCCGTATTTATCGAGCATAAGTAGAATCGCTTCGCCCTCGATGAACTCGAAACTGATATTGGTGGTATTGGGCAGACGGTTTTCCTTATCGCCGTTTAGGCGGGAATCTGGACATTTTCCCAAAATCGCATTTTCCAGTTTGTCACGCAGGTATTTGACATTGTTATTTTCCTGTTCGAGATTTTGTGCAGCCAATTCACAGGCCTTACCGAGGCCGATTATGCCGGGGACATTTTCTGTTCCAGCTCTTCGGCCTGATTCCTGATGGCCTCCTAACATAAATGGAGAAAGCCGCGTTCCCTTTTTGACGTAAAGCACGCCAATGCCTTTGGGCCCGTGCAGCTTATGGCCAGAGAGACTTAGTAAATCGATATTACTATTTGAAAGATTCAAAGGGAATTTGCCAACGGCCTGGACCGCATCGGAGTGAAAGACGATGCCTTTGTCGGCAACCATTTCGGCGATTTTGTCGATGGGGAAAATGACGCCCGTTTCATTGTTGGCATACATAATCGAAACGATTGCGGTGTCGTTGTCGAGCTTATCCTCCAGTTCTGCTAAATCAAGACGACCGAGTTTATCCACGGACAATTCCACAACTGTATAGCCGTGATTTTCCAGCTCACGGCAGACAGTTAATACGGCGGGATGCTCAACACGAGTGGTTATTACCTTGCGTCGATTAGGATAAGCGGCAAGAGTGCCTTTTATTGCAGTGTTGTCACTCTCGGTGCCACAGCTTGTGAAAATAATTTCGCTCGGCTCGCAGCCAAGCAGGGCTGCAACCTGTTCGCGGGCCTTGCTGATTTTATGGCCGACTTGTCCACCAAAGGTGTGCATACTGGAAGGATTGCCGTAAATATCACAGAATAAGGGCTTCATCTCCTCTAATACTTCTTCGGCAACTTTAGTGGTGGCATTATTGTCAAAGTATATGGTCTTCATTTCCAAAATCCGAAATTCGAATCCTTCGACCTTGCTCAGGACAAGTATCGAAATACGAAACAATATCGAATATCAAAATTCAAATGTTCAAAACAAACATATCATTCATACATTGAGTCATTCTCTATGGTTGTGTGGCTGGTCTGCAGAATCCTTGTCTTCCTCGACATAAAGGTCTTTGGAGACAAACTCTTTTAACTTTGCTTCGACGACGTCTTTTATAGTAAACTCTGCCAAGCGGCACCGGGCGCACATTCCTCTAAAGGCGACGATGGCCTTGTTGCCTTCGACGTCTATCAGCTCGATATTTCCGCCGTGAGCGCGGAGGGCGGGACGAATTTGCTCACTAATTGTCTGCTGAATCAGTTGAATCTTCTGGATATTAGTCAATTTTGTCCCTTGGCGGGGTATGATTGGGACAGGTTGTTTTAGTTTATCACCCTGAATTTTTTCGATGAGCTTTTCGATTTCGCCCCGGCAGCCGCCGCAGCCGCCGCCGGCTTTGCAGTAGTTCGTTACCTGTTCGACAGTCGTCAGGTTGTTTTCTTTTATTACGCGTTCGATTTCCCTGTCGGTTACTCCGAAGCAGGTGCAGACGACGTTGCCTTCGAGTTCGTGTTTTTTCTTTCCGCCGGTTCTGTAGTTTTCGATAGCGGCTTCGAGGGCCTCTCTGCCCATAACGGAGCAGTGCATTTTCTGCTCGGGCAGGCCGCCAAGATAGTCGGCGATGTCTTTGTTTGTTATCTTCGCTGCCTCTTCGAGCGTTTTGCCCTTTATCATTTCGGTCAGAACCGATGAGGTGGCAATTGCGCTTGCACAGCCGAAGGTTTTGAATTTTGCATCGGCGATTTTGCCGTTTTTGTCGAGCTTGAAGGTCAGCTTCAGGGCATCGCCGCAGGCCAGAGAGCCGACCTCACCGACACCATCGGGATTTTCAATTTCACCGACGTTTCGCGGGTTGAAAAAATGGTCTCTAACTTTTTCCGTATAATCCCACATTTTCTCGTTACTCGTTGCTTGTTACTCGTATCTCGTTTTAAAAATCCTTATTCACACTTACTTTTGACTTTGTTTTAGAGCGTTTTCGAAGTCGGCGATTATATCGTCAATGTGCTCTGTTCCAACGGATA
>CAZBWE010000079.1:0-9916 GCA_964495465.1 uncultured Pirellulales bacterium
AGTTCTTTTGCCAAACCGATTTCGAGCTGTTTTCGGGCATTATTTAGTAACACATCGAAAGTGACATTGGTTTTTACCTTGCCGCGTTTAAGGATGAAACCCGCGCCGATATCCTGCTTCTGGTCGGACAGCTTCAAGTCAGCTTTTTTGCCGGAACTCATCCGCTCATTGACTTTTTCAACGAGTTGCTGGTCGATACGTTCTTCATTTTTGTCAATGATGACCTCCTCTTCGCCGGTTTCAGCAGCTTCAAGCATTAGTTTTGCAATAAGATTGCGGTATTGGTCGTCGGGCAGCTTCTGCAAGCCATCGAGAGCGGCCTGAAAGACTTCGTCGAGGATTTTTCTTTTCTCTGCGAGGAGCTCTTTGGCAAGGGCCATTCTTGTCGCAGCAAGGATATGAGATTTTTTATCCTTGGCGGCTTTTTCAGCAAGAACCTTTGTTTGCTCTCCGAAATCTCTTAACTGCCGGTCGAGCTTTGCCTTTTCTTCGGCCAGTTTTTGCTCGGCTTCGCTTTTTATCTTCTGAACCTGCTCTTCGGCCTCAGCCAGGATTTTTCCAGTTACTTTTTCAGCTTCCATAATTTATAAAACGCTTTAATGAGCATAATATTTTAGTTACAATCGCTTATCTTATGCAACGGCTGGCCAGGCGATTCCAAACATAAGCATAAACATCGTTACCAAAAGTCCGAGAACGGCGTAAACCTCGACCATAACAGCATAGACAACGCCCGCCTTGAAGGCCATCTCGGGTCTTTTGGCGGCCATCAAGATACCGCCCGCACAGACTTTTCCCTGAAAGATGGCGCTGACCAGGCCAGCAAATGCAATCGGCAGGCAGGCCATCAATACCTGCACACCAAGTGTAGTGGTCAACTGTGAAACGCCGGTCCCGCCGAAAAAGTTGAGCTTGAGCATCACAAGAAATGCAGCCAAAAATCCGTAGAAACCCTGCGTGCCGGGCAGAACGACCATAAGGAACATCTGGCCGTATCGTTCGGGTTTTTCACTGAGAACACCCGTGGCGCTTCTTCCGGCAATTCCAATGCCGATAGCTGAGCCGATGCCTGCCAGCAGTGCCGCTAATCCTGCGCCAATCAAAGCCAATGTCAATCCGTCAGTCATCTTTTAAACCTCACTTTCTTACTAAACAGCTTCATCCGACTTTTTTATATATATATGTTGATATTTTTTATTGAGCGGCTCAAATGACCTGCCGCCACCGACGAAAAATTTCGGGAAGAACTCAACATACTGCAGACGCATTGTGTGGACGAATGCTCCTAAAGCGTTTATTCCTATATTAAATAAGTGCCCGCCCACAAGAACCAAAATCATTGCGATTATCCCGATGCCATAAGGAATCTGTCCAACAATCTTCGCGATAACATTAATTGCCATAGCCAGGCCCGCCGTCACCATCCCGAGCGCCATCAACCTCAAATAACTGAGGACATCTCCCATAAAGAAAATTGTGCTAAAGAGACTATACGCCCCCATACCGATTCGTCCCGGCCAGCTTCCTTCGCGATGGCTGAATAACAAAATCATCGCAGCAGGCACAAGAGCCAACCGGCCGAATTTGCCGCCGGTCTCAGCGGATATTACACCAAACTTTCCAGCCAGAAGCAAAACGATAGAATTCAACATAACCAGCCAGGTGAGGTGGTCGCAGACAGCCGATACGTATTCCTTCTGTTTTAATTTGTGTCCGAATGCAATCATCAGGCCGAACATAATCTGGAAATAACCCAGTCCAAGCGCCAGCTTAAAGAAAATCATCGGCTCTTCAAGCGGGTCGAACCACATCATACTTTCTCTGACCGGCTGTAAGGCAGGAACAAACTGCTGTATGGCATCACCGAACCATCCGCCGGTTAAAGCCCCCGCAACGACCGTAAAGCCGGAGCATATTCCCAGCATCCACATCAGCTTTTTGTCACCCTGAATCTTCTTAATTAAATAAATCATCAATGCAATGATAACCAGGCCATAGCCGGCGTCGGTCAGACACAAGCCGAAGAAAATTGCAAAGAACGGCGCCAGAAAGACTGTCGGGTCAACCTCGAAATGCCGGGGCATACCGTAAAGGCGCGTTATGACTTCGAAGGGCTTAATGATGTGTTTATTTTCTATTTCAACGGGAATTTCCTCGCCCTCGGCGGGCTCGATTCGGGTGACATTAGCGGCATCGAAATTAGAGACAATCTTTTCAAGACGTTTATAGTTATGCTTTTTGACCCAGCCCTCCAGAATGACGGTTGATTGCGTGGCTGGGGCGGTGTCTTTGGTCTGCTCTCTTTTTAAGAGATTATCGTAATAGTCGTCAAAAATCCGAACCTTAAGCAGGTTTTTAGAAAGCATTTTTGCCTGCTCGGAGAATTCCCGTAACTGCTGATGGGCGTAGTTCAACCTTTCGCTGTGCTGCTTTATTAAATCAGCCGCTTTCCCGGTCATCGATTCGAAAGTAACCTGCTCAAATCCGGCTGAACGCAGGAGCTTCTGGACATCGTCGGTCTGGTCTTTGAGGCAGACAATCAGGCAGGCGTGTTTGTTGTCGGTTGTCGATACCTGCTGGACTGCGGCGGCAAACTCGCTCAGGCCGGTGAGTGCGGATTTGAAGTGCTCAGCAGGTAGCAGGCCTGCAATGCAGGTGGTATTTCTGGAAGGGACAATCTCCTCCACGGGACTTTCGAGGGATTGCCAGGGTTCGAGCATCTGCAAGGTAGCATTGAGATTTTCAATTTCTGATTTTGCTTTTTCTATTGCTGTCTCGATTTGCTCGGCCTGTTCAGTAATCCTGATAATTTGCTGATTCTGAGCGGTAACTTCATTGTAAGATTTCTCATCGACAACGGTGCGAGGCGAGAGGATACCTTTTTTGGTATCGGAGAAGCCATCGAGAAAAGCGATGCATTTTTGCAGCCGATTTAACTGCGTTTGAACATCTTTAGCTTGTTCAGCAGCGGCGGTAAGCTCGGGCATATCTTTTGTAACCATCGCCTCTTCAGCGTTTAGAATCTGGCAAATGCCTTCGGCCTGCAGAGCTTCGAGAAGCTCGGAGGCCTGCGAGCGATGGGTTACAATCATAACTTTTGCCATTTGAGCAACGGCCATAGTTACCTCAGAACTATCACAAAATGCGGGATGTCATTGCGTTTTCACTGCTTCGGCGGATGATTTTGTGACGTAATCCATTACTTTTTCTGCTGCAGCGGCCATTTTATGGGCTGAATTTTGTCGCAACTGCCGGCTTTGGTTACGGGCGTGGTCTTTGAGCCGTTGCACCTCGGTCTCAGCCTGTGACTTTGCCCCGGCGACAGCTGCCTCGATTTGTTTTTTCCTCTGCTGGCGGGCTTGTTCGAGAAGCTGATTGCGCTGTTGTTGAGCCTGTTCGGACAGTTCGGCTGCGTCGGCCCTGGCCTTGTCGATGAGTCGCTGGGCATGAGCCTCGGTTTGCTTGATTTTCCTGATTAATTCCATTTCCAACCTTGATATTTAAGTATCAACCATAAAAAGCAACAATATATAGTATCATTCGAGAAAAGGCAAGAAAAGTTTAATAGTTTGTTGGTTGTTGAAAGATAATCAGGCCATCATGTTAATATAGCAGGAAATCAGGAAAAGAGGTTTTAATACAACTGGTTAATCAACTGACTGTTCAGGATAACGAACGGTGATGTGAGTATTGAGATATCAGTAAAACAGGGGGCGGAGTGTCAGGTTAAAAAAACAGCAAGATAGCTTATATTCAATAGTATGGAATAGATAAGGCAAGTATAAATAGTTGAATATGTGATTAAGCGGATGCCCCTGCAGGTTATTTGGTAACATTTCAATCAAAAAACGGCTGGGTTACATATATAAGATTAATAATCATCCTCATAGCCCCGATATTCACCATAATAGTCCCTCTCCCTGCCCCGCTGTATACGTCCACCCACACTGCTTTCCCAGGCACGCAAGGGCTCCTTTGTCTGCCTTTGTAATCTTTGAATTTGACCAAACGCATCCTGTAGTTCCCGCACCCAATACCTTGCTTTAACAGGCATACGTTCTATATTCAATCCGTCAAAACTGTAAAGCATATCATAATAATTCCTGGGAGCAAGCTTCCCGCTGCCGGCCCAGTCACTCACAGGCATAATATCCACTAAAACAGCGCCGATGTTGTAATCGATTGACTGCGGTGCTGTAACCTGCTTTTCTTCTTCTTCAGGTTTCAGCTTAACTTCTTTGACCTTGCCTATGACTTCCCCCTGCTTTACGGCGAACCTCTCACTATACCAGTAACCCAATACGTATTTGCAGACATCCACCGTAACGGTCTTCGCTGCCTCTTGTATATCACTTGCGAAAAAGTACTGCCTTGCCGGAATATCCACCGGCTCGGTTACCATGGAAAAGTTACTCCACAATATAACATTGTTTTTCAGGATTTTATCCTGCTCTACAAACTGATTTGTTCCCGCTACTGGATTGAAAACGCCTATCCGGATTTTATATCGATAGTTCTTTTTCGGCTCTACAGTATCGTCGTGCGCCCAGAAAACCAACGGCTTATCCATCTTTGAAAGGTCCGTAGCCGGCGTAATCTGGATATTGACAAATTCCTGATAAACATCATTCATTGACGATTTATTAGAAGTCTCTCTGACTGTACCGTCTCGCAATCTATCACTATCACGGTCATCCCTCGTTCTTGTTCTTCTGTCAGCTAAACGCCCCGTATCAGTACGGCGGTCACTTCGGCTGCTGATTCCTCTTGTTGACCTCGTATCTCTTGCGGACCTGCTTCTTCCATAAAGCCCTTCCGAGTCACCGTAATTACCATATCCTCCAATCGTATCCCCCGTTCGTCCTGTGTCCGTCCTTCTGCTGCGCCGTTCTTGCTGTTTTTCTTCCAGCTCGCGCTCACGTTCCTCCTTTGCCTGCTCCATCGCTTCGCGTTTTGCCTGCAATTCCTCGGTTCTTCTCTGCTCAAGGAACTTATCATGCACTGAAGGAGGAAACCACTGTTCGTTTGCAGATGCGAACCTGTATGCTTCCGGTTGTAAAAGGTCAATTTTTAATTGCGGCCTGTTAAACTGCAGCATACGCACCTTAATACCACCCGGAGGAAGCTCCTCAATATTTTCTATTACTTCAAACAACCGCCTGTTTGCATCGATTTTGGTTCGCGGCACAACCTGCCAGTCGCTCCAGCTGCCATCCTTAAGGAGCTCCTGTCTCTGCAACTGAACAGATGCAAAAACAGGTTGTGCAAGACATGGGTCACGCCATTCTTCCCTGATACTTGGGCCGGCAAAACTCTCATAAAATTTCCGATATAACTCCGCAGCATCTATCTTTGCCTCAACGGTCACAAGGTCGAGGTCATTCGGCTCTTTCTCCACATTTTCATAAGAAACCTGTTCGTTAATCTCACCGACAGGGACGTAAGCCACAGCCCCGATATGCTGAATCTTTATGTCATTGACCTCACCGACATATGGAATACGATAGGCCCTGTTATCCAATCTCACGTCCCTTAAAATAAAAGGGGGAACCGGCGGACTGACACTGACATCAATATCACCTATGGACGACTGGACGAGAGCGGAAAATTCTCGAGCCCTTGACAGATTCGACTCCGGCTGCACAGGAGGCCGGTTCAGCTTGTCTTTTAAAACCTCAGCCTGTTCGCTGATGTAAGCGTCGATATCTCCAGCACCAAACTTCTTACCATCGTATTCGACATAATTGGGACTCATAAAAAACCAAAAAAACAAAAGAAACAAACACACAAGCCCAACCAGACCTAAAACTATCTTTTCAATATGCTGTTCGAGAATATCGCCTATTTTACTCATCTTCCGCTTCCCACATTTGTATTTCAATCTTATAATCTACAGCAAAACATAAAAACTTTAATAAAAGCATCTTGATTCCCGCTTCCCGCTTACGCGGGGACAAGTTTACTCCTGCGAAAGCAGGGCCGGGAATAACAAAATGCAACGGATAGTTTTGTTATAAGCTCTTATTTTATATTTTCTCACCATCGGCTGGTCTGTTCCGTTGAATCCACTGCCTTCATTGCTTCTTTAACCGCTTCCGGCATAATTTCATCGTAGCCCTTTTTGTTGAAGATGTACTCACAGAAAATGTTCAGTTCCACAACAGCATCCTCACCATAACGATAATAATTATGGTCCGGGTCGGTACGGTCGATAGACCTCATCTTACATTCCAAAATCGTTATCTGGTTGTGTTTGAAGTTCTGCTGCTCCTCATCCCCTGAAAAACCTGAGAATTTATGCTCCTTGGCACTACAAAGCTCCTGCATAAACGGTAAAACCGATTTTGCACGAACTACAACGATGACATTGAAATGTATAACATCAATATGGTCGTTGCAGACTCTGCCCGTGCAGGATTCTATAAGCGCTTTTTCAGGTGATAAGATATAAACAGGCCTGCTGTCAGTCGTCGTTGCGTCAGCCGAAGAACGCCTTTCCCCATACGGACTTCCGTAACTTCTACCTCTGCCCCTACCCATATCGAAATTCACGCTCAGAAGTCTTTTTACCGGTGACCCGGCTACACCGGAGGCCGGACTTTTTGAGCCAGCATTGCATGCGTTTATTGTGTCGAAAACATCCTCGATGACCCAATAAGCTAACTGGTAATACCAGCAATCTTCAACGGCCTTTTTTATTTCAACGTTATATTGATATTCTTTCCAGTATTCGTATCCGCTCAAGTCAGCAGGATTAGCATAAAAGGAAATTGATTTCGCTCTCTCTCGGCAAATCTCATCCACTATCTTACTTTCAACCTCGCCGAGACTGAGACTTGACCGTCCCGATGACCTTCCTGTAAAATCTCTGTCACCGTAGTAAATGCTGCCTCTGCCCGTCTGCAATCTTAACGATGAGCTTTCCAATTCTCTCTGCAACTCTTCAACTGTCGGACAATCACGTGCGCCTGCATTAGCAAACAGCTGCTCCACTACGGTGCGATACGCCTGGCCAAACTCCTTGAATATCATCATCGAGGTACCTCTTGGCTCGGGAAATATCTTATAACTTAACAGTTCCCTTTGAGTACTCCGCATAGATAAAAGTGCTATTTGGTTAGCATCGTTTGCATAGACCAACTGGTTCTCTTTCTGCCTTTTCCATTGGTCGCGAGAAACGACGCTTGTGCTGAGGGATTTAATTTGTCTGCCCATTTTCGAAATGCTCTCATCCTCCATGCGTTTCTTCAGCTTACTGCTCATCAACTGTGTGGGTATAAAAAGTATAACGGCAACCAGCGCCAATATAATTGGCAAAAGCAGTACCGAATTACTCTTAAGAATACTTAGTTTTTGAAAAATACCTTTAGGAAAATTCATTTTGGTTCACCAAACTTATTTCATTGTTTGCCTAATCTTATCCTTTCAACCTCAAAACCTCAGTGATTAATCTTCGAAAACGCCCTTAATTTCCCGTTTTGTCCTGGTGCGCTGGGGTGTCGTGCGCGTACCGGAGACGGGGGTGGCACGATATCCGTCAGATTCCACAGACACGGCAGATGCACTGGAGGTTTGAGGGGCATTTTCCCAGATGAATTTTGCATTTAATATAAACCAATGGTCATTGACCTGGTAAAGGGGCTTACCATTGATGTCGAGCTTCGGCTTTCCATCGGCTCCCAATACGGCAACTCTGCCGATAATTTCTTTTGTCATAGGGTCTATCAACACCTGCCCAGCACTACCATCGGCAGCCGGTCTGACATCCACAACACCTATTCCTGCGGGCATCTGCGCATCCCAGCTTACAGGTTGTATTGTGAGCATAAAATGTTGAGGAACCTCGCTTTTCTTGTATAGCTCAAACGGACAATTCCCATCAACTACATCATCAAGGTGCATCAGCCGGGTGACAAATCCCCATTTATCGGGACTATTTTCCACTCCGGGAGGGTCCATCAATTCACCCAACTTTTCGTAAGGACTGTAACCGGTTATAGTCACCACAAATCCTGGTTTCGTTTGCTCCTGAGTTTCGACCTGACTTGCTCCTGTGGAATATGTCGGACGATACATTGATCTTGATCCTACACCGCCCCTGCCTCCGTAGTCATCATCATACTCTCTACCTCTGGATTTTGAAATTCTTCGGCTTCTCATACTCATATCAGCTTCGCCAAACTGAGCACTCTCTATATCACTTGTGAAGAAAATTGACATATCGGTTACGAATATCTGCTCTCGTTTCTTTCGCGGAACCTCCAGAATAGTCCCCACATCCGCATTATCAAAGGCCTCACAAAGCTTCTTCTGTTCCGGGTCGGGATTGTTGCTCACATTCGGCAAAGCGGAAAATATGGTCTGCTGCAACAACGGAACAACATCCCGGTATTTGAAGGGCTCAAGCTCCTTGTTTATAATCTCTTCATAACTGGAACCTTTTCGTTCCTCTTCTGCGAGCTTGTCACGTGCATCCTGTGCCTCTCTGATTACACTGCTGATTCTTCGTCGAATCTCCTCATTTTTGCTATAACGGATGCTGTCAAAGCTCGTAGCGGCCAGGCAGACAAGCGATACAGCAAGCAACACGCCCGCTGCAAGAGTAAAATGTTTTGCCTTACTCGACCAGGCCATTGAACGCGCAATACTACGGGGCAGCAGGTTACTCTTTATCTTTGCCAAGCCCAAACCCTGCAAGGCAAGTCCATAAACAATTCCGAAGTCGCAGACATTCTCATGAAACTTCGCCGGAGAGGCACCTGTGCTTATAGCAAGCTTCTTAAACGAATCGGGCCTTTCGACGGGTATCTGGAGGGTCTGCTGAATATATTTCAACAGGCCGCGTAGTTTTGTTCCTCCGCCTAACGCTATAATCCTTATAAGTTTGGTATTGGGATTAGAACTATTATAAAAACCCAGCGACCGCTGGATTTCAGAGGCCAAATCAGTAAAAACAGGTCTCATCGCCTGGAATATCTGCCTGGCGTATTTGCTCACCGGAGCCGTACGTTTAAGTTTTTCTGCTTTTTCAAAATTAAGTTTGAACGTATTTGCTATCGCCTTGGTAAACGTATTACCGCCTATCAGGATGCACCTCTGCCAGACCGTTGACTTCGTGCAAACAACCAAATCAGTGTTGTCCGCACCAATATTTATGACAACGGCTGCCTGGCTGTCAGATTTAATCAAATCAGAACGGTCATACAGCGCGTAGTTATATAGCGCCATCGGTACCATCTGGACATAGCCGACCTGTATGTTTTCTCTGCTGAAATACTCCAATTCGGAATCAACAACCTCATTCTTTATAGCAAAAATTCCCACCTTCGTTTCGGGTCGGCCTTCCTCCGTCACAAGCTGCCAATCCCATTGCACATCATTTATATCGAATGGAATCTGCTGAACCGCCTCAAACTTGACTATTTCAGGAATGCGTTTCTTTTCGACAGGAGGCAGGTTCACAAATCGAGCAAAGCTGTTCTGACTCGGCACGGAAATTATGACATCTTCCCCGCTCAAATTGTGATTACTTACAAATTTGCGCAAACTTAGTGCAACCAGCTCTTCCTTTTCCGCAGGCCTTACATTGTCGCCCGTGAGTATCTTTCCGTGCTGGATATTGTCGAATCCGACTACCTCAACAACCCCGCGTTCTGTAGTTAAACGTAATGCCTTAAGGGAGTTATTGCCTATATCAATTGCCCAGACAGCACCTGCCGCCATAATAAACCTCCCAGTTTATATTGCATATTGCCTTAATCCTCTACTATTATAGCATATATGCTTTGCCAATTCCACAAATTTCTGCTGTTCATATACCACCCCCATACGAGCGAAAAAAAGCCGGCAGAATTTTAAAAATGCCGGCCTCGTAGTTCAATATGTCCGTTTTGACTTATTCAAGGTCGGATTTGAG
>CAZBWE010000080.1:0-9722 GCA_964495465.1 uncultured Pirellulales bacterium
CGCAGAAACTACGGCACGGCTCTTCCATACTTCCACTTGGTTACGAATAAAAATACACCATCAAGAGAAGGAATTGTCAAGGAAAAAATAATAAATATTTCAGAATATTTATTTAAACACTGTTCACTACTCTTGTTATATTTTTTCGTTTGCCGGCTTATCTTCGGCTGCCGACTCATCTACTTTTTTGCTTATTTGCTTATCTGCGGCTTCTTCACCTTCCTGGCTGTCCACCGCCTGGTTTATTTGCTCATCTTTTGCTTCTTCGCTTTGTTGAGCGTCTATTTCCCGGCTTATTGGCTCACTTTCTGAATCTTCTTGAAATTGAGCATCCACTGATTCACCTGTTTGCTCATCCGGCGCTTGCTCGCTTTGCGGGATGTCTTCCGGTGCCGGGCTTGCCGGCTGGTTTGCATCATTCGCATCACTTTTCTGAATATCTGTTTGCTCGTATCTTTCTTCGATGACCTGCTCCTGGGTCTTGTCAACCGGGATTGCATTGCTCAGGTCCGAAAGCCCGATATTTTTAGCGAGGTCTTCAGCAAAGTACTGAATCCTTCCGACTCTGTAGTGCAACCTTTGAGTGAGGTATTCGGGCCTGGCTTCGATGAGCTTTTTGAATGCCTTGTAGAACAAGAAGTCAACAAGCTCGACCTGGACCTGCTGTTTAATTATTTCTCTTGCAGTTGTATATTCGATATTGAGGTATTCCTCGTTTCCGTTGAAGGAGACGATTCTGAAGACTTCAGCTCCGATTTGCCGGGCAGTAATCCTGTTCTGGCCCATAACCGAGATAAGAAGCTCGCCGGTATAAGGGTCGGTGATTTCAAGAGAGCCAGCTACACTTGTTTGAACGACCTTGCTTGATAGTCCTCCGCCAAAAAAGGTAACGCCAGCGGCAGAACTTTCCTCGCCGACGGTTACTTCGGTAAGAGCGCCGGTTACGAAGAGCTCCGGCGGGATATTGTTTCGAAAGACCTGGCTTTCTATTACATTCTGCGGCAGGGCGGTTAGTTTTGTCAGGATATTGCCTTCACCCGAGACCTCCATCAGGACTTTTCTAATCTCGTTCCAGTCATAAGAGTCTCTCATGGCGACCCTAAGAGCATTTGACCTGTAAGCGCTCCATAAAAAGTATTTTCGAGTTGCCAGACCCACAACAGTGCTCTGGTCTATTTGTCCGGCGGCGGCTCTTTCGAAGACACCACTTTCATTAGTTATCTTTCCTCCGATAGCTACATACCACGGCCAGACGAAATTTACCTCTTGTTCTTTTTCCTGCTTGTTTTTGCCTTTAAAAACATACTCCGGTACCGGAATCTCATCGATGCATATCTCTTGAGTAGCCGGCTCAACCAATGTTAGAGCGGGCCTGCCGGAATTCTTTTGGATTGTGTCGCAACCTCCTGCCAAAAAAGAAAGCGAAACCATCATGCCACATAGTATTAAATAGCTCAGCGTTTTTTTCATTATTTAACCTCCTAAATAACAATAACCTTAATCAGCTGAGTAAGTGTTTGTAATTGAAACTACAGCTGAAGTAGAAGCATTGACTTCAAACTGGTTGAAGGTGCTGCCGCTCTCATAATTGATGTATGTATTCGTTATCGTCTTGTATCTGTTTTTAAGCCCTATATACGTGTCGATAGCCATCTGGTATTTTAGCTGGCTGGTTATTGAATCGCCATTAGCGCCGCCTGCAATAAAGAATGAGCTTATATGAACACCTCTGTCAAGTGTCCCACCCTGAGCGGGATTTGCCAACAACACTGATACAACCATAACTATGAATGTAACTAATACCCATTTCATTTTATATTCTCCTTTCTACTTTTAATTTCCAAGGCCCTGTTCGGACAATAAACTAAAATACAATAATTAAAATAGTGGGTGTTACAACAACCCTCCCTGCTCGATGCAATACGTCATATTACTTAATTGTTCATTCTATCATTTTATACACCCTTAAGTCAAGAAAAATATACTTATGTGCAGAAAAATTTTGAGTTAAAAAGCGGATTAATGAAACAGAGTTAAGTCGCATTGTGCGAGTTTTTTACAGCAACCTTGATTTTTGACCCTTGAAGCAAGTTTTTCACAGAAGTTTTGAACTGATGGCAAAAAGCAATCTGATTTTTGGGCCAAAAACTGCATTTTTGAAAACTCGCACAATGCGTTGTTATTTAGATATTGTTTTAGTGAACAAAGGGATGGATGAAAAAGTTATAGATGCGTGGAACTGTGACGACCGATAATATATTACATAAGACCAATAGAAATCCAGAAGCAACTTGAACAGGGCAGAATACCGGCTGTGAAGCTGCTGCAAGACAGCCACGTGGTTCGCGAGACGGCTCGAATGGTCGTAGCATTTCCCGGCTTTGTTGTTCGATAAGGAGATGCGTCCGAAAAGAGCGGACAATAAGCACTGACCGGCAAGCCGCCTCCTTCAAGGCCATGCAAACTATCCGAAAGGCAGTTGTCGAAACTTCAAAAGCTTCTTTTGAAAGGCCTCAGAGCAAATGGGGACAGAGGCGGCTTATGGATGCTGCGACGTATCGCAAGATTGATCCGGAAACATTTCGGCATAAACTATCATATCACACACGTCTGGCGAATCCTCCGAGAGCTGGGCTGGAGTTGTCAGAAGCCCGAGAAGCAGGCCAGAGAACGCAACGAGCAGGCCATATAGTCTTGGCGAAAGAAAGACCAGCCTCGTATAAAAAAAAGGCCAATAGAATCGGCAGAACCATTGTATTGGCCTATGAAAGCGGCTTTATGTTTCAGCCAACTGTATGATACAGTTTTGACACTGCCAAACTGGCACACAGACGAAAACTGTTGGCGCCATAAGCACCTGTTAATAAAGCATTTGGATTTTTCATTTGGACAGGCACGCCATTTGCACTTTTATTTAAGGGACGTATTTTGCCCTGCTGTATCGGTGTTGCAAAATCAGAAACTGGAGAGTATGCTTGATGCTTTATATAACACAAAAGGAACGTTGCTATGAAATTCGACAAATTCACATTGAAGGCCCAGGAGGCATTAGCAACCGCTCAGCAGGTTGCGATGGCCCAATCGCATACGGTCCTGTCGCCGTTGCATCTACTTAGCGCCGTCTGCGACGATGATGCCGGGATTACCGTTATGATTTTGAAAAAAATCGGCGCTAGCGTCTCGCGAATAAAGGATATGATAGAGAGCGAGCTTAAACGGCTGCCGCAGGGCCAAAGCGGTAACCTGCTTACGCCTGAGCCGGCCTTTAATCAAATCGTTCTCGACGCCCAGAACCGTGCTGATAAAATGGGCGACGAATATCTAAGTGTCGAGCACTTGTTTATTTCGCTCGCCTCTGTCCAAAGCGATGCAAAAGAGATTTTGCATCTTAACTCAATCACGTCAGAACAAATTGAAAACGCGCTGAAGGAAATTCGAGGACCGGAGCAAAAGATAACCGACCAGAACCCGGAGGAGAAATATAAGGCACTTGAGCGCTACGGAATTGACCTTCTGGAGATGGCCCAAAAAGGCAAGCTCGACCCGGTCATCGGCAGGGACGAGGAAATCAGGCGCTGTATGCAGGTCCTCAACCGCAGAACAAAAAATAATCCCGTTCTCATAGGCGAGCCGGGCGTCGGCAAAACCGCAATCGTCGAAGGCCTCGCTCAAAGAATAGTAGCCGGCGATGTCCCCACAGGGCTTAAGAACAAAAGAGTAATTGCACTTGATATGGGGACACTGATAGCAGGGACAAAATTCAGGGGCGAATTCGAGGACCGGCTCAAGGCAGTGCTTAAGGAGGTCATTGCCGCCGAAGGCCGGATAATACTCTTCATCGACGAGCTGCATACTGTAGTAGGCGCCGGCAAAGCCGAAGGCGCTGTCGATGCAGGTAATTTATTAAAGCCGTCACTCGCACGAGGTGAACTGCGATGCATCGGCGCAACTACAATCGACGAATATCGAAAATATGTAGAAAAAGATGCAGCACTTGAGCGGCGTTTCCAGCCGATTCTAATCGACCCGCCGACCGTTGAGGAAACCATCGCAATCCTTCGAGGCCTGAAGAACCGCTACGACACCCACCACGGCGTCCGCATTACGGACTCAGCACTTGTTGCTGCAGCAACTTTATCGAACCGCTACATCTCCGACCGCTGGCTGCCGGACAAAGCCATCGATTTAATCGACGAGGCGGCATCGAAGCTGCGTATTGAAAACGACTCGCTGCCTGCCGAGCTGGACAACATCCGCAGAAAGATTGTCCAGCTTCAAATCGAACGTGAAGCCCTGAAAAAAGAAAACGACGAAGCAAGCAAGGAACGGTTAAAAAATACCGAAAAGCTGCTGGCCAACCTGCAACATCAGGACAAAGAGCTTACTGCCCGCTGGGAAAGCGAAAGAGGTGATATCGACCAGATAAAACAGCTGAGAGAAAAAATCGAGGATGCCCAGAACCGGTTCGAAGATGCCCAGCGAAAAGGCGACCTGGAAACTGCTGCCCGGCTGAAATACGAAACTATAACAAATCTGAAAAAAGAGCTCGAAGAAAAAGAAGCCCAGCTCGCAAAATCCGACAGAAGCAAAATAATCCATAATGAAGTAACCGAAGAGCACATCGCTCAGGTCGTATCCAAATGGACAAACATACCGGTTGCGAGATTATTGAGCGGAGAGCGAGAAAGGTTAATGAAAATGGCCGATTCGATTCGCAGGCGTGTAGTCGGCCAGGATGAAGCGGTCGAGGCCCTCTGCAATGCGGTCCGCAGGAGCCGCTCCGGATTAGGCGACCCGAACCGCCCGATTGGAACA
Source organism: uncultured Pirellulales bacterium (assembly GCA_964495465.1). Lineage (GTDB taxonomy): Bacteria > Planctomycetota > Phycisphaerae > Sedimentisphaerales > Anaerobacaceae > CAZBWE01. The sequence goes on from CAZBWE010000080.1 coordinate 4,816, forward strand.
TTTCTCTTTCTTGGGCCAACTGGCGTGGGCAAGACCGAGCTTTCCAAAGCCCTCGCAGATTTTCTCTTTAACGACCCGAATACTATGGTCAGGATTGATATGAGCGAGTTTATGGAGCAGCATTCCGTCGCCCGGCTCATCGGCGCGCCGCCCGGCTATGTCGGTTATGAAGAAGGCGGGCGTTTGACCGAAGCCGTCCGCCGCAAGCCCTACTCGGTAATTCTGCTCGATGAAATTGAAAAGGCCCACGTAGATGTCTTCAACGTCCTGCTGCAGGTCTTCGACGATGGCCGGCTGACCGACGGCAAAGGCAGAACCGTTGATTTCAAAAACACCGTTATTATTATGACCAGCAACATCGCAAGCCAGCAGATTCAGCAGCTAACCGAGGAATCCGGCGCCGACTGGGAAATCGAGGCCCACGTAAAAGATGCGCTCAAAAAAATCTTCAAGCCCGAATTTTTGAATCGTATCGATGAGATTATCGTCTTCCATATGTTAAAAAAAGACGATTTGAGAAAGATTGTCGATATCCAGCTAAATTACCTCACCGACCGGCTTAAAGCACAAAAAATAGAGCTTGAATTTACCGACAGCGCCCGCAATCAGATTATGGACGAAGGTTATGACCCGGTCTTCGGTGCCAGGCCTTTGAAGCGAACAATCCAGCAGCGATTGGAGAATCCCTTAGCCGCCGAGCTTTTAGCCGGCAAATTTGCCGAAGGCGACACAATTAAAATCGATGCTAACCAGCATAAATTCACGTTCGAAAAAATGTGATTTCAAAACGAACTGTCAAAAACATACGAAAAAAGCCATCCCACCTTTGCTTCAACACCTACGTTAATTCAAATTAAGGGTTTGCACAAGCTGAAGAATTTTCGTAAGATTTTGGGCCGGTTGAATCGCTGCTTCGAGACAGGATGAATGTAATTTGCGTTTAATGCATATTCGGAAATATTTATGAATATCGGTCTATTTCTTAAGGGGTTGCTTGTCGGCTTTCTGATTTCAACTCCTGTGGGGCCAATCGCAGTGCTGTGCATACAGCGGACCTTGAATAAAGGCAGGCTCCACGGCATGGTTTCGGGACTGGGAGCGGCTACTGCGGATGCTATCTACAGCTTTATTGCTGCGTTCGGACTGACATTTATTTCGAACTTCCTAATCAAAGAACAATTATGGTTTCGCCTCGTTGGCGGCCTCTTTCTTTGCTATATGGGAGTGAGGGTCTTCCTGTCAAAATCGAAACAGCGTTCCGCCCCGGCAGACAGCACCAGTTATGTCAGGGACTATATATCGGCTTTCTTTCTTACGCTCACAAACCCGATAACTTTTTTTGCTTTCGCAGCAACGTTTGCCGGCCTGGGATTAGTTAGAATGATTGAGCACCACATCGACGCCCTGCTATTAGTTGCCGGAGTATTTGTCGGCGCCGGACTCTGGTGGTTAATACTGAGCGGCATTACCGTCACATTTCTGGGCAGTCTGCTCTATAGTAAGCCGGCATGGCTGAACAAAACCTCCGGAATAGTAATCATAATTTTCGGCTTATTTATCCTTTTAACTCTAATAACATAAAATCGCACGTGGAAATATCCGACTCAGACCAAAAATTTGAAAACAAGAGATTTCCTGTCAACCATTATCCGGTGTGCTCACTGTTAAGAAAATGACGATAGACAACCGCCTATTGGAATTGATTATTTGAAATTTATCCGCCTCTGGAGGATTTATCCGCATTTGGCGGATTTTTCTTGCACTTTCGCCCATAAATGCCAAAATAAATTATAATTAAAGTCAATTAAACTGTGTAATCAGTGGCTAAAAACTATAAGGAAGCCCAAATGCAAACTCAAAAAGTCCTGGATCAGGTCGAAAAAGACAATATAAAATTCATCACCCTTCAATTCACCGACTTACTCGGCGTCATAAAAGAGGTCATTACACCCGTCGAGCAGCTGGAGAATGCTCTTGCTGACGGCGTCTGGTTCGACGGCTCTTCAATCGAGGGCTTCGCACGCATTCAGGAAAGCGACCTGTTCTTAAAGCCCGATACTGCTACCTATGCAGTCGTTCCCTGGCTGACACAGGATGGTATAACCGCAAGATTTATTTGTGATATCTACCGCGCAGACGGCAAGCCCTTTGAAGGCGATCCAAGGTTCATTCTCAAACAGGCGGTCGCCGAGGCGGTAAAAGAAGGCCTTGAATACAATGTCGGGCCGGAGCCGGAATTCTATCTCTTCAGGGCCGATAGTCCTAACAGGACAAATCCCCTCGATTACGGCAGCTATTTCGACCTTTCCTCGCACGAAGGATACAAGGTCATAAAAAACATAGTAGCCGCACTCGAGAATTTCGCAATCAAGGTCGAGGCCTCCCATCACGAGGTCGGCCTCGGCCAATACGAAATTGATTTCCGCTACGGCAGTTGTCTCGACATCGCCGACAAGGTGCTGACGTTGAAATACTGCGCAAAGAAAATCGCCCAGATGCACAATCTGCACGCCACCTTTATGGCCAAGCCGCAAATGGGCAAGGCCGGCTCAGGTATGCACGTCCACCAGAGTTTGTTCGATATCAAAGCAAAGACAAACGCCTTCTACGATAAGGACCAGAAATACAACCTCTCGAAAATCGCCTTCAATTTCATAGCAGGCCAAATGAAGCACATCGACGCGATGTGTGCAATCCTCTGCCCGACTGTAAACTCATACAAACGCCTTGTTTCCGGCTTCGAGGCGCCGGTTTATGTCACCTGGGCCGGTATGAATCGCTCAGCCCTCCTGCGGGTGCCCAAGTGGTTCAAAACCAAACCGCAGGCCGCCCGAATAGAGCTGCGCTGCCCCGACCCGACCTGCAATCCGTATCTTGCCTTTGCGGTTATGTTAAGAGCGGGCCTGGACGGTATCAAAAACGATTTGCAACCCCCTGAGCCGGTGGAAGAAAATATCTATGAGCTTGACAGCAAAAGTTTGTTACAGAAAAATATCGACCTTTTGCCAACGTCGTTGGCCGAAGCGCTAAATGCCCTGAAAGGCGATAAGATTTTGCAGGAAACTCTCGGAAAACATCTGTTTGAAAGATACATTGACGTAAAGACAAAGGAATGGGACGAGTTCAAACAGCAGGTCACCAACTGGGAGCTCGAAACATACTTGGACACTTTCTAAGAACTTATAACAAAACTATGCATTGCATTTTGTCATTCCCGAAAAAACGGGAATCCAGATATTTTTATTCTTGTCCTCACAAAAGTGGGGAAAAGTCATTTTATGTTTTGTTATAGAGTCGAAATATCTTGGCCGACTTCGCCCAAATCGCAAACCGTATTCTCAAAAGAAATCTTCGGCAGCAGATTCTCAGCCGGAGTAACAGATGGTAACGAAACTTCTCTTGGCGCTGCGGGCTGAATTAACTTCACAGTGTGTTTATCGGTTTTTTCGAAATCTGTAACCGTTGTTTGCTGTTCCTGACAGCCTATTGCCAGAGAAATAATCAGGCACAATAAAGCAAATACAAAAATTAACTTATTTCTATTCATATCGACACTTGCCAGTTTTCATCATACTAACATCTGCTTGCCACAGTGCAGAATCCAACTTCTTTATCCTTCTACAGCAATTTGGTTTTCTGATTCTTTTACGGTAGCTCTACGACAATACGAAAACCGTAGATACCTCCTAAAACTTCATCCCCGAACTCTCTAGGACCAACGAAAGAGGCCCGACCGCGGAATACGTGATACGCCTTATCATAAGGATAAGGATTAAGCGATTTGTCTTCTAAGAGGCGTTCTTCTGTGGGGCCTTGGGGGTCAATAACATCATCTTTCAAATAACGGACGCCGTAGAAATCAGAACACCATTCGCCAACCCAGCTCTTCATTCCAACCACACCATCGGGCGTCACATTCTCCGGAAATGCATCCACCGGAGCGCAACTCCAGGGATGTGGATATTTCTCTTTATTCTGTCGTCCCTGTATCGGCCACCGGTCTGTCCATTCTACGTCGCCTTCCCCCCAAGGGAAAGTTCTGCCCTCAGTACCGCGAGCAGTAAATTCCCATTCCGCCTCGGTCGGCAGACGAACGATAAAACCTATCTCATGGCTAAGCCACTCACAGAATGCTACGGCCCCTTTCCAAGGGACAACATTGATTGCGCAGTTCTCACAGCCTGGCCTGGGAACATAAGCTTTGTCTTTTATTTCTATGCGGGCAGATTTGTTTAACTTGACATAATCCTCCGGATTGGAAACAGCGTTTAGAAACTTACAAAACTGTAAACTTGTTATCTTATATTTGCCAATATAGAATCCTTTTGTAATCGTGACCTTACGTGCTGGCCAATCATCGGGATACTTCCCAACCATAAACCTAGATGAGATTCGTGCAAAAAATTTCTCTACCCATCCTACATTTCTACCCATAACAAAAGTGCCAGGTTTAATATAGACAAGATCAATGTTTGTTTCACTATCTATAGCAAGTTGCATTGTCTTCGGTAGTAGAGCAACAGAGTTTGGAGAAGACGCATTTCTGGACTCAGATGCTTTGTTTCCCTTCGGGTCATCTGAACATCCACACAGCAGAGCCAAAGGCATCACTACAAAACTGATGGTCATGATTCTCTGACACAAGTTTTTTTTACTTCTCACGCTTCTATTCCATCTCCCTTTTCTTAGAATTATTTCGGCAAGCTTTTGTTCTTACCGTTTATAATAGGCGAAGGTTTCAGAGATTTACCGGTATTCCGCGGTCTCTCAGGTATTCTTTCATCTGTTTTATAGATTCCCAAAGGCATAATTAGGCGTTTTGTTCAGGAGGTTCGGGAATTAAGGGCTCGACTAATTTGATAAGTTCCGGAATGTGTTCCGTGGCCGCAAGCCATATTCGCTCGACG
>CAZBWE010000081.1:0-9669 GCA_964495465.1 uncultured Pirellulales bacterium
ATTATGTTTTATTATACCACAAAACTACCCTGTGATAAAGAAAAATTATGCCTTAAGAGTAAGCCACCGAAGGCAAGCATCAATATGCTCGTAGGCTCAGGAACAGCAACAGCATTTAAAGCATAGAAGGGAGCATCCATTGCATATCGGGGGTAGAAAGTGCTGGATGTTAAGTAGACTGCATCGTCTATAAAAGTAAATACAAGAAGAATATCACGGCCTGGGAAAGTTGGATTGGTACTCTCTGAAAGGAATTCGATTTGGCTTTCGCTTACAACAGTCCCTTCCAATTCGGTCATGTAAAAGATGTCACCAACACTATCTCCCCAAATGTCGCTCGTGACAACCCAGTTAAATGATGCAGTGCTCGTATCGTAATCAATTGTCAATTGGAATTGCCCTTCAATGGGGTAGGGACGACTCCACCCATGCCAGCCAAATATCTCCATTATACTTTGGTCAGTCAGGAATTCGTATGTGGTTGTGACAATTGCAGCCGACGCCTCTGTACATCCCAATATGGCCAATGTAACTATTGCGGCAAAAGTTAGCTTTTTTAAGTTCTTTCTCACCATCCCTAACCTCCTCAAATTGATATTTTATTTTTTGAGCCGCTTCTTCTTATTGCGTGATGACTTGGCCCTCATCCGTCACTCGTGTATTATACCACTTCATATGAAAATTGCAAACAAAAAACTGCAAAAGGATTCGGTATGGATGCGAATTTAATTGGCCTTGTAAATCCTTCCAAACAAAGATAGATTAATAATACTATGAAAAGGTTTTCCATCGACACGCTCGGCTGTAAAGTTAATCAATATGAAAGCCAGCAGATTCGAGAGCTTCTCGAACGGCTTGGACTTGAGAAGGTGCAAACTGCCGACAGGGTGAACCTTGCTATCGTCAATACCTGCTGCGTGACTCATACGGCATCAGCCAAGAGCCGACAATATATCCGGAAGGCACAAAGGCAAAATCCCGATGCCACTGTAGTTGTTTGCGGCTGCCTGCCAACCGTGCAGCTTGGTGAACTCAACGGCTTAGGTAAAAATATCTGCATCATCAGAGAACGCTATGCTATAGCGGAGGTGTTAAGCAGTATTGTTACAGGACGGCCTACAAAATCCAACCTTAACTTTGAAAACAAGCTGGTTTGCAAATCTGAACTGCCGAGCTTAACTTCTTTTAAGGGGCATACGCGAGCTTTCCTAAAGGTGCAGGACGGCTGTGATGGATATTGCAGCTACTGTATTGTGCCCAAGACCCGTCCTGTCATTTACAGTAAGCCGGTTGAGCAGGTTCTCCGGGAGGCACAGACCCTTGTTGAAGCCGGCCATAAGGAAATCGTCGTTACAGGAGTATTTCTTGGCGCTTATGGCCAAAAAACCGTGAGGAGAAAAAACCGGCCTGACTCGCGGAACGACAAGTTGGCTGAGCTTCTCGATAAGATGGCACAAATACCCAATCTCGCAAGGATACGCCTGAGCTCTCTGGAGCCGGCCGATGTTACACCAAGATTAATCGACACCTTCTGCAAAAATCGTAACATTATGCCGCATTTGCATTTATCGCTACAGTCAGGCTCAGATTCAATTCTAAAGAAAATGCTCAGGCAATACACCGTTGAGGAATTTCGAGAAAAGGTTGATTTAATTAAATCCCGTCTCGACAGGCCCGCTATAACAACTGATATAATTGTTGGCTTTCCGGGAGAAACAGATTCTGATTTCAAACAAACCGTCGATTTGGCAGGGGACACCGGCTTCGCAAAGATGCATATCTTCAGCTTTTCGCCACGCAAGGGCACTGCAGCAGCAAGTATGCCAGACAAGGTAGATAATAAAGTTATAAAGAAAAGAGCGCAAATCCTGCGTGATTTGGGAATCGAGCTTGGCATAAGCTATCGTCAGCAATTTATCGGCGAAACTACTTCAATTTTGGTGGAAAACCACAACGGACAGGCCTGTGGTCGAAGTGAGAGGTATTTTATGGTCTATCTTGAACAAATTGAGAATATTCCGAAACAGAATGAAGTAGTTAATGTGAAAATGATTAAAAATAGGGTAGATGGCCTAATTGGGCAAATTTGACTGATAGGGCGTTAAAATAGGGCATTTTATCCTTCTCCAACACACCTCTGATACTTGGATTCTAACCTCGATTCCTTAAATTCTCTGATGAATAATAGCGCATAAAATTCTATAAGTCCTTATGACATCGATATATATGGCATAATAAGATAAAATAGACAAGAATGTTTATAACAATATATTTTTCATAAGACCTTTATTAAAAAGAGGTTATAGATAAAACTACCAATATTTCTTTGTTTTTCAAGAGAATTTAGGAAAAAAGAGTTGACAAATGCGGTTTAAATTGGGTAAAATTGAATCGTATCTCAAAAAAGGTAAATGACAAAAAGAAGCGTTTTTCTATATTAGGGATACACTTCTCTTTGGGCACAAGAGACTCTGTAAAAATTGTGTATAAGGTTTAACGTTTAAGGAAGGAGTGTAAGATGAAAAGAGTATTTGTAATTTTAATAGTGGCTGCGTTGGCCACTGCGGCTCAGGCGTGGACGGAGATCGATAACTTCGATAGCTACAGCACCGGCGACACAGCGACCGTGACCGGAGGTGTTTGGTCCAGCAAAGTTGATGATTCCACTTCCGAAATCGCTACTTCCGGGAGCAGGCAGGTGCTTCAGATCTCAAAGCTCGCAGGATCTGGTGGCTGGGATGGTTCCGATATGGACCTCACCGGAACCGGCGCGGCTCTGGCCGTGGGTGAAACCCAGACCTATTTCTGGGAGGTTAAGGTTAACACTGGTTGGCCGGAAGGCGATTGGGTTTATGACTGCATGATGGGCCTCAGCCCTGACGTCAGCAACATCGACCAAGTCGATGCATGGAAGGACTTCAGCGTCATGCCCTTCATCAACAACGGTGCGCCTGATCCGTTCATCAATGCGAATGCCCCGACGTCGCCATGGTGGGCTCCTATGACTAATGACACCTGGACCAATGTTTGGGTTGTCGTTAACAATGACGAGGTTGATCCGACTTTCGACCTGTATTATTCGACAGGCACAGATGCCGCTGTACTGGTTGCTGGTGACGCTGATTGGCGGAACTTTGCTGTTAATTTGGATCTCAATGCGATCGGCTTCATGGCTGGCGGCTGGGACCTGAATTCTTACAGTTTTGACAACGTCTACTACACCGATGGCGTGGATTTGACCAACCCGGTTCCGGAACCTGTAACAATGGTTCTTTTGGGATTTGGCTCTCTGGCATTGCTCAGACGCAGGAAATAGTAAGCAAGACAGACGCAAAATGAGAATTGTAAACTGTCTGTTATAATAAGCAGACGTATATGACAATACACCCCTTGGCCGAGCTTCTCGGCCAAGGGGATGGTATATTTCATAAAGTAATATCTTTATGTATTGGTAAAATACTTCTCTTTAAGCACAAGAGATATTTTGAAAATTGTGTTTAGGATTTTAATATTTAATTTAAAGTGAGGAGTGACAGATGAAAAGAGTATTAGTAATTGTAATAGTGGCTGCGTTGGCCACAGCATCGCAAGCGGAACTCATCGATTCATTTGTGAACGCCGATTTTGATTCTGGTATCGTGACTACCCCCGGGCCGTTTAAAGGCTTTGACGCTCCCGATGCCCCGGAGATCGATGGATGGACGAACTATCCTGCCGGCCCTTTGAACGACGCAGGGGTTGAAGGACCGGGTGCTTGGTGGGCACCCTATGATATCAATGCCGCCTTTATGTCGACCGGTGACGGCGCCTACAACATGAGCTCTTACACCATTCAGTCTGGTGATGTATTTACCATTGGATATGTAGCCAAGTGGTGGACCTGGACCGGTGCTGCTGGTGAATGGACAGCCACCTTGTTCTATGACGATCCCGCCAATGTAATCGGTACCTACGTACAGAGCGGTCTTACCGACGGTTGGATCGCATATTCTGACCCTACTGGCATTACAGCAACTGGCGAGTCGGTCGGTGGGACACTCGGTCTTATCATGCAGAGTACGGGGGGCGGGATAGCGCAAATAGACGAAATTACGGTTGATGTCGTCCCGGAACCGGCTACAATGTTGCTTTTGGGCCTTGGCTCACTGGCATTGCTCAGACGCAGGAAATAGTAAGCAAGACAGACGCAAAATGAGAATTGCAAACCGTCTGCTATGGTAAGTAGACGTGTAAGACAATATCCCCCTTGGCTGAGATTCTCAGCCAAGGGGGATGTATTTTAAAAAGACCATATTTAAGAATATCATTTGCTCTTATAGCCCATTTATGCTATAATATATTTTTGGAAAACATAGTCTTTTAACAAGACCTTACATAAATAAAAACGTAGCTGAAGTGACGCATAATAATCTATTCATAAAATCATACGTTCGTGAGAATTTTTATTCTCAATAACACTTTTTATGGTTCAACTTCCGTGGAGTTGACAAGTGAAAAAGTCGTTTCTTTATCCGGCATTATTTTTAGTTCTTTATATACATCCCAACATTCAGGCAGGTATGCTGCATCGTTACAGCTTCACTGATGGTGATTCTACAGTGGTGGATTCTGTTGGTGGCGCGAACGGAACGCTTCAGGGCGGTGCCGTGATAAGCAGTAACGCTGTTCAGCTTGACGGAAATAACGATTACGTTAACCTGCCGGGCAACCTTATCACCGGTTTTACCAGTGTAACTTTTGAGGCGTGGTTCAGTCATTCATCAAACGGCACCTGGACGCGCGTGCTTGATTTTGGTGATACCAATCCCTCGACAGACAACGGCAGGGATTATATCTTTTTTACATCCGAAGGAGGGAGCAGCCAGGCACGTCTGGTTATCTCCGACGCCGACCCGGGGTATAGTAATGAAGAAATCGCAAGCACTTCCGTTATTAGCTATGACGTTCCGGTCTATATCGCCTGTGTTTATGATGGAGAGAATGACACGATGAGTCTCTATGTGGACGGGGGATTGGCGGATTCGATTGCCGTATCTATTCCTCTCTCATCAATTGATAACATTTACAGCTATCTTGGCCGGTCGTTATATAATCCAGACCCTTATCTTGAGGGCTCGATAGACGAGTTCCGTATTTACGATGAAGCATTAGAAGAAAGTGTAATCGCCCAACATTATCTTGATGGTCCCGATGCAATCGGTCCCTCACCTATAGTCATAGAGGAAACGGAAGGTTCGACAGAGGTTATCGAGGGAGATAGCACTGCCGACGAATATACTGTCGCCCTTGCATCACAGCCGGATGATACTGTCACCCTAACAATTGACCCGGATGAGCAGTTAGACATTGGCAACGGCCGCGATAATCCTATCGATATCGTCTTTGACACACAGAACTGGGCCGACGAGCAGATAGTTGTAGTTAGGGCTTTTGATGATAGTGTTTTGGAGAGCGAGCCACATACAGGATTTATTAGTCATTCCATTTCAAGTAATGACCCAGATTTCAATGACGTGCCTTTGCCTTATGTGCGAGTTACGGTTTGGGAAAACGAATGTGGCGCATGGGGATATAATTACGCTGATATAAACTATGACTGCATAACAAATTTTAAAGACTTTGCAATCTTTGCCGGCTACTGGCTATCCGAGCTTAATCCCATATCGCAGGAAACATTAGTATCGGATTGGCTCAAGTCAACTCATCCTTACTCCGACGATGCACAGCCCGGCCCTGTCCCAGATTCGCCGGAACAATTGTTTATAGAACCTGACGAAATAGTTTGCGAAATTGATGAGAAAGTATATGGCCATTTCCTCGAGCATATCTATCATTCCGTCAACGGCGGGCTCTGGGGAGAATTGGTTTGGAATAGAAGTCTGGAACAGTGGTCCAATGGTGCGGGGGCTTGGTCTATTGACGGAGACGAGCTCGTTCAATCATCATCGGAGACGGATGTCCGTCTGTTATTTGGCAGTACGGCCTGGCAGGATTACGAATATAGTTTGCAGGCCAAGAAGACAGGCGGTTCTGAGGGCTTTCTGATTATCTTCCGTGCGAATGGAGACAATTTCTACTGGTGTAATCTCGGCGGCTGGGGCAACGTTCAGCATGCTTTGGAAAAAAGCGTAACCGGCGGAGGCAGAGGCATTGTCGGTCCGGAAGTTGCCGGCAGCATTGCCACGGACCAGTGGTATGATATTCGCATTCGTTGTGAGGGCAACAGGTTCCGTGTGTGGTTAAACGATGACCAAATAATCGATTACACAGACACTGACAGCCCGCATCTATCCGGCCAGGTTGGACTGGGTACCTGGTCAACCACTGCGAGATTTAGAAACATCACCGTCACAGAAATAGGCAGCGGGACGACTCTCTATAGCGGCCTGCCGAGTGTAGGAAATAACCAGGCAGTCCCTCTATACTGGACAAGTTATGGAACCGGCTCATTCTATTTAGATGCCGGCGCCCTGAACAGCGATTTTTGTTTAAGGATTGTTAACGACGACGGAACGGAGACCGGTATAGAGCAGACCCCGTTTAATATTACAACCCAGCAATACAGCGGTTCAATATGGGCCCGTGGAACAGCGCCTGGTTCGATGGTGGTCCGGCTCTTGGACGGCGAAACTGTCCTGGGAGAAGAAACTTTACCATGTCCCACTATAGATTGGAACGAATACCCCTTTAGCATTACGCCGGCTACACCGACACAGGACGCCACACTTCAGGTTGGAGTAACAGGCAGCGGCACTGTATATCTTGACCAAATCAGTATGATGGGGCAGGACTCAATAGATACCGGCGGCTACAGGCCTGATTTGCTCCAGGCCGTTAACGACCTGCGCCCGCCTGTCATCCGCTGGCCCGGAGGATACTTTGCCGAGCTATATCGCTGGAAGGATGGAATAGGCCCCCAACATCAGCGCGTAAAATACCCAATCGTTGCCTGGGATGACCTGGAAGTAAACTCTTACGGCACAGATGAGTTCATTGCGATGTGCCGCCTTGTCGGGGCCGAGCCGCTCATAGTAATAAACATTGGGACCCATGATTCTTATGAAAATCGCTTCGAGTACTATCAGGATGCATTAGATTGGATTGAGTACTGTAATGGGTCGGCTTCATCTGCCTGGGGCAGCGTGCGGGCTAAAAATGGCCATCCGGAACCATATAATGTGAAATACTGGGAAATTGATAACGAGACGTGGTTCCAAATGGACGCCAGCACGTATGGTCTGGCTGTGCTGGAAATTGCACCTATGATGGCGGAAAAAGACCCGAACATCAAGATAATAGCCTGTGGCAGCGGCAGTTATGACCAAGACTGGAATCAGATCGTGATTAGTATGTGCGCCGATATCATCGACTATATCAGTATCCATCATTACGAGGGCCCCGACAATTATCGAACCGGACCAACCAGCTTCGAATCTTTTATAGCTCAGTTGGGCAATATTATTGCGGATTCTTCCAATCCGAACGTGAAGATATTTATGTCCGAATGGAATGCCCAGAGCACCGACTGGCGAACAGGTCTTTATGCAGGAGGATTACTGAACGGATTCGAACGTAACGGCGATGTCTTTGAAATAGGTGGCCCGGCTTTATTCCTGCGGCATCTATCCGCTACAAGCTGGGATAATGCTTTTATTAACTTCGACCACACGGGTTGGTTTCCGGCCCCCAACTATGTAGTAATGAAGCTCTGGCGTGACAACTACGCTGCCTATAGAATCAATATGACCGGCTCTACCGGAGACCTTAATGCAATAGCAACCAAATCCGCCGATGGAAATGATATCTACTTCAAAGCCGTTAACCCTACCGATGAAAGCGTTCCGGTGAAACTGGTTATTTCCGATACCTTCGCTGTCGGCAGCGCCTCGCTAAAATTGATAGCGCCTGACTCCTTATCGGCCCGCAACACTCTCGAAAATCCAGATGCGGTGCGTGCGGAAGATGGCTATGTAAGCATCAACGGCCAAACAATACGTTTTATGATGCCTCGACTTTCAGCCGGGATTGTCCAGGTCAGCCGTGAGCAGTAGTTGTCATTGAAAGGTGTCATCTATCTCCTGCAATATAATCCGGTGCCGGCCATTCAACTTCACTGGCGGGCAGAATCCATATTAGATTTTACAGGTCTGATAACTTTTCACTTCTCTGGTTCGTGTGGAACGTGCCGGATGATGGCGGGGACAAATCAGGGTGGATTCGAGTAATTGATTGCAAACATCAGTTTCTTGCCTGCATTCTCTTATAACTTTTGAAAAAGTGGAATAAAAAAAGTGTTTTGCTGACAGATTGTTTGTATGGCATTGTGAATCAAGAGCTTATGCATTTTTGCAGAATACCATCAAGTAGCACATATACCCATTTTTCAGCGTTTTTTTCTTGACTGAAATAGCCAAAATATGGTATAAATAAAGATAATGGTGTCTGTGGATGTTTGTTTTCCAATCTGTGAAATTATTGCGTTTTTTAATTAGAAAAGGTGTTGTTATGGGAAGGACGGGGCTACAAGTGCTGGTTTTGTACTTCGCAGTAAAACCTTATTTCTCACTATTAACGGCTCATAATGAGCATTTAAGGGAGGATGTAAAATAGGCCCTATAAAATCATTATATAAACGCGGATTTTGATGGATGGGTGAAATTCTATATAGCTGTTTCAATAAAAACAGCAATGTATTTTTTGTTTTTTAAATCAAATGTAGTCACTTTTTTAACCTTTAATAAAGGAGGTATATTATGTGTAAAAGATTTGTTCTTTTAACTTCTCTACTGATGGTGCTGGTGATGACAGGCAGTACCTATGCAGAGACGGTTGCCTACTGGCGGTTTGATGACGTGGGCGACCCGGACATAGGCCAGTGGGGACCAATTGGCGCGGGCAATCCTATGCCGGACACAGATGGAAGAAACGTCTGGCGAAAAGCTGCCCATGACTGGAGTGGCAACAGCAACCACCTGGCAACATGGGACTATGCCTGGGCCGGTTTCAATTGGTCTTCTGATGTTCCCGGGTCACAGGTGCCTCAGGTTGACGCCGGAAACGAACTGAGTATGGAGCACACAGCCGCGATGGGTTGTTGTCCTGCCGCATTTACCTGGTCTGACCAAAGCAATCCAACCGGTGTGGACATCGAGACCTGGACACCTTCAGAGTGGACAGTCGAGGCCTCATTCAAGCTGGAGTCGCTGACGAACCCGTCCGAGCACCATACAATCGTCGGCCGGGACGGCACAAATGTGTCTGATGAACATGCTATGAAAGCACCGCTTTATTTATCGGTTCGTCCGGGTGGTGTGGTGGCTATTGAGTTCAGCACCCCGGACAGACAGACCTATCAGGCAGTAACAGGGACTGATATGATAACAATCGACCAGTGGTACCATATCGTGGCTGTCAGTGACGGTGAAACTTTATCATTGTATCTTTGGGATATTGAGGACGGCGATGGTTATGAGTTGGTTGCTCAGACGACCGGAATGACCGGCGACACGAGGATCGGCATTGGTGAGGGTGCAAGTGGTGATAACTATGCCGGAACATGGTCGGTCGGACGTGGAATGTGGAACGGTGGTCATACCGATCGTGTCTTTGGAAAAATTGACGAGGTTCGTATCAGCGATACTGCATTAGACACGAGTGAACTTCTCTGGT
>CAZBWE010000082.1:0-9632 GCA_964495465.1 uncultured Pirellulales bacterium
AACCACGCCCAGCCGGCCAAAACCACATCCAGGAGATATTGAAAGAAAAACGCGAAAATTTGGGAATAATCACAGTAAAACGAGTCGAAAAAACGGCGAAAACCTTGTATTTGACCGGTTTTTAGGCCCCTACGTCATTTGTATAATAATTCAGAATGTCATAGTTTATGCCAAGCCCGTCCAGTCTGCCCTGCAAAGCCCTTTTATTCAGGGCGAAGCGGAGAGCGAATTCGTAGGAGCAGGAATCCAGCAAAAGATATAGATTCCACGTCCCCAGACAACGAATTGCCTGGGCAGGCAAGCATGGAATAACAAAGGTAGAATATCTCTTCTTAAGTTTTAAGTTTAACGGACCGCCTGTTCATTAACATCTACTTTATCCGGTTGCTCGACAGGTTTTGTCTGCCTGGGTGTCGGCGGTCGCATCGGGGGCATGTCCGGCTTAGGCTCTTTGCCGGGCGGATAAACGATGTTTGCCTCTGCCTTTAGCGATTCGATGAATTTTGCAGCAAGCTCACGCTGCTTTCTTTGCTTTAGCTGCATATTTATACTGTCTTTTGCCTGCTCGAATGTCGTAACACCGGCGTCTTTATGATCGGTGACTTTTATTATGTGATAACCGAATTCGGTTTCCACAATGTCGCTAACCTGTCCGACTTGCAAATCAAAAGCGGCCTTTTCAAAAGACGGAACCATCTGCCCTTTTCCGAAGAAGCCCAAATCGCCGCCCCTTTCTGCTGATGGGCAATCAGAATTGGCTCTGGCCAGCTCGGCAAAGTCGGCGCCGGCCTTGATTTGCTCGAGCAGCTCCTCTGCTTTTGCTTTGGCCGTTGCCTTGGCCTCGTTAGGATCGGTGTTTGGGTCGCTGGTGTCCGGCTTTATGAGGATGTGGCTTGCCTGGACCTGCTCGGGGGTCTGGTAACGACTTTTGTATTGTTCATAATACTCATTGGCATCGGCTTCCGTGATATTTACATCTTCCGCAAAGCGGGTCTCCATCATTGTCTGGAATGCCATCCCCTTGCGGACCTGCTGTTTTATTTCGTCGAAACTTTGGCCGAGGTCCTCCATTTTTTCTCTGAATTCTTCTACAGACATCGGCGGTGTCCGGCGAGACGCTATTTCGCTGAGTGTGCTCATTACTTCTTCATCGGTGATAGCTATATTGGCCTGCTTTGCTTTTTCATCTATCAGCTTGTCAACAATCACTCTTTCCAGGGCCTGCTCCCTGAGCATTTTTTTCATTTGTTCCATAAATTGTGGTCCGACAGGCCTGTCGGAATTTTCACTCTGGCTGGCCATTGCGGCGAGCTGCGGCTCTATCATTTTATCTATGTCGCCTTCGGTTATTGCGGTGCCGTTGACAGTAACGATGGTGTCGGCCAGGCCTGTTTCGGCGGCAGCCGGCTCTTCGGCCTCGATTTTTGTTTCTTTGGGCGCCGGTGCGGGCCTGTTGACATCAGTCGGCGGTGTCTTTCGCTTGCAGGATAAACCACAAATAGTGCAGATTATTAAAAGAATAGCTAATATTTTGGAGCTGACGTTTTGGGTTTTCATAAAATTTCCTTTCGAGGATTAAAAGATTCAGAATTTTTGAAAAGATGTGATGTATTATTTAATAAACGGCTCATTCTGTCAAGATAATTTATTTTTTCACTGCCTGTTATACCGCAAAGAATCGAAAAACCTTTTGTGATAACCGCGTTTAAGTGGTAAAATCCTTAATTGCGTGGGTTGGAGGTATGATTTGAGAAACGGGGTTTAAGATGGATTTTCCGGAAAGCACGACTGTTCAGAGCCGGACGATAACGATTGTGCCGCGATATGCGGAGACCGATAAGGCGGGCGTGGTGCATCACAGCATATATCCGGTATGGTTTGAGATGGGCAGGACCGAGCTGCTGCGGGCGAACGGGCTGGCATATAAAGACCTCGAAGAGACGGGGGTATTTTTTGTCGTTGCGGAGTTGAATATAAAATACCGCAGGCCAGCTTTCTATGACGAAAAACTGCTGCTTGAAACGAGCTGCACGGGCGTAACGGCCAGTAAGGTCGAGCACAGCTACAAACTCACGCACAAAGATAACGGCCTGGTTTTGGCTGAAGGAAAAAGCATCCTTGCCTGTGTTGACCGCGAGGGGAAGGTCCGGCGAATACCTGAATTTATGTATCCTGAAAACTCATAAATTTTTAACACTTGATTCTTGATGCTCGATACTCGTTCAATAAATGAAGTTGTGGTGCCCCGAGTATGATAGTTTTGTTAACGGATTTTGGACAGAGTGAATATGTGGGCGTGATGAAGGGGGTGATTTACAATATCTACGGCGGGGCAAAGATTGTCGATTTGTGTCATAACGTAACGGCTCAAAATATCATAGAGGCCTCGTGGGTCCTGAAAGGTAATTACAAGTATTTTCCAAAGGGGGCTGTCTTTTGCTGTGTGGTTGACCCGGGTGTGGGGACGGAGAGAAAAGCGATAGCGGTAAAGACGGAAAATTACAATTTTGTAGCTCCGAATAATGGTTTGCTCTGGGAAACTCTTAGAGAGCAGAAGGTGCTGGACATCAGGCAAATACCCATCCCGGCTGACGCCGGCAGGACATTCCACGGCAGAGACGTATTCGCAAAAGCGGCTGCGAGTATAGGACAAGGCCGTTTCGAGGATATAGGCCCAAAAATGGAGGAAATCGAAAAGCTGGAGTTTTATCTTGATGGGCGGGCCGGTATAGTAGTGAGAATCGACGGCTTCGGGAACGTCATAACCAATTTGGCCGGACAGAATAAAGACCAATATACCGTGTTGGCAGGTGAGAAAAAATGGACGATGAAATTCCATCCGAATTACGCCCTGGCTGAAGAGGGTGAGCCTTTTTTGATAGAGGGCTCAAACAATACTTTAGAGATTAGCTTGAAAAATGCGAGTGCAGATGATAAACTTCACCTTATGCCCGGAAACAGGATATCGATATCGTAACATTATTGCGCTGTTCTGAAATCAATGAAAGAAAGTTGCGGCCTTTTCGGCATTTTCGGAGATGCGGAAGCGGTTGAAAAAACCTACTTCGGCCTGCATAGTCTCCAGCATCGCGGCCAGGAGTCGGCGGGTATTGCCACCAGCGACGGCGAGTCTATCCAGTGCTATACCGGAATGGGCAATGTAAGCAGGGTCTTCCGCAGCGGCTCGAATACGCTGGAGCAACTTCGTAATCCGATAGCAATCGGGCATGTGCGGTATTCTACAACCGGCTCCAGCAAGTCCGTGAACAGCCAGCCGCTTCTGGCGGAGTATTCACGAGGCCAGGTGGCGGTGGCGCATAACGGCAATCTTACCAACGCAGCGTTTCTGCGCGACGAGTTTGAGGCCTACGGCAGTATATTCAAATCGACCAGCGACACGGAAATAATTGTCCACCTGCTTGCAAAGCCAACCCATATCAGCAAGCCGGATGCCCTCGTGCATGTATTGAACCATCTGCAGGGTGCATATTGTTTATTGTTTTTATTTTCTGATGCTATCGAAGCAGCCCGAGACCCGTATGGATTTCGGCCTTTGTGCATCGGCCAAACGGAGAGCGGCAGCTATGTTGTCGCCAGCGAGAACTGTGCTTTTGACGCTATAGGTGTAAAGTTTGTTCGTGAGGTCGAGCCTGGTGAGATTGTTCGGCTGGATAAGAGCGGGCTTTCCAGCAGGTTTTTTGTTAAGCCGGGGACTGTTACGCCGGCCCACTGTATCTTCGAGCATATTTACTTCGCCAAGCAGAACTCCCGCATCTTTGGTGAGAACGTCCACGAGTTCAGGAAAAAGCTCGGACGGCAATTAGCAGCAGAACAGCCGGCTGATGCGGATGTGGTAATACCGGTGCCGGACTCGGGGACATCTTCGGCGATTGGCTATGCAGAACAAAGCAGGATACCGTTTGATATGGGAATGGTCAGGAGCCATTACATAGGCAGAACGTTTATCTCGCCGGAGCAGAAATTAAGAGAGCTGCAGGTCAAACTCAAGCTGGCAATGGTAAAAGAGGTTGTGGATGGAAAGCGTGTCGTTGTCGTAGATGACTCAATCGTTCGCGGCACAACCACGAGGGGCAAGATTCGGTCTTTGCGTGAAGCCGGGGCAAAAGAAATCCATATGCGGGTAAGCTGTCCACCGTTGAGGTTTCCTTGTTTTTACGGAGTGGATTTTCCAACTAAAGAGGAGCTGCTGGCGAATAATCGCAACCTGGAGCAGATTAAAGATTTTCTTGGAGTTGACAGCATCGGTTATATGTCGCTGGAAGGGATGCTGTCCTGTGCGGCTCTGCCGGGCGACCATTATTGCACCGCCTGCTGGACAGGCGAATACCCTGTTGAGCCGGATGCCGCTGCCAACAAGTTTTCTCTGGAGCGGTATCAGTTACGGATGTTCGACGAAGAAGAATAGCGAGTAGCTCTCAGTTTATATGAGTAAATATATTACATATAAACAATCGGGTGTCAGTATCGATGCCGCAGACCAGATGGTCGATGAAATCTATTCTGCTGTTGCCAGCACGTTCGGGCCGAGGGTAATCGAATCCAAAAATGCCTTTGCGGGGATGTTTCGGCTGGACTATGACGAACGGCTTTTCAAAAAAAATTACAAAAATCCCGTGCTTGTGGCCTGCACAGACGGGGTCGGCAGCAAGGTCCAGATCGCCGCCGAGATGAAAAAATACGACACTGTCGGGATAGACCTCGTGGCGATGAATGTCAATGATATGCTCGTCCAGGGCGCTGAGCCGCTGTTTTTTCTCGATTATCTTGCCGTTCACAAGCTCGAGCCGAAGATAATAGCCGAGATGGTTAAGGGCATAGCGGCCGGCTGCCGACAGGCGGACTGCGCTCTAATCGGGGGAGAGACCGCTGAGATGCCGGATACGTATTCAAAAGGCGACTTTGATATGGCGGGCTTCGCAGTCGGGGTTGTGGAACGGAAAAAAATCATTACGGCAAATAACGTGAGGGCCGGCGATGTTATTTTGGGCCTGGCTTCGAGCGGGCTGCACTCGAACGGCTACGCACTTGTCCGAAATATATGTTTCAACTCGCCTCGTTCGGCGAAGCCGACGGGAAAGAAAAAGCTGAAGGTAACGGACAATTTGGATGAGCTTGGCGGAGCTGCTCTTGGCGATGTGCTGCTCGAACCGACGCGGATTTATGTTCGGCCGATAGTGAAATTACTAAGCCAGTATAAGGTCAAAAAAGTCGTTCACGGAATGGCGCATATAACCGGCGGAGGACTGGTTGGGAATATTCCACGGGTACTGGCGAAAAACTGCAATGCGGTTATAAAGAAAGAGAGCTGGCCAAAACACAGGATATTTACGTTCCTGCAGAAAGCGGGCCCTGTCGAAGAAGAGGAGATGTTCAGGGTCTTCAATATGGGCATCGGCTTTGTCCTGATAGTGGCTGAGGACTTCGCAGATTCCATCGCAGAGAAGTTGACCAGATTTGGCGAGAAGGTCTATAAAATTGGAAGAATCACCACCGGCAACGGTAAAGTAATACTTAAATGATCCGGCATTCCGGCAACTCTGCCGGAATGCCGGATGACGTGATTTTTGGGCTTGAATTTACGCAAAGTGATATAAATATGTTACAAGGGGGCTGGAGCAATAGAAACTTTCAAACATATCGCACAGGAGGCACAATATGAGCGGCATTTTTGGAGTGGTCTCGAAAGATGGTTGTGTAGAAACACTTTTTTACGGCACAGATTATCATTCGCACCTGGGAACAGAGTATGGGGGCATAGCGGTCCTCGGAGAGAGTTTTTCCCGCCAGATACATAATTTGAGCCAGAGCCAGTTCAAGTCGAAGTTTTACGATGATTACAAATATATGAACGGCAACAAGGGTATCGGCGTCATCAGTGATTACGATGAGCAGCCGATTTATCTGAATTCAAAATTCGGGCCTTTTTGTATTGTAACAAGCGGATTTGTAGAAAATGCAGAGCTGCTGGCAGAGAAACTGCTGCGCGAAGGGGTATCATTCAGCGAGGTAAGCAAAAGAACAGTTAATACGCCGGAACTGATAGCGAAATTGATAAATAGGGGAAACAGTATCGTTGACGGCATAGAGAAGATGTTTGATGTCATTGAGGGCTCGTGTTCGATTTTACTGCTGCATAAAGACGGGATATACGCGGCGAGAGACCGGCTGGGCCACACGCCTCTTAGTATCGGCAGACGCAGCGACGGCTGGGCGGTTACCGCTGAGACAAGCGCTTTTCCAAATTCCAATTACAGGATAGTGAAAAATATTGAGCCGGGAGAGATAATTCTGATGAATGAGGCAGGGATAGCACAAAGGAGTCCCGGCGCAAAAAATGCCAACCATATATGTGCTTTTCTCTGGATATATACGGGCTTTCCAGCATCAAGCTACGAGGGAATAAATGTTGAAATAGTCAGGGAAAGATGCGGCAGATACCTTGCAAGACGCGATGAGGACATCGAGGTTGATGTGGTTTCGGGGATTCCCGACTCTGGAATCGCTCATGGTTTGGGATATGCGATGGAATCCGGCAGGCCGTTCAGGCGCCCTCTTGTTAAATACACGCCCGGTTACGGCAGAAGCTATACTCCGCCCACACAGCAGACACGTGACCATATTGCGAAGATGAAGCTCATCCCCATAAAAGAAGTAATCAAGGACAACAGTATCGTGGTATGTGAGGACTCTATTGTCCGGGGCACGCAGCTTAAGAACTTTACAATCAAAAAACTCTGGGACTGCGGCGCTAAAGAGATTCACATAAGGGTCGCCTGTCCGCCTTTGATGTTCCCGTGCAGGTTTAATCTTTCCACCCGCAGTATAGATGAGCTTGCCGCTCGCAAGGCGATTCGCAGCATAGAAGGTCGGGATATCGAAGATGTGTCTGAATATATAGATTCCAACAGTGAAAAATATAAAAAGATGGTTGAATGGATAGCCAGAGATATCGGTGTAACGACACTGAGGTATCAGACTGTAGATGATATGGTCAAGGCCATCGGGCGCCCAAAAGAGAATCTGTGCCTTTATTGCTGGACGGGGCAATACCCTAAAGCAAAGCATCCGAAATCAGCGATAGATATAGTTGAATTAAAGAAGCCATCCAAAGAGAAGGCAAGAGAAACAAAAGTTTCACTCTAAAACGGATTTGCGAAGTTCTCAAACGTCTAAATTTGTGTTTTGCAGGTTTATAGCGGCAGTGGTTATCTATGCCGGCCTTGCTGTGTATTTGTTTCTGCCGCACTTCAAGCGTTTCAATGGCATTCAATATTTGCTGCCGGTGAATCTCTGCCTTGCGTGTCTTGGCTGCTATCTGTTGAGCCGACGGTGGGTTGGCTCCTATATCGGCTCGATTTTTGCCGGGGCGATTTACGGCTTCGGGCCATATATGCTCGGGCTTGTTAAATACCATCCATCGGTAACTTTGCTGGCGGCGGCGATACCGTGGCTGTTTTGCCCCGCAGCACTTATGCAGAACCGAAAATGGCACTGGATGAGTGTGTTCCTTTCGACTCTTCCTTTTGTGACGATAGTGCTGTTCTTTCGAGTGACGGAGCACCAGCGAATATTTCCGATTTCGATACAAACCAGAGTCCGTTTATCCGACCTGTTTGGTCTGCTGGCGCCGCTTGTTGCAGCCAGCCGGGGTAGAACGCTGGTCGGTTTTTATCACGTTCCTGTGGCGTGGCTGATTATGGGCATTTCTTTGCTGCTGGCGGCTCAAAGAAAAGGCATAATTGCAGTTATTGTTCTCGGCTCGGTGTTTGCTCTTTTCGCACATCAATTGCTGCTGTTCACGAAGGTAAGCCCGATTATCTGGCTTACAATTCCCATTCTGTGCTGCTCGGTGCTCATAGGAGAGGGGATGCAGGGCTTTGCCCTGGCGAGCTTCTCCGATAGAAAATGGGTTCTTGCAACCGTTATCCTAATGGGCGTCCTGACTATCGTGACATTTCTTATTGCGACGCGGTATTTATTTTTATTTGCGGGGCTGGGCAATGGTGCGGCGCGGCTGCTCATCGATACCGCAAAGTTATATATTTTAGGCGCACTGGCGGTGGGTGTGATATTCCTTATTCTTTGCGCGAAAAAACGCCTTGGCTACCTGAGATGGTTGATAATCTGCTCGGCTACGGTGGTCGATATATTCCTCAGTGCGAGATTCGTTATCGACAGGGTTTTTATTTAGCGTGCGGCGTTTTAGTTAGCTCAGGATGAGGGTATCGGATTATACACCGAATGTCTCTCTCTCGATTTGACCGAGGTAGAATCGGCCGTCATTTTGCATAAACTTTATGACTGCGTCGAACTGCTGATGGATGAAGGTGTTATCATTCGACACCAATGAAATCGCAATGACGGCTGCCGTTTTGCTGTCCTGATGGTCAACCTCGGAAATGGAGATGTTGAATCTGCTTTTTAGCCGGCCGGTCAGACTTTTAACGATGCTGCGCTTCTGCTTCAGCGAAGCTACGCCCTGCAGATGTAATTGAGCTTTCAGGACACCGACAATCATTTTTGACTTTTATAATCCGTATTTGAGTAAGCCGTTCTGAGTTATTTACTTATCTGCCGCCGTTTCTAAAAAGAAACTTTCACTTTTGTTACTCCTGCGATTGCTTTGCCATCCCTGCTTTTTTTGTCATTCCCGCGCAAGCGGGAATCCATTATCCGTCGGGCCTGGATTCCGGCTCAAGGCCGGAATGACAGTTACATCATTTGATTGGAAACGGCGATACTTTTTCATTTATTCTTGTTTGAATATACCTAAATTGGCAGGCCGATGGCAAGGATTTTCGGGAGTTTTCCGTAAGACAAGCCGTTCACAACAGGGCAGCCACATTTTGGCCTAAAGATGGTTTTCGCACCGCAAAAGCAGTAATTTCCACAATAGACAAATATCGGCTTTATGATAGTATGCAAAAGGACGGGTGCCGCTAAACGCCTTTCAGGGCGGAGAGGTGGTGAGGCGGCACCTGACTTTTATCATACATAACGCATTTTTCATACCAGCACCTACCTCATTCACAGAGTTGATTGTTGCGGTGGTGTGCGTCTGTCACAAATCAGGTGGTTTTAATTACGGACAAAAATCAGGTGCTGTGCCGATAACAATAAAGCTGGGTGATTTGCTTTGGCCACACAACAAAGCACTTTTTAGACTCAACAAAACCAGAAAGGGGCTGGAGTTCCTCTTTCACAATCTCCTCCATCCAGCCCTTTTCTCTTTATTCGGCTTGAAAAGTGCCAATAGGCCAAATGAACCCCCGTGTCTTCTTGTCGAAGACAAGAACGGGGTTGATACGGCCCTTTTATCGACACTTTTGGGAGGCGACTTTGGCTGAAGATTTGACTATTTGCCTGAGGCGCTCTGCTCAATCGGCTTCGAGAAACAAGTTGGAGTCAGCGAAAATGTTTGCAAAAATATGTTCACAAAACAGGAGTTATACCAATTGTAGGAAGTTAATGCGCATATTTGTCATTTCGAGCGAGCCAAAGGCGAGTCGAGAAATCTATTAAAAAAGATTTCTCCGCTTCGGACTGCTCTGCAGCACTTCGGTCGAAATGACAGTAGCGCAAGTATTAAATACAATT
Source organism: uncultured Pirellulales bacterium (assembly GCA_964495465.1). GTDB lineage: Bacteria > Planctomycetota > Phycisphaerae > Sedimentisphaerales > Anaerobacaceae > CAZBWE01. The sequence continues at coordinate 9,619 of CAZBWE010000082.1, forward strand.
GGTATTAGAGAATT
>CAZBWE010000083.1:0-9470 GCA_964495465.1 uncultured Pirellulales bacterium
AATTTTCAGCAATAGATTTGACCTGCGATGGCAAGAATCCGCATTTTGCCCTGCGCTTTTATCTCCACGAAGGCAGTGGTAATTCCGCCTGGACAACAATCGACCAGATTAAAATGAGAATTATCACAACGGACGGAGGAACACCTTCAAATTATCGCTGGTATCAAATTTATAAAGATACTGCCCCCAATGTTCACAAGGGATGGAACGTTGTAACGATGACTCCGGACGACCAGTACGGCACAGAGAACGGAATCTTGGATTGGTCCCACATAGAAAGGATAGATATACAAATCTTATTCAACGGCAACGCTAAGACCCCACAGGTTACCTTTGATAAGCTCGAATTTTTTTCTCCTTTGAGCAAGGGTTTGATAATGCTTCGATTCGATGACGGATATGACGAGCATTATGATTGCGCAGCTTACCTGGAAAGCAAGGGCCTGTGCGGCAGCTTCGCAATATATGGTCACGCAATAAGTCCAAGCGGAAGCTGTTTAACGTTAGACAAACTCCACAGGATACACGACTCAGGTCATTTTATCATAAATCATACCTGGTCACATCTTGACTGGGACACGATTACAGACCAGGAATATTTGACTGATATTTTCAGGATGCAGGACTGGATGTGCAAGAACGGTTTCGCGGACGGCTCTCGTATTTTGGTAACTCCAGACGGACGTTGGCACGAAAACGGCAAAGAACTTTTGGCAAGCGTTGTGGATTTTATCTGGACGACGAGAATGTGCAACTATACATCCCACGTTGAACCGCTTTACAATCCCTGGCGTATGAGAACCGCAACATTGACGGGGAATCTGACTACATACGATGATGCAATATCCGATGCTAATAGCGAGTGTGCAGTGGGGACGCTTCTATGGCACCATATCCCGGATGGCAATCAGACCTGGGCTGCGTTCGAGGCCGATATTGATGCTATTGTTACTCTTCGAGATGCAGGTGATATTAAAGTTATTACTCCAGCTGAAATTTTGTCGGGTGATTATAATTAGAAAGGGCAAAGGGTATCAAATGTCAAATGAAATTCTTGTAGATTATAAGAGCGGTAATACGATATTTATTATCCGGCGAGATATGGCAGGGCAAGTGGCCTTAAGTGACGGTTCAGCTTGGGAAACTTATGGTGCTGGCGGCCATAATGACGATGATTACGCCGTAGCGTTAGTTGATAAAGGCGGTGATATGTATGTTAGTGACTTTGATTCTGATGAGAATATAGCTGCTGGTTATTACTTTGTGCAAGCCTATTTACAACTTGGCTATAATCCCTCGGATGGTAAAGAATTTATAGATAGTGGAATAATAAGGTGGGGCAAAAACCATAAAGAAATAACATTACTCAAAGTATTGACTAATAAAGCGGTGCAAACAAAATCAACCGGCAAAATCGATTATTACGATGACGATGGCCAGACCGTAATCCTGACTCACACTCCCACAGATAGTAAATCAACGATTGAGAGGGTACCGAGCTAATGGACGCGCGTTTTTTAAAAGATGCTTTATTTGCAGGGCAGACCGGCAACGCCTTTAAGCTGGGCACAGTATTAACGCTGGGCTGGTTCTGGACCCGCGATACCGGCTGTTCGGTACTATATCGCGCTGCCGGTATGGAGCAGATAGATTCTGCACAGGTTTTAGCCGTTGCTGATTTGGATGCTGACACAATCTCACCGCCGGATTACCTTCCGCATGATGATAATGAGAATTATTTTTATGTTGTCAGGCGGGTCAATGGCTGCGGGTATCAGGAACACACAACAGCCGCTGCGGTAAAAGTTTCAATAGACGCCGACGGCAACCCTGCCGAGCCGCAGCCAAATAAAATTTTCGCCGGTCTGGCTGAACAAACGGACGGCAAAAAGGTCTGGCTTGTATGGTATTATTGCCCCGTCGGACAAAAGGCCGGGCCAGCACGGTTTCTTATCTATTGCGATGGCGGCACGGGCCAAATTAACTATGAAAATCCCATCGCTGATACTGATTATGACAGAAGAAGATTTTATAGCTGCGTAACCGATGCACTCGGTGCAGGCAGATACCTGTTTGCTATCAGGGCTGTAGATGCCGGCGGCACTGAGAATACTTCTCTCGCACAGTTAGAAATCCAGCTCAATACAACAAATCCGGATGCAATCGACATTTTAAGCGCCAAGGCAGTCTAACAAAAATAGGACAATTTATGTCTAACAGAATTGATTTTTTTCAGCCAGCAAAAAAACAATTAGCACTTGCAGGTGTTACTGTTTCGGTTCTGCTCGATGGACTTTTATGTCCGGAGCTTGAGGTAGTGGAAATAGTGCGGGACGGCTGGCCGAAATTCAGCAGGGCAAAGCTGACTTACAATCCTTCTGCATATTCTGACGCCGAGCAAAGAACGCTCGAAGATATTGAGCAGGAATTTGCGATGGGAAAATCAATTTGCATCCGGCGATATTTTAACGGCATACCGCCCGGAGCAGCGGCCTTCAGCCATACCGTATTCCACGGCTGGATAGAAGGCATCGAGACAAATCTTGGTGGCGATGGCCAAAGGGTGGAAATTACAGCAAGAGATTTCAGCGTCCACCTCGAACGCATCACCGTCTATGGCCAGCAGGTCAGCCACTGCGACGGCTCAACCGTATTTCTGCCGGGCCTCAATACCGAATTTAATCCCGACAGCAGCGCCAATGCAAACCTGACGCCGGCGGAAATTAACGGCAGCAGCTTCACAACCTTTTGTGCCGAGCAGACAAACAGTAAACTATGGAGCTATGCCGAGGCAATTGTTTATCTGTTGAAACAATATCTGCCGGCCGGTCAATTGCAAACGCCGGACACCGAACAATTACTCGGCCTGACAGAGAGACGGATAGTTCGCGACCTCGACGTCACCAGCTTAAACCTGTCAGAAGCGCTGCACCAGTGCTGCGAGAGAATCGGCCTGAATTTCAAGTTTGTCCCCCGGCTTGCAGAGACAGGCCCTGCGCAGGCGATTGTATTCTACAAAAACCACACCGGCAGGGTGGTCGAGCTAAACTGCCAGCAGATTGGCGAGAAGCTCAGCGTCTCAAAAACAGACATCGCTCAATTATCGAGCAGCAAAAACTTCTGGCCAATTACGCACAAGTATATCGGCAGGGGAGATTTCAAGGTCTATGAGGCAACCTTCGAGTTGGTCAAGACCTGGGATGAAGGGCTCGAAGAAAACAATTATGAAAAATTCTCACCTTCGACAAATCCCGATTTTTACCAGGTAAAAGATGTATATCGCAAGTGGTGTCTGAACGAGGCGGGTGATTACAGCGGAGCACCATTCAATCAGGGCGGTGCGTTTGACTTTTCCAGAATCTTCGACAGCGGTGATTACGCCCGCCGCCGCAGGCGATTCTGGCCTGCCTTAACCGCCGATAAGCAGGGCAAATCGCTCGGCTATTTCCTGCAGGTATCTTTCAACGACGGCGCAAACTGGTGGCAGTATCTATATGCCTTCAACAACCTGCTCGATGAGTGCGGGATATGGCTGTCCAGCGACCAGCTTGACCCTAATACCTGGGTGGCGGCGCAGAAAGGCGTATTGAGATTCAGGATTACCGCTTCGGTAATCAGCGATGAGCGATTAACCGCCGTTGCCGCCGACGGCCCCGTCAACTCAACCATCCCCGTCATCGAGCATATAACCACGCTGCCTCGCCAATTCAAGTATCGCAGGGTTACCGGCAAAAGCGTCTTCGCAAATTCACCCGATGATGCGCTCGGCGAGCCGGACGTAGTCGATGACTCTGTCGCCCTGTATGAGTATGTCCGTCATAAAGCAGAGGACTCGTCCGAGACAATCGAGACCCTTGATATTCAAACGCCGTTCCTTTCGCTCGATTACGAAGTCGGTGACAGAGTGAGCACCAGCCCTGACAGCAGGGACCTTTTCGGCACAAGAAATGACAACCGAAGCAAAAGCCGAATCGTGCGGGTGCGGATGGACTTCCGGAAACAGTTCACGAATCTTAAAATCGTGCGGAGCAGACAATGCTGATAAACAGTAAAATACGAGGTCAGCTATGAAAGAGACATCAACAGTAACATCACCCGGTGCAAGGGCGGCTGCCTGGGCGATTAAGATAAAAAGCCACAGCTCATATAACGTCTATAACGTCATCACCGTAGTAATTGGCGATGCCGGCTCGATACCGGTTGAAATAGGCCAGCAGACCCAGGCGGTCAATCTGGCTGAATCGTTTATGCAGCAGGGGACACTTCCAGCCGGTACATACGCGGTTATGTCCGGGGTAGGCGATAAGAACGTCTTTTACGCAAAACCATGATATTACCTTGTGTCATGTTGAGTCCGGCAGAAGTAATGCCGGACGAAATATCCGGCTTACGACAGTTATTTTCCCTTCGTTGGCCGGACTCTTCACTTCGTTCAGAATGACAAGCGAGGGCCAGGATGAATGATACAAAAAATCATAATAATAAAAGCTGGCAGTTCAGCCGCCAGATAAACATCTCCGTGCTTATCCAGCTCGTATTCCTCGCCTTGCTGATTGTCGGAAGCTGGGTCAATCTGCAAAGACAACTGGATTTGCTGCAGCGGGATGTAACGATGCTTCTTCAGTGCCAGAAGGATTTCACACAGAAACTCGATACCCTCTCAGCCAAGAGCATCTCATACGAATACCGCCTGCGTGCAATAGAAAAGAATATCCTGAACAACGACATCGGCAATGAAAATTTTTAAATTTGTACCGCTTATGAATAAAACGCTAAAAAATCTTATTCTAAAAGAGTTGTGCCCTGATGGAGTATGGCATTTAACCGATGTTATGAAATCGGTTCTGAGACATCAGATATCACAACTACCTAAAAGAACAATCTCCGATAATGAAACGCGTTATCCAAATACGCCATCAGGCATGCGAGCATTTTTAGAAGTTTTTTTTACCAGACACTTTTTGCAGATTCAGAATAGCCTGCTTGACTATATTGTTTCTCAGGATTTTCTCGAAATTGTCAGTTCCGGTAATATTCAAATTCTTGACGTAGGGTCGGGCCCCGCAGTTGCTTCTTTGGCAATCACAGACCTGCTTTCTTGCATTCTGAATTATCTTGTAGATACAGGGAAATACCCAAAGCATCGCATACTCAAGGTAAATTATGTATTCAATGATACAGAGGCAATTTGTCTTGGGACGGGTATACGCATGTTATCTAACTACCTTAAAATTCAAAAATCTTATCATGGTAGGATTATTAATAGTCATACTGTGAGTATTAATAGAGCTTTTCCTGATAACATGCGCCAACTCCAGCGTATCAAACATAATATTGGCGCATTTGACATAGTAACCTTCTCTTATGTTGTAATTCCATTGAATGAAGATAATAGTTTTAATAATTTAATCGATGGATTGTTAGAATCAGAGGAATTGTGCAGCCGCAACGGAGTGGTGCTGATTCTGCAGGATCGGTTTAGGGAATCACTGATAAAACAAATTGGCAAAGCCATAAGCGTTTCTACCAATAAAGAAAAAATGATACAGCAGATTTATCCGAATAGGAATGCAGGTGAAACACACGAATACTCATATTATGTCTGTTTGTATAATCCAGATAAGAAGGGAGTAATCAGACAAAGTTATGTTGCCTGATTTTTTACCAGACGACACAGTTACATTTTTTAGGTTCGCATCGGTCGTTCAGAGCGTTCCAGATTTCCGGCGTCTCCCGGCAAAGGCCGATAGAAACGGCCTTGTCGAAACTTCGAATTACATCAATAAGAAAACAATAGAATTCGATGCGTTGTTGATGTGAGTAACGGAGCTTGCCGTCCGAAGCTCCTTTGACAAACTTATGATTCAAAAGATTTCGAGCACGGTCGCCGTAGGCATCTTTGGCAAGTCGAAAATGGCCCGGCAGAAGTCTTAACATTCCGAGCGTTATGTTTTCAGGACTGATGGCATTTAATATTTTTCGAATCAAATCAGAGTATCCGGTTTTCCAATCCGGATACAGAATACAGGGGTCAATGCGAATTCTTATCCGCCAGCCCTCTTTCCGGCATAGTCCGGCTGCCTCGATGCGCTCATCAAGACTCGCAGCACCCACTTCATATTGCTCGATTATTTGTTGAGGATTCAAACTCCAGGAGATAATTGTATGTTCGTTAGCTTCGAGAGACAAAAGGTTATCAATGTTGCTGCTTTTGGTAAGCAGCATTAAATAGGCATTGGAAAAACCGGAGAAAAATGGAATTAACATTGTTGTGAGATTATTTACGTGGTCAAGTGCAAGACTATCTAGCATTTCACCCATATTGAAAGCCGCTATGCCGCGAGAGCGTAACAGGGCTTTTCTGATTTGCTTAAACATCGTATCGTAATTTATGCTGACTTTAATAAAAGGGCTGAATTTACGGTAAACATACGCCAGATAGCAATACGTGCAATAGTAAGGACAGCCATTCGATATGGGAACCAACTTATAATATGGCTGGCAGTGCACATTCGAGCCGAGCCGGCCGTCAAAGTATCCTACAAAAGATGAAGTTTCGCCTATCATCAATGTTCTCTTTCCCGCCAAAAGAGCTTTAGATGCCGACTCTCCGGGAAAAGGGGGTTTGCGTTGATGTTCTACTATATGGACATTTGCAGATGGAAACATTTTCACAATCCGCTGGGCTTCCGGATGGCCCGACACCTTTTGCCAGAGCAGTATAGTATTCGGCTTGAATTTTTTTGCGGTGTCCACGAATCTGTTTCCGCCAATTTCAACAAAGCAGCATTATAACAAAAAAACGAATCACAACTTATATATTTAAGGAGAGAAACGATGAAAAAGACAAAAAACAACTCAAGGCATTTAGCAACCCTCGCGCTTATCGCTTGCGTTCTCATTTGTGCCGGCTGTGAGAGCGTGCGATTTGCGCCGAGCGAGCAGCAGAAGCAAAACGCCTGGCTGCACAACCGCACAACACTGGTCGCAGCCGAGACTGCAAAGGACGAGAGCGCATCGGAAAAGCTACAGGCCTTGACGGAATTAAGCGAGCTGCAGAGCAGGGCGTTTGTCTCGGACACCGGCCTGCCGAATGAATTCCCCAATGCCGAAACCGCCGAGGATATCCTTACCCAGTCGAACTACCAACTCGCAAGGACCGCTTTGGCAGAATCTTCGCAGCGACCCGACGCCTGGCAGTTGGCCGATTCTGTTCTCGAATTGGGTATCGGTATCAGTGCTTTGCTCGGCGGCGTTTACGGCACAAAGGCCGTGAAGTTCTTAAGTGATGCGAGGGCAAAATCGACTGCTTTGAAGGAGATTATCCAGGGCAACGAGCTATTCAAGCAGCAGAATGAATCTTCTGTCGCCGCTTTCAAAGATGCCCAGAAGGACCAATCAGCCGAAACCCGGCAAATCGTAGCAAAGATTAAGGCGTAAAAATATATTGAAAAGCAGCTTGTTTTTTGCTACACTTTTATATATCTTCCTTTTACTATAATTGCGGTGTAGATGTGAAGTTTTATAGGACTTCTCAAGTCAAGGATGCAACTGGTCGATAAATACTTACTAGGATAATACTTACAAATGGCTAATTTAAAGAAAAATTTCATAAGCTTTGTAGCATTAGGAGGACAAAATCCTCAAATTATCAACGTGGATTTTCTGAAAGATAATAAGATCATCCCAATTGATGAACCTCCTTTCGATGAATTATTAAAGCAGGAAAAACCATTTACAAAGTTTGTTTCCACGCCAGTTTTTTCAAATTTAGCCTTGGGACCAATAGAGTTCATTGTTGATGAGCAAAGATTCCAAATCCGTGATACTTCAATAAATAACTGGACAGACACTAAAATCTTAGGCATAGCCCAAAAATACTATGAAGTACTAGAATATACTCCACTAAAAAAAGTTGGGATTAATTTTAACTCAGAGCTTACCTTTGAGACCTCACAGGAAGCTGTAAAATTTCAAAAACTATTCTTACCAGAAAATGTACCTATTTTAAAAATAATATCTAACAATGATTTAACAGCAAGCATTGTCCTAAATTATCACGAACCTGATAATGAGCATAATATATCATTGGCTATTAATCGACTTAATGAAACAAAGAATAACAGAACAATCAATTTTAATTACGAATTCTATTTTATTGATTGGCAACAATTTAATGATCAGTTGGTAAAAATTCCAGAGATTACAAAAAACTGTGATGAAATTCTTCGTCTTCTAATAGAGGCGATTTAATATGACAGAAACTATAAACGTACCAAATCAGTTTCAGGATGAAACACTTGATTTCATTTTTGAACTTTCAAAAAATGCTCCAGAGCAATCCGTTGATCTAAACGACGACGAAAAATTGGTTCTCTTGCGGAGAGTGTACGAGGGACTAGGGGAGAAGGAACATATATCCAAAAGAATTATAAGATATTTAATGGCCCTAGAATGGGAAACAACGCTCTCAAAAGATGAGCCTGTTACTTGGGAAATTGGAGAAATTGCTAAGAAATTCTGTGAGAATTATGGCCTTCTTGATGAACTAGTGATTTGTCTTAATCAGGCCCAAATTACCTTTTCGAATTTACAAAGTCTCATTGCTGAATATGATTGTTTCCATGCTGATGACTACGAAGAAGATGGACATATTGTCATACGAGTTGCAGTTAGCTCCGACCAAGATAATGCTTTCAAGGAGTACGATATTTATAATAACTGGATGGCGGAGAATATAACTGATGAAGGTTTGGAGCATTTTGTGGTGGTCGTAAGGCGGATAGGGTGATGGACCCTACGGATTTTCACAAAACTGCGGAACTTTTGATTGGGGAGCAAGAAGAAGCACATATCCGAACAACAATAAACAGAGCATATTACGGTTTGTTCTTGTACTTACGTGAATTTCTCACAAATAATGGCGTCAGATTGCCTGACAGAAATAGTGGAAAGTCTCATCATCAGTTTGTCGTTAAGTGTATCCATAAGTCTCGCTTTTTCCAAGATATCTCAGAAACCAAGAAACAACTTAGCGGGAAGAGAAGATCAAAAGATAGTGCCATCTTAGGCATTTATAAGCGATTACAAACGCTTCTACAGAACCGTACGGAAGCAGATTATAACCTGCGTGTTATCTTTCGCCCTAATGACAGCCAAGATAACCTGCGACTTGCTAAAAGTACAATTGAGGATTTTTCTAATTTTTTAGGATCAAAAAGGGAAAGTTATATAATCAGCATTGCCAAACAGCACTCTCAAGAGATCCTTAATAGCTAAACAATTCTTAATACAAAATTAATCCCAGAATCTACCAAATTGTCTCTGAAATGAAGCCGCAGTTCAAAACCGAACGGTTTCGACATCCAATTTCAGGAGGGAAAAAGTGCGAAAAATCCCCAAAATATAAATTTCCCATTGAAATTTGCCGGTATCTATGTTAACCCGCATCGAGCTGGTTAACACAGGTT
>CAZBWE010000084.1:0-9367 GCA_964495465.1 uncultured Pirellulales bacterium
TTTGAAAATTCGGCTACACAATGTTAGACTGGCAAGTTAGAAAACCGAATGTAATACCCTTATGGCTAAAATATGAATCGCAGCGAACTGATAAAACGGATTAAAGAAACGGCTTATCTGGAAGGCGACTTTGTGCTCCGCAGCGGCAAGCGAAGCAAATACTATCTCGACAAATACCTTTTCGAGACCCGCCCGGACATCCTAAAGGCGCTCGGAGAGGAATTCGCCAAATATGTAACTGCCGACGTTACCCTGATAGCCGGGGCAGAACTGGGCGGCGTTGCACTGGCGGCAGCAGCAGCAATGCAAACCGGCAAAAACTGGATTATCGTCCGCAACAGCAAAAAGGGATACGGAACCGGCAAAATCGTCGAGGGCGTCCTGAACAAAGCAGATGTGGTTCTTCTTGTTGAAGACATCGCCACAACCGGCGGACAGGTCCTCGAGGCGGCGAAGGTTATTACCGAGGCCGGGGCGAGGGTCAAAAAAATCGTCGCCGTTATCGACCGCAAACAGGGCGCCGAAGAAAACATAACCGGCGCCGGTTACAAATTCGAATCCATCCTTACAAAAGACGATCTCGGCATAAAGGACAATGACTGATTCCAGGCCGGCAATTCGGATGTTTATTATGGAAAAAACTCCTGAGCACAAGCAAAGCGATATGAACAAGTGGCTGCGGGTGATTCTCAGCCTTCCAGGCGTCTGCGTCTGGTTATACGCAGCATATTTTGCCTTCAAATGGTTCGGCCATATAGCAAGGGGCACAATCAGTTACGGAAGCGAGACGGCGGCTGTATTATTGCCGATTTTAAGCATCCTGGCATTCGCGGGCGCTATAGGGTCCATAGCCGCTATTGTTATGACATTTTCCGGTAAAATGAATTTGCGATGGCAGGGTGTTATATTCTGTGCAGGTTTAATCGTCCTCTGGTCAATTGCCGGAGATTAATCGCTCCGATATTGAAATAATTTTTCGTGCAATTATCCTCTTGCTCGCATCCTGTATAATAGTCCAGGGAGAATCGGGCGTCCTTATATAAACGGTCGATTTGTCGGAGCCGATTGCATCCGGGGTGTTGGCGATTATCATATCGAGGTTTTTTTCCTTTAGTTTCTTTTCGGCATTTAGTTGAAGATTCCTATCCTCCAGCGCAAAACCGACGACCAACCGCCTTGGGCGGAATTTAGAATTTAGAATTCCAAATTTAGAATTTTTATGAGCAACAGCCCACCTTAGAATATCAACTGTAGGTTTTAACTTTATGGTTAGAGGTTTACCCGTCTTTCTGATTTTGGTTTTAGCCGGTCGAACAGGGGTGTAATCGGCTACGGCAGCAGCCATAATAAGACAATCGCACTTCAGGAAAAACTTTTTGACAGCATTAAACATATCCTCTGCGCTATCGACGCCGACAAAGTCCATACCCACGGGCGGCTGTAAATCAGATGCGCTGATAAGTGTCACCTTGTGGCCCGCTTTAAGAGCTGCACGAGCGAGGGCATAGCCCATTTTTCCGCTGCTGGCATTGGAGATAAAACGAACAGGGTCAATATATTCCCGCGTGCCCCCTGCTGTGATTAGTATTTGCATTTTTCTTCAGCCACTAAGGCACCAAGACACGAAGGCTTTAATGTATCGTTCCTGCATAAACAGGAATCTATTTTTAAATTTCTTTGTGCCTTCGCGTCTTAGTGGCAAATCTTCGCTTTTTAATTTTCGAGGCGATTTTTTCAATTGCTTTAATGATATCCTGCGGTTCGGCCATTCTGCCGATAGCTTCCGTTCCGCAGGCGAGATGGCCTTTATCAGGACCAACTAACTGAAAACCCATCTGCATAACTATCTCAACATTTCGCTGCACGGCGGGATTGTCCCACATATTATTGTTCATCGCAGGCGCCAAAAGACATACCCCGGATTCAATCAGCTTCGTCGCAGCGCAAAGAGAAGTGCTTAGTAAATCATCACAGATGCCATTCGCAATCTTGCCGATGATGTTTGCCGTCGCAGGTGCTACGACAACAATATCGGCCCAGTCAACCAAAGCTATATGGCCGGCCTTGAATTCTTCAGTCGTGTCCCACAAATCGGTAAAAACGGCTGAACATGTAACCGCCTCAAAGCTCTTTGGGCCGACAAGCCGACAGGCAGCTTCCGTCATTACCGTATTTATCCCGGCACCAGCGGCGGCCAGCTTACTTGCCAGGTAAACCGCTTTATATGCAGCAACTCCCCCGCTGACACCCAGCAAAATATTCGTCTCTTTTAGCATCTCATTTCCCGTGCCGCAGAACCTGCCAACAAGTTTTATTCTATTGCTGCTTCCCTGCGTCCTTGCCGTTCTGTTCGGCAAAGTTGCTCTCGACAGCAATCTTGTCCTGGAGGATTTCCTGAACAACAATTTCAAGCAATTTTTTACCCTCGGCATCCTCGATCAGGGGCCGAGAGCCCTGCAGCAGCTCAGTCAGGCGTTTTTGTACCAACGCCGTTAGTATGAATCTACCGCCAACCTTTTTGATTATTTCCTCGCTCTTGAGTTCATCTATCATATTTCGTATATCGCTCCGTTAGAAATCTTACCCTTTTTGTTCCATACGCTTTGTGCCCGCTTCTCCGAATCGAGGCGAGCTGTTTATAATTTGCATACATTCGTCAACCGCCTGCTGCAAATCATCATTAATAACCATATTATCGTAATATTGCCAGGCAGCGGCGATTTCAGTGCCTGCCACGCCGAGCCGTTTTTCCACGGCTTCAGAGTTGTCTCTCGCCCTATGGTTTATACGCCCTGCCAATTCCTTTTGAGTCGGCGGCAGGATAAAAATCATTATCGCATCCGGATATATTGCCCTCGCCTTTTTTGCGCCCTGAACGTCAATTTCCAAAATAACGGTTTTTCCGCCCGCCAGTGCCTCATCCACCTTGTCGCGGGGCGTCCCGTATAGATGACCGAACACCTCTGCATATTCCAGCAAAAGCCCCCTGCTGATACGCCGCTGAAACTCATCCTTCGATACGAACCAGTAATCCCTTCCGTCAACCTCGTCATCGCTTTTAGGCCTGGTAGTAACAGAGATACTAAGAAAAACATTATCCAGCCGATTAATCAGCTCCTTACAGATGGTGCCCTTTCCAACGCCGGACGGGCCGCTGATTATCACCACCTTTGCTTTGCCTTCTTCGCGTCGTTTCATTCTCAGCTTCGAATCAATCCAAAATCAAGGAAAAAACCGGAGCTACTCTCACTCCACGTTCTGCACCTGCTCTTTAATCCTGTCTATCCGGCATTTCATATCGACTACCAGGCGTGTAATCTCGGTATCCGCGGCCTTGCTGGCAATTGTGTTTGCTTCTCTGAGCATCTCCTGGCTGATAAACTCCAGCCTGCGTCCGGCTTGGCCTTTTGCCTGACATACACTTAGTAACTGCTGAAGGTGCGAATCCAGGCGGGCAACTTCTTCTGATATATCAGACCTATCGGCAAAAACGGCTGCTTCTCTTGCGACCGTCTCATCATCACATTTCAGCTTGGCATCCAGAAGCAGCTCACCAACCCTCTTCTTTAGTTTTTTCGCATATATCTTCAGAACGACCTCACTTCTTGCCTGCACTCGCTCAATGTCCTGCTTTATCGCTTTGCAGTGCTTCTTCAAATCCGCCTCAAGAACAGCCCCCTCGGCAGCACGCATTTGCATGAGCTTATCTATCGCCTCCCGGCTGATGTCCAAAACCTTCTTTTTTATCTGTCCCGCGACTTTTTTATCCGGCAATACGGGCCTTATAATCCCCGGCAAGCTCAACAAGCTGGCAATATCGATAGTCTCCTTAATGCCGGCCGAGGAACTGATATGTCCCAACTTTTCTATCACAGCCCGCAGGGTATTCTCATCTATATCAAAAAGGACATTTGCAGAAACGTTTTTGAGGCGAAGCACATAATTTACCGTCCCGCGTGACAAGCTCTCGCGCAAAACCTTCTCAATGTCCTCTTCCAAAAACGCCACAACATCAGGCAATTTTATAATCGACCTGAAATAACGGTTGTTAAGAGTCTTGATTTCAACGGCATAACAGACGCCATTGGCCTCACCCTCCGCCTCGCCATAGCCGGTCATACTAATTATCATAGCTCTACACTTTCAATTCGCGCTGCGTATTTCTTTTCTGCGAGACGTATCACGCACAACGGTCGATTATCTTAACCCTCAGGCAAATCCGCATTAACGCTCTCATTTACATCGCTCGTCTCGCCCAAATCACCCTCAACGGCCGGTGCTGCCTCTTCCGGCTGGCCCTGCCGAGTGGTCGCGGCCTGTTCCACTTCAAAAGCGCTGACTCCCGGCTTATAATATTTTGCCAGAATCACGCCAAAAGTCAGAAATACACCCGCCAAAATTATGGTAAACCAGGTCAGCGGCTCCTTGGTTTTGGCCCCCAAAATACCGCTTGCGGTGCCTCCGCCAAATGCCGCACTTAAGCCGCCGCCTTTGCCTTTCTGTATCAAAACAATTAAAATCAGTAACAATGCACAAATGAAGAAGATAACGGCGACAACCTTCATAATCAAAGTCGCCGCCAACACCGGATAAACAGCCATATTCATTCCCCTTTCGACTGACAATTATTAATTTTCATCTGCCGCTGCTGCACAATCGAGATTACAGATTTTGCCATTTCTTGCCAACTATCAATCACGCTGCCGCCTGAATTATTGCGAGAAAATCATCCGCCTTCAAGCTCGCACCGCCGACCAGCAGGCCATCTATATCCTGCTGTCCCATTAAGTCGGCGGCATTGTCGGGCTTCACTGAGCCACCATAAAGAATACGACTGCTTTCGGCCAACGGTGTATCATACATTTCGGCAAGCAGATTTCGTATAAAATTATGAACTTCCTGTGCCTGCTGCGGCGTTGCAGTGCGTCCCGTCCCAATAGCCCAGACCGGCTCATAAGCTATGGTTACCGCTGCGACCTTCTCGTCGCTCAAGCCGGACAGACCTTCTTTCATCTGCCGAGTTACCACTTGCTCCGTCTTCGATGCATCCCGCTCAGCAAGCAACTCGCCCACACATAATATCGGTAAAAGTCCGCCAACAACAGCAGCGGCAACTTTCTTGTTTATCAACTCATCCGTCTCGCCGATGACGTGCCGACGCTCTGAATGGCCGCACAAAACATAAGCGCAGCCAACATCCTTCAGCATTGATGCACTTACTTCGCCGGTAAATGCCCCCTTCGACCCAAAGTAGAGGTCCTGGGCACCGACAGCAATGCTCGACGCACTAAGAGCCCTGGCCACGCTCTGCAAATAAACAAAAGGCGGACACACAGCCACAGTAACCTTTCGGCTTGCCTGCTGCAAAGAGCCGGATGCAATCGCCTGGGCCAACGCTACGCCACTTTGGCCGTCCATATTCATCTTCCAGTTGCCAGCTACAAACGGCTTTCTCATAAAACGCTCCTGATAAATAGTTCATAGTTTATAGTTCATAGTTCGTAGTTCATCAATGCACTATCAACAATGAACTGAAGGCCCGATTACAGCAGGTCCGTCGCCTTGGGGAAACTGCCCAATATCGAAAGCTGCAGACAATGCTTCCTCGCTTCCTGGAGCCCCTTCTGAACATTCTCATCTGTCCTGTGGCCCAGGAAATCGACAAAGAAATAATACTCCCACTGCCTTTTTTTGCTGGGCCTGGACTCTATATTCGTCAGATTGATATCGTGTCGCTTGAAAACCTCAAGCACATCCGCAAGCGCACCGGCCTTATGTGCGGTGCTAAACAATATAGCGGTCTTATCCTCGCCTGTGGGCTTTGCATCTTCCCGGCTGATAACAAGAAACCTGGTTATATTGTTCGGATTATCCTCGACATTTTCGCAAATAACTCTCAGCCCATACAGCTCCGCAGCAACGACTGAGCCAATCGCCGCCGTATTCGGCTCACCGGCAGCCATCTGCGCCGCTTTGGCGGTAGATGCAACGGAAACGGTCTGAGCATCTTTAAAAGTGGCACTTATCCAGTTCCGGCACTGTGCGAATACCTCGGGCTTCGAGTAAACCGTCCTGACTTCGGTCAACTGGCAATTGCCCAAAAGACTATGATGAATCGCCATAAGAACTTCAGCACATATTTTCACGTCCGAATCAACGAGGGCATCAAGCGTCTCTATTACACCTCCGCCGGTAGTGTTCTCTATCGGAACGACGCCCAAATCACAATGGCCCTTGCTGACCTCGTCGAAGATGCTTTTAATATCCGCCAACGGCTCATATTCGACACTCTGGCCGAACTTCAACATCGCAGCAGTGTGGCTGAAGCTGCCGCCCGGACCCAGATAGCCAATCCGCAACGGCCTTTCCAGCACAAAAGAGCCGCTCATCAACTCACGCCAAATCGCCATCAAGCACCTGTCCGGCAAAGGACCCTTATTGCCCTCGACAAGTCTTGTAAAGACCTCTTTCTCGCGGTCCGGTGCATAGACGGGTCTGTCGTTTTTGTTTTTGAGCTTGCCTATCTCCACAACAACGCGCGCACGCTCATTCAGCAACTGAACAAGCTGCTGGTCAAGCTCGTCAATTCGCTTTCTCAGCTCTTCAAGAGACATATATCACAATCAAAAAGGATATATCTTGGCCGGTAACAATAATTGGCCTTTTTCCATAAAAACTAACATATTTAACATAATTCTACATTTACGTCAACAAATTTGTCATTTGTCCTCTTGATACCTTTTTTTAGGGTTTTTGGGGTGTTTTTATAAATTTGTTCTTTTTGTCATTCTGCACGTGCTGCGGAATCCAAATATATTTATCCCCTCAATCTTGCCCTCCGTAGCTTGTCCCTAAGGGACAGGTGCCACAGGTAGCCGGAAAAAGGTTATCGATAAAGATTCTGCCTTGCAGTAATTTATCATCTAATTTGTTAGCCTCCCGCACCGCAGGGAGCTTCCTTATATAAATCAGCAGCCTGCATTTGCCGTTTTGTGCAGACTGTATAATCATAAATATAGGTTACAAAGTGAAAAATGAATATAATCTTATTTGCCTCTTGCAAATTATCGTGTATAAAATTACACTACTGGCCCATGGCGAAGGTTTATAAAAGAAAATAGATGAAGAAAAGAACAAAATTAAAACCCTACTACAAAACCAAATATGGAAAAGCATATCTTGGAGATACACTGGACATAATTAAACATATACCCGACAATTCAATAAATCTTGTACTAACTTCGCCCCCTTTTGCATTGACAAGTCAAAAAGAATATGGCAACAAACATGAACAAGATTATATTGAATGGTTCTTACAATTTTCTCGTGAATTTAAAAGAGTATTAACTCCCGATGGTTCGTTTGTTGTTGACTTAGGCGGAGCATATTTACCTGGGTATCCTATAAGAAGTATTTATCAATACGAACTCCTTTGTCGAATGGTAAAAGAACAAAACTATTTTCTTGCACAAGAGTTTTTTCATTACAACCCCGCACGACTTCCGGCACCTGCGGAATGGGTTAATGTTCGTAGAATAAGAGTAAAAGACTCTGTGAATCTTGTTTGGTGGCTTTCGAAAACAAAGAGTCCAAAGGCCGATAACAAAAATGTTTTACGTCCGTACACTAAAGCAATGAAATCACTTCTGAAGAAAGGTTACGTTGCTAAGAAACGACCAAGTGGTCATGACATCACCCACAAATTCAACAAAGATCATGGTGGGTCAATACCCCCAAACGTATTGGAGTTTAGCAACAACGATGAAATACCACCAAACATATTGAAGCTCGGCAACAACGATTCTAATAGTAAATATATGATGAAAAGTAAAAAGAGTGGATTAAAGCCACATCCGGCTCGTTTCCCAATACGCTTTGCAGAATTTTTCATCAAGTTTCTAACAGATGAAGGGGATACAGTATTTGACCCATTTGCGGGCTCTAATACAACAGGTTATGCGGCAGAACAGTTGCAACGAAAGTGGATTGCTTGTGAATTGAATGAAGTGTATATGAAAAATAGCATCCTTCGCTTTGAAGAAGAACCTGACCTTTTCGCAATATCAGAAGTCAAAATTTATGCCAACAATATTCAAAAAGAAAGACCTTCTGTATTTAGTTTCGCAAGCCGTAAATGAAAGTGGATGTAGTATTCTTTATCTTAATAATCAACATCCTTTCAAAGTAAAAATCTCCAACAATACTGAAAGTTATCTTGTAAAAATTATAATTTACAATGTTACCCATGGCGGTGGTCGGATGAGAGCAGCAAACGAATATCGCATCCAAATGAAAGAAGAGAGGCTTGAACAAGAAACTGGATACAAAACATTAATTCTCGGCTACTATGAACCACTCCAAGTTTTTGTGGGGTTTGATTTATCAAAACACATTGGTACGCCGGGTTACTCAGCATCATTTCAAATCAAAATAGAAAATTTAGAGAGAGCTGCTATTAGTGGCTTTTCGCCGTACGATAAGGGCAATGGTGAATTAGCAATTGCTTTCAGGCCAGATTTTTTCATAGAATATGTTCGTAACCTTGAATCTCTTCACACATTTGGAGAATCACAACGAGATTTTGAAATACTTGAAGAGGTGACGAAAAACGAAGTTGTTCCCAATGAAGAAATTATACAACAGGTTAGCGTTCCAAGACGAATAACAGTTCAAACAATTAGCAAAAAGCAGAGAGATAATAGTTTTCGAGCAAGAGTTTTAAGGGCATATAATTATCGTTGTGCATTTAGCGGCATTCAATTAAAACTCGTTGAAGCTGCACATATTATTCCTGTGGGCTATGAAACATCTACAGATGAAACTTCAAATGGAATTGTACTATCTTACATTCATCACAAAGCATACGACCATGGTTTAATCACATTCAACGAAAAATACAAAATAATATATAATGAAAAAGAAATCCGTAAACTAGAAGAAATTCGTTTACACGGCGGATGGGAAAAATTCAAAAGAGGATTGAGACCAATTATTGATGTACCACCAGCAGCGACGGATAGGCCGAATGTAGCGTACATTCAAACTGCAAATAAATTAAGAGGGTGGGGTTAGTATTTTTCAATCAAAAGCAAAGGGGCTCAAGAGCAAAAAGCCATTTTTTGCTGTTATTTCCAGACGCCCGTAAGACACTATTTTTTTTATTAAAATTGTTAGATTTTTATTGAACACACAGGCAGAGTTTGGTATAATATAAACTGTGTACTCTATGTAGTACACGGTAGCGGAGACCCGCACGGATACAGGACAAGTCGTCTAAGTCAATAAAATGAACCATAAGTTCATTTATACTACGGATTAGCCAATGTTTAATAAAAAGCGTTTAGAAACTTATCGGGCTACGGCGGGC
>CAZBWE010000085.1:0-9304 GCA_964495465.1 uncultured Pirellulales bacterium
AGCGGCTATGTGGGCGCCGACTTTCCAAATTTCGATGGTTATGACTGGCAGCTTCTAAAAGAAGAAACTGAAAAGATTACAGCAATTGCAAGAAAACTTCGGCTCTGGGTCGTTCTTGGCAGCACGCATCCACTCACTCCTCCGAACAAGCCGCACAATAGTTTATATTTGATAAATCCAAAAGGTAAAATAGTCGGCCGATACGACAAGAGATTTTGTCTCAAAGGTGAATTGAGACGCTATACACAGGGTAATAAGTTTGTGTGCTTTACGGTTAATGGCGTGAAATGTTCACTCCTGATATGCTTCGATGCACGGTTTCCCGAGCTTTATCGAGCGCTTTATAAAAAAGGCGTAAGATGCATATTGCAGTCGTTCTATAACGCACGGCAGAAAGGCCCAAGCATTCATACTTATATTATGCGGCAGACGATGCAGTGCCGGGCGGCGACGAACCATTTCTGGGTGAGTATGTCGAACGCCTCCGGCTATTATTCACCATATCCATCGTGCTTTATCCAGCCGGATGGTAAGATTGTCCGGCAGCTAAAAGCAAATCGGCCTGGCATAATGGTCAACACCGTTGATTTGAAAAGAAAGTTCTACGACCCGATGGCCGATTTCAGAAATCTGGCAATCACCGGAATCCTCAGCAATAGCCCCAAAATTATCAGGGACAAACGCTCAAAAATCAAAATCCGGCTTTGAGAATAAAATGCTGGTTAATCCTGCTATTGAGACGTATAATATCTTAAAACGAAGGGAAAAGTAAAACCTGTTCAGAAAGGAATAAAAAATGCCGGATAGGTCGAGAGATTGGTTGGCCCAGGCCAAACGGGATTTAAACCACGCAGTAAATGCTTGCCGAGATGGGGATTTTGAGTGGTCGTGTTTTAGTGCCCAGCAGGCGGCGGAAAAAGCAGTGAAGGCGGTTTTTCTTCACCTGCATGGCGAGGGCTGGGGGCACTCGGTCTATGGCTTATTAGGAGCACTCGGCGATAAGATGGTTGTTCCGGAAGGGCTGTTAGATGTTGCAAAAGCTCTTGACAAGCATTATATCCCTACACGTTATCCGAACGGCTTTGATTCAGGTTCTCCAGGTGACTACTACACAAAAACCGATGCGCAACAGGCAATCGAAAATGCTCAACAAATCATCGAATTCTGTGAAGGTTGTATTTGCTGATAAAGCGAACGTCCTGCGTCAGTTAAAGGATTACGCCAGAAGAATCAAACAGACGCATCCGGAAGTAGAGCGGGTGGGTTTTTTCGGCTCTTATGCTAATGACACATACGGCCCGGCCAGCGATGTTGACCTGCTGATAATCCTGCAGGAAAGCAATAAGCGTTTTTGGGACAGAATTCCTGATTTTCTCCTTGGGAATCTCTCAATCTGCTGCGACGTTTTCCCTTACACTAACAAGGAAATAGAAAAAATGCAATCGCAGAACATTCCCTGGATTCGACACGTTCTTAAAGAGGTGGTTTGGCTTTAATAAGCAACTGATACGTGAAAACAAAATGGCTATCCCTACTTATTATAACGCTTGGTCTTATGGTCGATCCAGATTTCCCACATTTCCATGAAAGTGAAGCCTAGGATGCAAACCATAAACCCCACTATACCTGCGAATAGGATTGAATGGACTATAAAATTTGTGGAGAACACCGGATAATCAGATGTGTCAAAGGTAAGTTCAGCAAGATATTTTAGAAGGCTGAGGGTAAAAAAACAGCTTACGAGGGCGCAAAGGGTCATACTCAGCACTAACCACCAGCCACCATAAGGTTTTTCCCCGGGTCCAATTCTTCCTCTGAGGAGTTGCCATAATAACCATGTTATGATGCTGACATAACAAGAAAGCATAAAAGCCCAACCAAGAACCTTCTTCGGGGGAAATAGTTTTGGCAAAGATGCTGACTTTACCGCTCTGATTTGCTCCAGTGAGACTGACGTGGGATTGTTGATAATCCTTAGTTTCTCACTAGGAAACTCCCATCTTGTAAAACCGTAAATTAATAGACAATATAATATTAGGCCGATCAGAAATGGAATCGCACCTTCCGATAAATATGTCATCCAGGGCCTGTTCATAATCGCTTATTATTTCTACGGAATAAATGGATAAATAGGATCAGCTATTTGTTTTTAGTAATCATTTCATTGGCAATCCGGCTATTCAAAAGGAATAATTGCATATAAACAATATTATACCGGTCAGTGGAAGTGTAAAGTCTTTTTTCTTTCAATAATAGACTTTTTTTGAACTTATGTTAGAATTTCAGAAGTCAATAGGGATTCCTGCTTGCGCGGGAATGACAAATAGGAAATTAAATCGTGAAAAATAATACAATTACATTACCGAAAGGTTTTTTGGCGGCGGGGATACGTTGCGGTATTAAAAAATCCGGCAAGCCGGATTTGGGGATGATTGTCTGTCCAACAGGTGCAAAGGCAGCGGCGGTCTTTACAACAAATAAAATAGTTTCCGCAGCAATCCAAATCTGCAAAAAGCATATAAAAAGCCCAAATATTTCAGCAGTTATAGTTAACTCCGGCAACGCCAATACCTGCACAGGCAAACAGGGTATTAAAAACGCAATAAAGATGTGCTCCGCAACAACTGATTCACTGAACAAGATACGAGATACGAGATTGCTTCGCTTCGCTCGCAATGACGGAAGGAACGCAATACACAATACGCAATACGCAGCACGAAATGTTCTTGTCGCCTCGACAGGTATTATCGGTGAGCAGTTACCAATTGCGAAAGTAACTGCGGGTATTTCAAAGGCAGCAGTGAAGCTATCGGCAACAGCAACAGCAGGCCTAAATTTTGCCAGGGCGATAATGACTACTGATACCAAGCCCAAGCAGGCAATTAAAAGATTTAAGATTGCCGATTGCCGATTGCCGATTTCAAAAATCAAAAGTCGAAAATCAAAAATCAAAAATCCTATTGTTACAATAACCGGTGTGGCTAAAGGGGCCGGTATGATTGCTCCGAATATGGCAACGATGCTGTGCTTTATTACAACCGACGTTGCAATAACAAAACCATTATTGTCGAAAGCATTGAAAGCAGCCATCGGCGACTCATTAAACAAGCTGACGGTTGATGGTCATCAGAGCACCAACGATACCGCGATAATTCTTGCATCCGGTTTAGCAGGGAATCGGCCGATAGTAAGCCAGTGCCCACGATATAGAAAATTCGCAAAAGCTCTGGCTGAATTGTGCGACAACTTAGCCAAACAGATGGCGCTTGATGCTGAAGGCGCAACTCGGATGTTCAAGGTTGTAGTCAATGGCGCAGCTACGAAGGCCGATGCTGCAAAGGCGGCTCGTGCGATAGCTGATTATGATTTAGTGAAATGTGCTATTCACGGCGGCGACCCCAACTGGGGCAGAATAATCTGCGCCGTCGGTTCAACAGGAGTGAAATTGAATCCGAATAAGCTATCCTGCAAACTTGGCGATGTAACCGTTTTCAAAAATGGTGCACCGGCAAAATTTGACGCAAAAAAGGCAGGTAAGGTTATATCTGAAACGGAGCATACAATAACAGTTGATTTGGGTGCGGGCAAACAGAGTGATTTCTGCTATGGCTGTGATTTAAGCACCGAATATGTAAAAATCAACGCTCATTACCACACATAATAGAAAAATACAGCGTTAAAATCCTCATTTATGAATCTTGGCAGTCGTTTTTTATTTTGTCTGCCGCAATAAAATACTTGAAAAACGGCTCTTTTTCGTTAAACTCCGTTGAATTTTACGTGCGTTATGCGAAAAGAAATAGCAGCAAGTTAGAAAGGAGCGTCGAAAGTGGATTTATCTGAGAGTTTCGTTGCATCAACGGGCATTCCGCCAGTCTGGTGGACAGCACCGGCAGCGGCCGTTCTCGCACTGATTTTCGCGATATACTTCTATAAGAAAGTTATGGCTGCCCCCGAAGGAACTGAGAAAATGATAGATATTGCCCGCTATGTCCGGGAGGGTGCCTATGCATATCTTTTCAGGCAATACAGCGTCGTAGCACTGGTGTTTTTAATATTGGCGATTATCCTGGGCACTTGCGCTTATCTGGGCGTGCAGAATCCATTTGTTCCAGTGGCATTTTTAACAGGGGGGTTTTTCAGCGGTCTTTGCGGCTTTTTAGGTATGAAGACTGCAACAAATGCCTCTTCCCGGACTGCTCAGGGCGCCCGTGAGAGCTTGAATCGCGGCCTGCAGGTTGCCTTTCGTTCAGGTGCGGTGATGGGCCTTGTAGTGGTTGGCTTCGGTCTTTTGGATATCTCGCTGTGGTATCTGATACTGGACAAGCTCGTTTACACTGCCGAGCATATGGAAAAAGGCCTCAAATTCCTCGGATTACAACTGGTTCCTGCTGCAATGGACCCCCAGCATAAGCTCGTGGAAATAACAACTACAATGATTACCTTCGGAATGGGTGCCTCTACGCAGGCGTTATTTGCTCGCGTTGGCGGTGGCATTTTCACCAAAGCAGCAGACGTTGGAGCAGACCTGGTTGGTAAAGTCGAGGCCGGTATTCCGGAAGACGACCCCAGAAACCCTGCTACAATCGCTGATAATGTCGGCGACAACGTCGGTGATGTAGCCGGTATGGGAGCAGACTTATATGAGAGCTATTGCGGCTCGATTCTTGCAACAGCAGCTCTTGGGGCGGCGCTATCGGTGAATGTCCTCGCCGGCAAAGGTATGGACCCACTCAAAGCGGTTCTTGCCCCGATGGTTGTTGCTGGGCTGGGTATTATTTTGTCGATTATGGGTATATTTATGGTTCGCTGCAAAGAGGATGCAAGCCAGAAGAACTTACTTCGGGCGCTTCTATTCGGAACTTTAGGCAGCTCGGTGCTGATTCTCGCGGCATTGGCCGGCATGGTCCTATTTGGATGGATTAGCTGGGGCATTTTCGGGGCAGTTGTCTCCGGCCTTGTTGCTGGCGTGTTGATAGGCCAGTTTACGGAATACTATACCTCCGACAGCTACAGCCCGACTCGAAAAATTGCTGAACAGACGAAGATGGGCCCGGCGACTACTATCATCGAGGGCCTTGCAAACGGTATGTATTCAGCGGGCCTTCCGGTTTTGACAATAGTCATCGGTATCCTTTGTGCTTTTGGTTTTGCCGGTGGTTTTTCAAATTTATCAATGGGACTTTACGGCATCGGCTTTGCTGCGGTCGGAATGCTTTCTACATTAGGTATTACACTTGCGACGGATGCCTACGGCCCGATAGCAGATAACGCCGGCGGCAATGCTGAGATGAGCGGATTAGGCCCGGAAGTCAGAAACAGAACTGATGCCCTGGATGCGCTCGGCAATACTACAGCAGCAACGGGAAAGGGCTTTGCAATCGGCTCGGCTGCTCTGACAGCTATGGCATTGTTAGCGGCATACATCGAAGAGATTCGGATATGGATAGCACGGCTTGCAAACGATGCCGGCGGCACTTTTCAAGCCGGCAGCATAAAGTTTACCCCCGAAAGCGCCAAGCTCGCAGAGGTTACTGATTTTGTTGCAGCTTATAATCTGACGATAATGAATCCGAAGCTGATTTGCGGTCTGTTCATCGGTGCAGTGATGGCCTTTGTTTTCTGCGCTATGACAATGAAGGCCGTCGGCAGGGCTGCCGGGGCTATGGTCAATGAGGTTCGCCGGCAGTTCAAAGAGATAGCCGGCATTATGGAAGGAACAGGCACGCCTGATTATGCCCGCTGTGTTTCTATTTCGACCCGTGGAGCGCAAAAGGAGATGATTTTGCCGTCGCTTCTGGCGATTATCATACCAGTTCTTACAGGCCTGCTTTTGGGTGTAGCAGGTGTGATGGGGCTTCTGGCAGGCGGACTTACCTGCGGTTTTGTTCTTGCAATTACACTTAATAACGCCGGCGGCTCCTGGGACAACGCCAAGAAATACATCGAAAAGGGTGCACTCGGCGGCAAGGGCTCCGATGCCCATAAGGCAAGCGTCGTTTGCGATACCGTTGGCGACCCGTTCAAAGATACATCCGGCCCGAGTTTGAATATCCTGATTAAGCTGATGACAATGGTCAGCGTGGTTTTCTCTGGTGTTGTGGTGAAATTTGCTCCTGTTATTGGCGGCTGGTTCGGTATGGGCCAATAAACCACAGTTGACGCAGCCGGATAAAATCGTTAATCTATCGGGGTGGCCAATTCGGCCACCTCTTTTTTATTGAATCCGAGGACAGAAAATTTGGCGAAAAGGCAGGTTTCGACAGCAAAAAAGTTTGCTCTGGCCGCAGCTAACATAGCGGCCAGTCGGCATTGTAGCGATATTACAGTTCTGGATTTGAAGGGCAAATCTCCTGCAACCGATTACTTTGTGATTGTAACGGGCACAAGCGACAGGCAGATGAAGACCGTGGCCGATGAAATCTCCGATGAGGCACGCAAGCAGGGTATGGAGCGTTTCGGCCGGGCCGGCTATGAGCAGGCACGCTGGATTCTGCTCGACTTTATTGATGTCGTTGTCCATATCTTTGACAGCGAATACAGAGACTATTACGATTTGGAGCTGCTCTGGGGTGACGCCAAAAGATTGAAGATTTAGCCACAGAGAAAAAAATGTATTGTTAGCCACAGAAAGCACAGAGGCCACAGAGATTGATAGATAAAAAAACAGTTTTTGTTCTTGGTGCAGGAGCAAGCTGCCCGTATGGTTATCCTTCCGGTGCGATTCTCCGGAAGGAAATCTGTCTCGATTTCAAAAAATATATAGCATATTTAAATGATAACTTCTCTGACTCATCAGAGAGACAGATTAAGTTAGAGAACATTCAACATTTCGCCAAGGTATTCTTCAAATCCAGCACACCCTCTATAGATCTTTTTTTAGCCAGAAACCCTCACCTTGCAACTACGGGAAAGTATATCATTGCGTTCAAGATATTTGATGCTGAGCATTCAAGTCGATTTAATGAAGAGGCTCGTGAGGGGCAGGACTGGTGTTTCTATTTGTTCAACCGTCTTACCGAGTCGGTCACTACTTGGGACCAATTCCACAATGTATCTGTTGGGAATATCAGATTTGTTACATTTAACTACGATCGGTCACTGGAATATTATCTCTACGAAAGTTTGCATAACTCCTTTACTAACATTCCAGAACACGATATTTCGTGCTTATTGAAAAGCATTAAGATTATTCATGTATATGGACAGATTGCACCATTGAAGTGGCAAAATCCTGCGAGCTATATACCATACGCTCCCAAGTTTACCGAGTTACTTTTACAGAATGTGGCTGCTAATATCAGAACGATATATGAAGAAAGAGGGAATCCGGAATTGCAAGATGCACAAGACCTTATTAGGCAAGCTGAACGAATATTCTTTCTTGGTTTTGGATACGCACCGGAAAATATGGAAGTTCTCGGACTGCCAGATTTAATACCTCCTGAATGTGAAGTTTATGGCACAGCATATAGTATGATGGACAGTGAAGTAAAACACATACAGGACATTCTTCATTCAGGGAGAAAACCGGATTCATTTGGTTATAAAGATCGGTTTGATAACACGATAGAACCATTAGATTGCTTGATGATATTAAGAAAGTATTTATGAAAAATTCTCTGTGTTCTCTGTGGCCTCTGTGGCAAAAATATTATAGTTAGATTTCTCTGTGGCCTCTGTGGCTTAAAATAAAAAGAAAAAACTCTGCCGTCAGGCCACGGCGTGCCTGCCGAGCCAGGGTGGCAAAAAATGAAGCAGGCAATTGACATACTCGAAGAAAAAATCAGTGCTGCGATGGCTGCTGCAACCGGCCAGGAAGATTGTTCAGCTATGGTAACACTCTCTACCGACCCGAAGTTCGGCGATTACCAGGCAAATGGCGTAATGGCGCTTGCCAAAAAACTCAAGACCGAGCCCAGAAAATTGGCAGAGAAAGTAGTCAAAGAATTGGATATCGCTGATATTTGCGAGCCGCCGGAAGTTGCAGGGCCGGGCTTTATAAACCTGCGGCTAAAATCCGATTTTATCGCCGACAGATTGCTTGAAGTCAACCAAGACAACAAACGCTTTAGTATAGAAAGTGCAACTAAGCCGAAAACTATTGTCGTTGATTTCTCAGGGCCGAATATCGCCAAGCAAATGCACGTCGGCCATCTGCGAAGCACTATAATCGGCGATTGTATCTGCCGAGTTCTCGAATTCCTCGGCCATAAAGTCATCCGCCAGAACCACGTTGGGGATTGGGGTCTCCAAATGGGGATGGTGGCCTATTCGTTATATAACTACGCTTTTAAGGTTGTCCCGAAAGAGGCATTTGCACAGTTTGACTGGGGAAAGAATCTTGGAACACCAACACTGGAAGTATGGGAAGGGATTTGCAAGGATCATCCTGACATGAGGTTGGATGATTTCGTCGACGTGGACTTGGCAACCCTTGAACGGCACTACAAGCACATTGTCAGTTTGGAGCAAGAGAACCCGACGGTTGCTGCAGACGTGCGTGATTTTACTGTGAAGCTCCAGGATCGCAGTAGTCTGTTTGTGCAGAAGCTGTACGAGAAAGCAAGCAGCATAACACTGGACACATGCTGTCGCCAGTACCAACAATTGGGAGTCGACCTGAGGGCGGAGAATACAAGGGGCGAGAGCTTCTATAAAGATATGTTGCGGGATGTGGTGAGGGAGTTAAAGGAGAGAGGATTGGCGGAAGGCTCGGAGGGTGCAATCTGTGTTTTTCCGAGAGGGTTTAAGAATAAAGAGGGTGAGCCGTTGCCGTTTATTATCCAGAAATCCGATGGCGCGTATCTTTATGCGACGACGGATTTGGCGGCATTGAAATACCGTGTCGAGAAATTAAAGGCAGACAGAATTATCTACGTTACAGATGCGCGGCAGAAGCTGCATTTCGAGATGCTCTTTGCAGTGGCAAGGATGGCTGGATGGGATGTAAGACAGGAGACAGGAGACAGAGGACGGAAAACAGAGTTCATTCACGTTACGTTCGGCAGCGTATTAGGTGAAAACGGCAGGCCGCTAAAGACCCGTGAAGGTGAAAATGTAAAACTAAAAGAGCTGCTCGACGAGGCAGTAGAGCGAGCAAAGGCAATCGTCGAGGAAAAAAATCCCGAACTTCCAGCAGATAAAAAAGACCGAATCGCAAAGGCCGTTGGAATCGGCGCCGTCAAATACGCAGATTTTTCCAATAACAGGACGAGCGATTATGTCTTCAGCTTTGATAAGATGCTGGCGATGGACGGCAACACCGCTCCATATATGCAATACGCTTATGCCAGAGTGCAGT
>CAZBWE010000086.1:0-9045 GCA_964495465.1 uncultured Pirellulales bacterium
TGGAATGATGACAACCCATTGCTGTGTTATTCTGAAGCATCAGCGCTGACTGCCGGAGAAAATAGCCTGCCCGGCATAGAAAATAATTGGACTGTCGAGAACGTTAAGTCATTATCACTCTGGTTCTATGGCGACCCGAACAACGATATTGAGCAGATGTATGTGGCCCTGGAAGATGGTGACCATCCCGACAATCCTGCGATTGTCGAATACGACGGTGATATGGATGATATAACGGAGCCATACTGGCATGAATGGAATATTGAACTTACAAAGTTCACCAACATGACCCCGTCCAATGTCCAGAGGTTCTATATTGGCTTTGGTAACAGGGACAATCCACAATCCGGCGGGGCTGGTATCGTGTATTTTGACGATATCCGGCTGTATCCTGATAGATGCATTCTATCGGAGCGTTCAACCGATTTCACAAAAGCCGACTACGCTCCGGCTGGAGACGCTGTTGGGGATTGCACAATAGACAATCAAGAGCTTGAGATGATGGTAAGCAACTGGCTCGGTGCCGCAGAACAAATTCGGCTCGAAGCAGAGGACGCTGATATGGCAAATCCTGACGCCTGGGAGGTCCGGTCGGACAAGGCCAATACTTCCGGAGGCGAGTACATTGTGGTAGCGCCCGACTATGACGCACCGAATGAACCCAACCTCAGCAATCTGGCCACTTACGATTTCACGGTCAATGGAGGCACATACAAAATCCTTGGTCGTGTGAACGCTCCCAGTGGTACTGAGGACTCCTTCTGGTGCAGTATTCCGGGAGCTACAACCAACACGACTAACGACCCATGTAATCCTGGCTGGATACGGTGGGATGTATCGGAAACGGCTGGAGACAACTGGGTATGGGATGAGCTCAACAGCGACGATGACGGAGATACAACAGTGCAATTTACATTGAGTGCTGGGACGCATACATTGAAGATTGGCTACAGGGAACGAACATCGCTGGACCGCTTATGGATCACTGATGACCTGGGCCTCACTGAAGCAGGACTAATGGCTTGGAGCGCCGACATGAGCGGTGATGATAGGATTGACTTTGAGGACTTTGCTATGCTTGCCGAGTACTGGCTTGAGGAGCAGTTATGGCCTTAGCAGAAATCGGCAAATCGCTCAGTGAGCGAAGCTAATTTGTAACAGTTCGGGGCCTATACCGGTTAGTTCGATATAGGCCCCGTTTTTTTGTACTATTGAATCTATTTACGACCTCTGTTTTGTTTTAACCTGTAATTTTACAACCGCAAAAGATGGATAAGGAACAGCAATATTTTAGTGGTTATAAAGCTGAAAAAATAACGGCAGTAAAAAGACCTTTGAATATTTTTAACCAAGCATTCCCTATAACAACTTGTAAATAAAGAAGTTATGCATTTTACATCATTTTAATCAAAAATCCCCTAAATTTTCATAACATTTCCCTTGACGAGAGCATAGCTAATTTGGTATAAATAGATAAGCAAATTGGGGCAGGGATGCTTAGAGCGAGGTTGATGAACTAAAAATAACGGTCATCATACCTGCAAACAAAGACTTGATTTTCCACAAGAGAAGGGGAATTAAAGTCAAAAATTAGCTATTTAACAGGCATAGAGTTGGTGAAGAGCTTTAGTGCTTGATTATCATAAGGTTGTTTGAGACAGGCAAAACTGAAAGTAATGAATTGTTTGCCTGTTGAGAGCAGCCAGAGTTTTGGCTTGTAGTCAAAACAATTGTGTTTTTTTTGTGAGGAGGAGTATTATGAGATGTAAATTATTACTTATTCTTGTTGCAGTGCTGCTTATGTCGGCAGGTGCCCAGGCAGTTACGGTAACGACTGCAACCGGCAATGGTGCGGACACGTATCTTTCGAACGATGACCAAAAGGACGAGCTTTCCGCACATGGCACAGAGACAAGTATGGCAGTTCGTAACCTTAACGCTGCGCGTATGAGGATGCTGTATATTCGGTTTGACATCAGTGGTTTGGAACCAGCCGAAGGGTACGACCTGTCTAACTACCTGAACGATGCTTACATAACCCTGGATTGTACGTATGCTAAAAGGGATAGGACTTTGGCCGTTTATGGTCTGTGGTGGCAGGATGAGGGTGCTGAAAACTGGGACGAAGCAACGACAACCTATAGCAGTGCTACATCGACGGTTGTTGCCGCACCTCATGGTTTTTATGCCCTCAACAATGCCCTGAGTCCAAGGCTAGGAAACTTTAGAGTTGGTGGCGTCGGCCCATGGAGCACGAACCCAGAGGACACTATGCCGACCCCCCAGGAAGAATGTGACCTGGACAGTTTTCTACAAGCTGACAACAACGGCCTGGTGACTTTTCTTATACTCTTTGAGTTTGGCAACGACTCAAATCCAGACTGGGCGTTTACAACGAAGGAAGGTGCGAATTCACCTACAGCTCCAATGTTGACCTTGCCGTACGCAGTTCCAGAACCGGCAACAATGCTGATTTTGGGAATAGGAAGCGTTCTGGCAATGCGTCGTCGTAAATAATCGAACAAAAACAACTATGATATTGTTTGCAAAGCGGACTATTCATACCGAGTAGTCCGCTTTTATATTGATAATATACACATTGCATCCGAAAAGTGCCCTTGCCTGCAAATAAACAGTCACTATCCTAACTTACAAGTTACACTACAGTTACGCCCAAAAACCACTTCAAAGATGGGTTGTTACTTAGCCCAAAACAATTGAGATTTTGTGCTAAATTTGGTAAAATGGGTTTAGAACGGCTTAACAGTTTTGCGTTATTTGAATCCGGGGAAGTTCGGCTAAAGCCGAAGTATGCTATGCCACACAGTATTAAAAAACTTACAATACTTACACTATTTTTTTATGGTGCTGCATTTGCCGCAGGTGCTACCTGGGTAGGAAACGTCAGCAACAATATATGGGACCCAAACAACTGGAGCACAACGGACCTGACAGGAACATTAACCATTGGCGCCGGCGGCCCTTATGACCCGGTTCAAACGACTTCTTTTAGCGGCCTCGGACAAGGTAACCGTCCATCGAAATTAAATACAACGACCGAAGCAAACCTGACTATCGCTATTAAAGACCTGATTCCCTGGAGCTCGGACTATATCAACGGCAATGTGAAAATTATGGGCGGCAGTCTGAACATCCGCTCGACGACTTACGTCGGCAAAAACGGAACAGCAACCATTACTATCGACGGCGGTCATTTTGCGCAAAAATATACTCTCTATCTCGGCTACGGCTCCGGCGGCAACGGGGCCATCAATATTTTGTGCGGATACCTTGATTTATCATCAAAACCGACAATCGGTGCAAGCGGGGGAACCGGCCATATCTATATCCGCCCGGGGGGACTGGGAGTAATAAACTGTCCCGGCAATGAAACTACATATTTTCAGGGCCTTGTAAGCAGCGGTATCATTACCACAGACCCGAATTCTGCGATTTTAATAAATTATATATCTTCGGCCAACAAAATCGAGGTTACAGCCCGGGAAATAGTCGGCGCTTCTTTACCCATACCCTGGGACGGCGTTAAAGAGGTCAACGTTACGAGTCTTTCCTTCAAACCCGGTACGTTGGCTGAAAGCAGCGATGTGTATTTAGGAACGGATGAAATGGCGGTGACCGAGGCTAACAAAACAAGCGAAGAATATCTGGATTCAACAACTGAAAATACGATAAGTATCCCGTATGCACTGACAAACGGAACAACCTATTATTGGCGGGTGGATACGGTTATGTCCGGCGATGTCATAAAAGGGCAAATCTGGTCATTTATACCGGTGTCCGTAATCCCGCCGCGAAAAATGGAATACCTCAACCGCGGACTTGTAGCGGTAAAAACCGGCGAGGCCGTTTATCTTAGCTGGCGGCTTCTCGGCGATGACACGCAAGACATTGCTTTCAACGTATATCGCGGTTCAACTAAACTCAACTCTACACCAATTACGGACTCCACAAACTTTTTCGACTCCAGGGGTGGAATGTTCCTATCCAGCTATTTCGTCCGTCCGGTCACCAACGGCCAAGAGAAAATGCCTTCGAAGACAGTATCCGTCTGGCCGAATAACTACCTTGATATACCTGTCCGGCAGGTCCCGGGCGACACCGACTGGAGCTATGAAATAAATGACGGCTCTGCAGCCGACCTCGACGGTGACGGCGAATATGAATTAATCATTAAGCGTTATTCCGGTGATTATTCTGAATATCCCCTCATCGAGGCGTATAAGCTGGACGGAACTTTCCTGTGGCGGGTTAATCTGGGACCAAATTTCATCGACATGCCTGAGATTCACTTTATCGTCTATGATTTCGACAGCGACGGATATGCTGAAGTGGCTTTGCGAACCGCAGAAGGAACAACGGACTTTACCGGGGCAACCATCGGAGACATAAACGGCGACGGCATCACCGATTACCGTCCTTACAGCAGCAGCCAATATATCCTGCACGGCCCCGAGTTTATCTCCATTTTTGACGGCAGGACAGGGCAGGAGCTGGCTCGTGGAGACTATATTCCACGGGGTGTGGTGACCGACTGGGGAGATGATTATGGACACCGGGCCAGCAAATTCATGATGGCTGCTGCGTATATAGACGGCCATAAGCCCAGTCTCGTCATCTGTCGTGGAATTTATTATGGTAGGGACGGTTATCCAGACCGCACTGTAATAGCCGCCTGGAACTGGCGTGATGGCCAACTGACAAATGTCTGGACCTTCGATACGAGGTTTGGCCCGCCTGAGAATGACGCCTATCGCGGCCAGGGCAACCACAATCTCAGTATCGGCGATGTTGACGGCGACTTGAAAGATGAAATTGTATATGGCTCGATGACCGTTGACCACGACGGAACGGGTTTATACTCAACAGGTCTCGGCCATGGAGATGCTATGCATCTGTCGGATTTTGACCCGGACAGACCCGGATTAGAAGTCTGGCAGTGCCACGAAACCGATGCCAGCGGCGCTACATTTCGAGATGCCGCAACAGGAAGCATTATCTTCGAGTATTACCATTCAGGAGATGTGGGCAGGGCCTGTGCTGGCGATATCGACCCGCGATACAGAGGATGTGAGGTCTGGGCATCGACGGGCTGTCCATTCTACAACTGCACGGGCGACACAATCGGCACAAAACCAAGTATGATAAATTTTATGACCTGGTGGGACGGCGATTTATGCAGGGAATTGCTGGACCATGCCGGCAGCGAAGGGCAATGGTATGGCGTCATTGCGGATTGGGATTATATCAACCAGGTGCAGGTAAATCTCTTAACCGCAACTGAAACCCGGTCCAACAACTGGACGAAAGGCAATCCAGTTTTATCAGCCGACATTCTGGGCGACTGGCGGGAAGAAGCAATATGGAGAACTTCGGATAATCGATATATCCGGCTTTACACAACCACGACCCAAACCGAGCATCGGATTTATACACTGATGCACGACCCGCACTATCGTATCAGTATTGCCTGGCAAAACGACGCATATAATCAACCTCCACATACCGGCTTCTACCTGGGAGACGGTATGTCGCCGCCGCCGGCACCGTATATCGAGGTTGTGAATTCCACAGAGTGGATATACGGCGACTTCACTCTTAACAATATAGTAGATATGAACGACATGCCTTACTTTATTGAAGTATGGCTGGAAAATGATTGCAATGAGACTGCCGAGCTGGATTTGAATAGTGACTGCATAATCAATTCATACGAATTTTCAGAAATGGCCAAAAACTGGCTTGAGGAGCCCGAATAACTTACAAACAACATTACCAACAAACGGGGGCTAGGCACTTGAACAAACAAGGAAAATGTGGTAAAATAGGTAAGGACCGTTCTTCTTCAACCTGAACCAGACGGAAAGGTTTAGACGATATGAAGCTAAAATCAAAATTGACTATAATTGTTATTCTTGGGGCAATATGCTTATTAGCCGGACCGACAAGTGCCAAACGATATATGGAATACCTGGACCGAGGTATGACCGTTCTGAATCTTGGCAGCGGAAAAGTGTATGTCGGCTGGCGGATGTTCGGAACAGACCCGTGCGATATCGGCTTCAATATTTATCGTAATTCGGTGAAATTAAACTCCAGCCCTGTCATGACAAGCACCAACTGGCTGGATACAGGGGTAAACCTTAGCCAAGCGAATACGTATCTGATTCGTCCCGTCATAGACGGTCAAGAACAACCACAAGATACCGCGTTTACACTGCCCGCTTATGCGCCGCTGGCATACGATACACCGGACCCGTATGGCTTCAATCCCGCCAAGCATCTGGCTATCCCATTTGCAGACAGCATTGACAAAGTGGCGGTTGGCGACCTTAATGGAGACGGTAAATACGACTACATAATCAAACACCCTCAGGGGGTATTTGACCCCGGCAAGAAAGTAACACCTCATACAGAGACCTTTAAGATTGCGGCCTATAACAGCGACGGCACGTTTATGTGGGAGGTTGACCTCTGGTGGAATATCGTCCTGGGAATCTGGTGGTCGCCCGTAATTGTCTATGACCTTAACAGCGACGGCAAAGCGGAGGTTGTTGCAAAGACCGCTCCTACCGATGTGGATTACCGCAATGAGGACGGCCGGGTTCTAACCGGGCCGGAGTGGTTCACTGTTTTTGACGGTGAAACCGGCGAAGAACTCGCCAGAGAGGATTGGATCCCGCGCGGCAACATTAGTGACTGGGGAGATAGCTATGGCAATCGTGTCAATCGAAATATGATGGCAGTTGCATATCTCGACGGCGTTCGGCCCAGCTTGATTATCTTCCGAGGTATTTACGAAAAAATGGTGGCTCAGGCCTGGAACTTCAACCAGGATAATACGTTAGAGTTTTTATGGGAATGGAACAGAGCTAATGACGCCGGAGGCGGCTTCCACAGCATCCACGTCGGTGATATCGATGGTGACGGCAAGGATGAAATTCTCAACGGCAGTATTGCAATCGATGATGATGGCACAACGATGTGGGATACCCAAGAAGGCCACGGTGATAGATTCTATCTGTCTGACATAGACCCTGACCTGGCCGGACTGGAAGTCTTTTATATTCAGGAAGCTCCAGGTGTCTATGAGAATCCGCTACATCTCACCGATGCCGCCACAGGCGCCCTTATATGGGGCTATGGAGATGACAGCTATGGCGATGTCGGCAGAGGGCTGGTTGGCGATATCGACCCGACCCACAGAGGCATGGAATGCTGGTCTGCGAACACTGCGGCCGGATTGTTAAGCAGCGAGGGGGTGCGAATCAATGAGCGTCCATCATACGCTAATACCTTTGTTTGCGACCGTTCCGTCTGGTGGGATGATGACTTGCTGCGTGAGCTGACCCAGGAAGGTCGGCTGCTCAAATTCAACTATAATCTGACAGATGGTTCTTGTCAGAGAATAGGCACTTGTGGCGGCGAAGTCATGCTTACAGGTGATGTTATCGGGGACTGGCGCGAAGAGATTATCTCCCTGCACAACGGTGAATTCAGGGTCTATACCCCTATGATAGTAACCCCCCACCGCTTCTATACCTTTATGCATGACCCGATTTACAGGATTGATGTTTCGAGTTCGAGCGTTGGATACCCACAGTCTGCTTACACCAGCTTTTATATGGGTGACGGCATGGCGCCACCGCCGCAACCCCAGATAAAATTAGCAGGACACTGGATATACGGCGATTTCACAGGTGATAATATAGTAAATAATGAAGACCTGCCTTACCTGCTTGAACTATGGCTGGTAGATGATTGCAATGAGACCGCTGAGCTGGATTTGAACGGCGATTGCATAATCAATTCCTACGAATTCTCCGTTTTGGCCGAGAACTGGCTTGAGGGGACTGAATAATTTATAAGTAAAATTACCTACAAATGGGGGCTTTGTACTTGTAAAAACAAGGAAAATATGATAAAATGAATAGGGTTAGTCTGTCGTTACAGGATTTTTTACCTAAATCCAAAGGAAAGGCATAGATGGTATGAAGCAAAAGACAAAACTAACTATGACAATTGTGCTTGGAATGATATTTTTGTTTACCGGCTCGGTCAATGCGAAGCGGTATATGGAATATCTTGACCGAGGTGTGGTCGCAATCTACATAATCGACGAAGAAGTGTACGTCGGATGGCGCATGCTGGGGACTGACCCGGACGACATTGCCTTCAACCTGTACCGAAACGATACCAAGGTAAACAGTGAGCCCATAACCAATAGCACCAACTACATAGATAATAACGGAAGCACCAGCGCCATTTACTACGTTCGTGCTGTTATTAATGGCCAGGAACTGGGGCCTTCCAAATCAGCAGCAGTTTGGAGTCAGCAATACCACACCATCTCCCTTCAGGTACCAGCCGGCCCATACGTGAGCTCCAGCGGTTATACCCCCGGTGACGCTTCCGCCGGCGACCTCGATGGTGACGGTGAGTATGAAATTGTGCTTAAATGGGAGGACAATCCCAAGGATAATTCGCAGAGCGATTATACTAATTCACCGATACTCGACGCCTACGAACTGGACGGCACGTTACTATGGCGAATTGATTTGGGGATAAACATCCGTGAAGGAGCACACTATACACAGTTTATGGTTTATGATTTGGATAGTGACGGCCGGGCTGAGGTTGCCTGCAAAACAGCAGACGGGACGGTTGACGGAGTGGGCAATGTAATCGGCGACCCTTATGCGGATTACCGCAATTCATCCGGCTATATACTGTCAGGGCCGGAGTATCTTACCGTATTTGACGGCAAGACCGGTGCCGCACTGGCCACAACCGACTATATACCTCCCAGAGGCAATGTCTGCGACTGGGGTGACTGCTACGGCAACAGAGTTGACCGCTTCCTTGCCTGCATTGCTTACCTTGACGGGGAAAGGCCGAGCTTAGTTATGTGCCGAGGTTATTATACCAGGACAGTGCTGGCGGCATGGAACTGGAGAGACGGCGAACTTACACACGTATGGACCTTTGACAGCGATGACGGCACTCCCGGTAACTACGACTACAGAG
>CAZBWE010000087.1:0-2469 GCA_964495465.1 uncultured Pirellulales bacterium
TTGAGTTCTTCAGGAATTTCCCTGTTATCGGGTACTTTATACCTTAATCTTCCTGACCAGGGGGACAGGCGCTTTTTATTTTTTGCCCTCTTTGAGCTTTGCGTAAAACCGCTGCATTACGTAGAAGGCCTTTTTCTTTTCGCCTTTATCGGAAATCAGCCCTTTACGGTTCCAGTAATCCTGGATACCCGGCAATGGTCTTCTTGGAGACATAAAATCAGTCAGAATCCACGGCGAAGTCCCGGCCAGGAAGGGAATCTTTTCAAGCATTTCTATCTGTCTTTCGTAAAGGTACTCCTGATACTCTTCGGTCCACCGGGTATGTTTATCTGAGTGAAATCCGCAAAGTGCCCCACCGCCGAATTCACTCATTATGACCGGCTTATCATACGTTGTTTTCCACGTGTATAAAACACATCTGTCCGGCAGTCCTTCATACCAGCCGATATATTCATTACAGCCGAGGACATCCACATATTCTCCAAACGGGTCATTTATTACCGGCTTATTGTTGCCTTCGTAATTTTTTTCCATTGCAGCCGTAATCAGTCGTGTCGGGTCCAGTTTTCTTGCCTGCTCGACGAGTTGACTTAAAAATTTATTTCGGGCATCGCTTACCGGCGTTTCATTGGCCATTGACCAGAGAATAACAGAGGCCCTGTTTTTGTCACGGGTTATCATTTCTGTTAACTGGTTGAGGGCATTTTCTAATGTGCCTTCATTTTCCCACTGGATTGTCCAGTAAACGGGTATCTCGGACCAGACAAGCATTCCAGTCCGGTCGGCGGTTCTTGGCATATATTCGTTATGAGGATAATGGGCAAGGCGGACGAAATTGCAGTCCATCTCTTTTGCCCAGCCGAGCAGTTTTTCGGAATGTTCTTTTGACCAGGCCCTTGAGTTGCTTCTCGGGGCCTGCTCGTGTATGCTGATGCCGCGCAGGAAAATGGGTTTGCCATTGAGCAGAATTTTTGAACCTTCGGTTTCAATACTTCTAAAACCGATAGAATCGGTCACACTGTCGGTCCGGGACTTTATAGTTACATCGTAGAGCGTGGGATTGTCGGGCGACCATAGCTTAAGCTCGGCATCGAATTCAAATTCCGCGTATCCGTTGGCATCGGTGTTGAAAGTCTGCCCTATGTTTGCATCCGGAATCTCGACGGTTATTGTCTGTTCAGCTTGTTTCCCATCGAGTTGAATCCATCCTGCAACTGTTTTTAGGGAACCTTTTCCGCCTTCAGCGAGACCTCGCCCCTGGGCGGGTTTGAGTTGAATAAAGTAATCTTTTATAAAGGTATCCGGGACCTCTATAAGCATAACCCTGCGGGTCAGGCCCCCGTAATTCCACCAGTCCGTATTTAAGGTTGGGACGCCATCGCTCCGGCGCTTATTGTCAACCTTGACAACAAGAAAGTTGTCCTTTTCCTGAACAAGCTGCGTTATTTCAAAATTAAACGGCGTGAAACCTCCCTCGTGCTCGCCGAGCTTTTTGCCGTTCAGATATGCAATTGAGTGATAATTTGCGGCACCGAAGTAAACAAAAGCACGTTTGTTCGGCTTTTTGATGCGGTCGAAAGATTTCTTGTACCAGATTGTGCCTTCGTAAAAGAGGAGTTTCTCCTGTTGTGAGTTCCAGTCGCCCGGCACATTTAGAGTTTCGGATTTGTCGAAGTCATATTCTACCAGGTCGGTTTTACTCCGGGCTTTTTCATTTCTAAAATAACCGTTTTTGTTTATGTCATAGCGATATGTATAATAGCCGGTTTCATAGGGGTCGATAATCACCTGCCATTTTCCGTTTAAACTAACGGTTGAACGATTATCCACGTTAATGATGAGATTCTGTTCGAACGAATAAGAGTTCACTGCAATAAAAAGAACTAAAACACGGCTTAATTTGGCAGCTTTCATTTTGTGGTCCTCTTTAGGTTCCTGTCGTTTTATTCG
Organism: uncultured Pirellulales bacterium; assembly: GCA_964495465.1. GTDB lineage: Bacteria > Planctomycetota > Phycisphaerae > Sedimentisphaerales > Anaerobacaceae > CAZBWE01. The sequence goes on from CAZBWE010000087.1 coordinate 1,951, forward strand.
TTTCTTTCGGCCCTGCTAATATAATACAAGCTCGTTTGTTTGTGAGATACATTGGCGAAACCTTTCGGCCGGCAGTGTTACTGTCTTCCATTTCGGGCTGCGGACTTTCATAAATTTACAGTAGTCATCCACCTTCAAAGATAAGAATATATACCTTTCATCGTCGGAATTATAGACTTCTCTGCCGTCGTAATCAACATCGATATTTTCTATTCTGTAGGCAAAAATAAATATTGCCTGGTGATTCGAGCTGAACACTTCCTGCCATTTCAGCAGCCCTTCGATATCATCGGTTGTTACCCAGCATTCCAGGCCGGTTAATTTGGCAAAACTGGTTCCCTTAAAACCTCTGCCCTTGACTTCCGCAATTATTATTTGTCCGTTACGTGGGTATAATAAGAAATCAAAGCTCTTTATTTTTGACCGCCCGAAGGCCGCTTTTTTATGCTCATCTACTTTGATATACCGGATGTGATTATCTATCAGCCAATTCTCAAACGCCCGCTCATAATGATTGGG
>CAZBWE010000087.1:2569-8914 GCA_964495465.1 uncultured Pirellulales bacterium
GCCGATGATGTCAATGTTCCATTGAAAAAATTCGCGGAGGCGACCCTTTTGAGGCCGTTCAGCCCGGAACAATCTTGGCACAGAGAACCATTTTATCGGCTTCGATAGAGAATTGATTCTCTGATTAACCATTCGCGCAAGTGTCGGCGTGATTTCAGGCCGAAGTGCGAGCTTTCTGCCGCCTCTGTCCTCGAACGAAAATAGCTGCTCGACGATTTCATCCCCGCTTTTTATCTGGAACATTTTCAGATACTCGAATATCGGTCCATCGTATTCTTCGAAGCCGTTGCGAACAGACACCCTCTTCCAACCGTCGATTATCCAGTTTCTAACGGCCATTTCCCGGGGATAAAAATCCCTTGTCCCTTTTACCGGCTGTATTTTCATATCTTCTTATTTGCCTTTTTCTGTTTTACCTTATTTCCGAATTTTTTCTTTATATATTCTTCCATTTGCTCGGCGCTGGTAAAGTGCAGTTTATAGTCATATTCGCCTTCCACGAAATCACAGGTAGAGTGACGGTAACCTCTGCAAATCCTCGGCCTGTTATTGTAAATTCTGCAGCGGTGGTCTTTTTCAGAGAGATACTTGCACTTGTTCTTTATATTTATATACCAGTCGCCGTCCTCTACGAACACCGTTATGTTTTTATGGCACAAATACCATTTTATATCGTCGTAATCTCCTTTATCTTCCGGCGTTTCAATGGGAAGGGCAAAATATCTGCAGCAAAGCCCTGTGCACTTCACACATTGATTCGCTCTGTCCATATAATAAAAAAACTCCCAAAATAATAACTTAATATACGCTGCCCACTAAAAACAGCAACTATAAGCTATTTGTCCTTCAACGTCAAGAAATGCAGAAAATTGCTGCTGTAGAACAGGTTTCGACACAGAAATATCGACGCTCAATTTTCCTGAAATATTGTTCTTTATAACATCAGGAAAAATAAGTATTTTCCACATTTTAATTAAAACTTTGCATTGATTTTTAAAATGGATATAATGCCGAAGAGTATAGTAAAATGGTTTTAGGGCCTTAAATTGATGATGGAGCTGAACCGTGCGAGGATATAGAATTCGGCTTATAACGTTGTTGCTGATGGTTTTGCTGTTTAGGCAGGATGGGATTGTCTTGGCTGATACCTGGCGTTTGCAGCAGGGCAAGGAGTTGAAGCCCGTATCGCCTGGAAGCCAGGACAGCTTTATGTTGGAAGTGGCCGAGATAAAAAAGCTTGTTAACTCCGGCCAGGATAAAGCAGCGCTCCGGGCTTTCGATAAACTTAAGCAAGACAATCCTGACATTACAGGGCCGGACCTCGATGCCTTCATCGAGGCCGAAATCCTCTTTTGCCAGGGGAAGTTCACCAAAGCGGTCAGGGCGTATGATAAGCTTCTGATTGAGTTCCCCGACAGCCAGCTTATCGAGGCCGCCCTTAGCAGGCAGTTTGACATAGCCACCGCTTTTTTGGGCGGAAGGAAAGCACAGGTTCTGAAGTTCTTCAAAATGAGCGGATACCCTACCGGCACCAAAATTATGGAAAAGATTACCGACCAGGCCGGCGATTCGTCGATTGGTATCAAGGCAGCTGTGGCAGTGGCTACGAATTATGAGAAAAGAAAAAAGTTCAACGAAGCGTATATCAAATGGCAGGATATATCATCACAGTGGGCAACTGGTCAAACTGCGAAGGACGCCCTGCTTGGTATGGCACGTTCAAAGCATTCTGTTTATAACAGCCATCCTGAGCATAAAAGGGCAATGTATGATGCCTCGAGTCTAAGTAGTGCAAAAACCTACTATGAAAGATTCAAGGCACGGTATCCTGAAGATGCCGAGAAAATCGGTGCCGACGGAATAGTCCGGCAGATAGAGCAGCAGCGGGCCTATAAGGAATTCACCATTGGTCAATATTATGAAAGAACCGGCAACAGGCAGGCTGCCAACCTTTATTATGAAATGGTAGCAAGGCAGTGGCCTAACACGCAGGCCGCTGAAATGGCGGAGCAAATGCTCAATTCCGGTTCAGGTAACAGAGAGATAGAGAAATGAAAATAAAAACCCCACAAAACGATCGCAGCAGCGCAAATGGAAGAATATTTATGCCCTTATGCACTTTTGCTTTTATGCTTTGTATCCTGAGCTTGTGCGGGTGTTCCGGAATGAGCGGCTATTCCTATGAGTCGATGTTTCCTCATGATATCAGCAGCGTCTGTCTGGAAATGTTCGATAACCAGAGCTTTCAGCGGGGTGTGGAATACGAGTTGTCCGACGCCCTGGCCAAACGCATTGAAGCGGATACCCCCTATAAGATAATTTCCAGCAGGGACCGTGCTGACACTGTAATAAGCGGCCAGATAGTATCCATCAATGAATCAATGCTGACCGTTGAGCGTGAGATTGGCAGGGCCTTGGAAAAAGAGGTCCGCCTGACAGCTGTCGTTAACTGGAAGAATTTAAAGACTGGCGAGCTGTTAATAGACAGCGAGACCGTTACTGCGGAAGCCACCTACTCCGAATACCAGATGCAGGGATTTGGCTATGCCTCCGCCCTTGCAGCAAACAATTTGGCGCGAAATATCGTAGAACTAATGGAATTGAAATGGTAAGAACCGGCGGCATTTGACCGGTTACGATATGGAAATCTTTAAATAATAAAGCTCCAAACAGCGGTTGGAAAATGGACGATAATACAGGATAATGGCTAAGAGCAAGAACAAAAAGTCATTTCGAATAGGTCCGGCCCCACAGCGTAAAGACAGCAAGAAGCCCCCCCTGCCGTCCTATAAACGTGGGCCTTTTAGCTGGTTGATAATTGCGATTATCATTTTCACCGCAATGATGATGCTGCAGCAGTGGCAAAAAGATGGAGTCCGGTGGGACGAATTCATTAAATATGTTGAAAACGGTATGGTCGAGAGTGTCAGGATTGGTGAGACAGAGATTAAAGGAAAATTCAATCAGCAGGGTATCGCCAGCCGGGGCGAAAAAGCACCTGTCTCTTTTACCGTTGATTATAACCCGCAATGGGTGGATAAGGAGTATCTGCAAAAGTGGGTGGAAGAAAGCGGCGTTGAGGTAACGTTTGCTGAGCAGCATGTATGGCTCTTTTTGTTTATGCAGTGGATTTTCCCTTTGCTTGTAATTGGTGCTTTTATTTATTTTATGTTTATTCGCAACCTGCGCAGCGGAGCCGGAGGTATGCTGATGTCCTTTGGCCGAAGCAAACATCGCCTGCAGGGCAAAGACCGCGTTAAGGTTACTTTTAATGATGTAGCCGGCATTGACGAGGCAAAGGAAGAAGTGGCTGAGATAATCGAATTCTTAAAAAATCCCAAAAAGTTCCAGCGGCTCGGCGGACGAATACCACGCGGTGTTTTGCTTATTGGCCCACCCGGCTGCGGTAAAACGTTGCTGGCAAAAGCAATTGCAGGACAGGCAGATGTTCCTTTCTTTAGTATATCGGGCAGTGACTTTGTAGAGATGTTTGTTGGTGTCGGCGCCTCCAGAGTAAGAGACCTGTTTAAGCAGGCAAAGGACAATTCACCCTGTATTATTTTCCTCGATGAGATCGATGCAATCGGGCGAAAGCGTGGCGCCGCTTTTGTTGGTGGCGGGCACGATGAGCGCGAGCAGACCCTGAACGCAATCCTTGTGGAGATGGATGGTTTCGATACGAACGACCAGGTTATTGTAATTGCAGCGACAAACCGTTCGGACATTCTTGACCATGCCTTAACACGCCCGGGAAGATTTGACAGGCAGGTTGTTGTCCCGCTGCCCGACCTGAAAGGAAGGCTTGAAATACTAAACGTTCATGCAAAAAAAATAAAGATTAGTCCGGATGCTAATCTCGAACGTCTGGCCCGCGGCACTCCTATGTTCAGCGGTGCGGATTTGGCCGCCATTATTAATGAATCGGCTCTCGCTGCCACTATGGCAAACAAAGATTATGTCGAGACCGCGGATTTGGAGGAAGCAAGGGACAAGGTCAGGTGGGGAAGAGCGAAGAAAAGCAGAGTTATTGATGAGCAGGACAAAAAAATCACTGCTTATCACGAGGCCGGGCATGCTTTCATTCAATCCGTCCTCGAAGACGCTGACCCTCTGCATAAAGTAAGTATCATTCCACGCGGCCCTTATGGTGGCGCCACCTTTGCATTACCTGAAAAGGACCGTATTCATTATACGAAAAAATACTGTATGGCATTTATTAAAGTGTGTTTTGGCGGCCGTATCGCCGAGGAAATCTTCTGCGATGACATCTCCAGCGGTGCACAATCCGACATCCAGCAGGCAACTAATCTGGCAAGGCAGATGATTTTGACCTGGGGTATGAGTGAAAAATTGGGGTTGATTAGTTATAGTGATGATTCAGGTTTTGACAACAGAATCTACGCAATACCGGGAGAAAAAGATTATTCGGAAAAAACCGCCGAAGATATTGACATCGAAGTAAAGAGAATTACAGAGCAGGCATACAAGGATGCGAAACAATTGATAATGGAGAATAAAGATAAGCTCGAACGAATAGCGAATGCACTGCTTAAATACGAAACACTCGATGCTGACGATGTAAAACTGATTCTCGAAGGTGGTCAGCTGGATAAACCTACCGTCGCCGATTTGTTGGCTGCCGAGAAAGCAAAAAACGATAAGAAAGAGGATAGTAAAAAGTAAAAATTGGAAGTGCTTTCCCTTTTCCTTTTTCCTTTTGTGAAATTTTTTCTGTAATAGTTACTATGCCCAAAAAAATCATAGCCCAACAAACTAAGCTCAGTGTAGATAAAGCCAAGGCCGCTGAACGCGTAAAGAAAATTTGGCCTGTGTTGGTAAAGACATATCCCGATGCAAAGATTGCTCTCAAATATACCAATCCGCTTGAGCTTCTCATTGCAACAATTCTCTCAGCCCAGTGCACCGATGTTCGAGTTAATATGGTTACTAAGGGCCTATTCAAAAAGTACAAATCTGTCGATGATTGGATAAGGGCCGATTTAAAACAGATCGAGTCGGACATAAAAAGCACCGGCTTTTATCACAATAAGGCGGTAAATATCAAAGGCGCCTGCACAGCGATAAAAAATCAATATGGCGGCAAAGTCCCCGATACGATGGAAGAGCTGCTGAAGCTCCCCGGCGTGGGAAGAAAAACAGCTAATGTCGTTCTGGGCAACGCCTTTGGTGTCCCTGGTATTGTCTGCGATACACATGTTATCCGCCTTTCTCGCCGTCTCGGCCTTTCCGAAAATAGCGACCCGGTCAAGCTCGAATTTGATTTAGCCGAAATAGTTCCGAAGAAAAACTGGACTTTATTCAGTGATTTGCTTATTTTCCATGGCCGAAGTATCTGTAAGGCGCGCAAGCCGGATTGTAAAAATTGTCCGATTTTGCAATTTTGCCCTTCTGCAGACAACCCGGATTTATGGTAAAATACGTACCATGGGCTTCCAGCCCGTGATGAAAAACGAGTCACGAGGCACGAATTATGTTGGATATTACAGATAAACCCGTAAAGGACCTTTGGCGGATATTCAGGGTAATGGCCGAGTTCGTCGAGGGTTTTGATGAGCTTGCTTCTGTCGGTCCTGCCGTTTCGTTTTTCGGCTCCGCCAGGGTTAAGCCGGACAATAAGTACTACAAACTCGCCGAGAAAACCGCTTTCGAGATAGCAAAAGCTGGCTTTGCCGTCATAACCGGAGGCGGCAGCGGAATTATGGAGGCCGCAAACAAAGGTGCTGCCAATGCAGGCGGCCAGAGCATCGGCCTTAACATTGAGCTGCCTCTGGAGCAGGTTCCCAACGAGTATCAGAATTTTTCGCTTCACTTTAGATACTTTTTTTGCCGAAAGGTAATGTTCCTGAAATACGCCCACGGCTTTATAGTTTTCCCGGGCGGCTATGGAACTATGGATGAGTTTTTCGAATCACTCGTATTAATTCAGACCTTAAAGCAGGCCTCCTTTCCTGTAATCTTGATGTGCAGCGAATACTGGCAAGGCCTTATTGACTGGATGAAGGAGAAGATGCTGAAAGAATACAAGCATATTTCACCCGAAGATTTGGATGTCTTTACGGTCCTCGATGAGCCGAAGGATGCGGTTAAGGTCATTGTGAATTTCAAGGAATCCCAAGGCCGTGTCGGTATAGAACTACCTACCGGTATGAAAAAAACTTAACATTTTCGTCATTGCGAGGCCTGCGAAGCAGGCCGTGGCAATCTACTCTCAATAATCACTTATCATTTATCACTTATCATTTACTCGTACGGTGAGCATTGTAAATAATCCCGCCTAATTCTCGGTATTGTGAAAGGACCTTCCGAGCTTCTTCGCGAAGAACA
>CAZBWE010000088.1:0-8801 GCA_964495465.1 uncultured Pirellulales bacterium
AAAATTTATAAGGTGGGTAGTAAGAGCTTATATCTTGATACGTTTGAGCTTGCCGAGGTCAAATAGCTCATTCATTCGATATGAACAAATAGGGCCTATACCGACAAAACCAGTATAGACCCCGAATTAGTGCAAGTCTTTATGTTGCACATCAAGGCCGATTATTCAGGGACTGAGAACTGCTCCTCAAGCCAATGTTCCGCCAGAATAGCAAAATCCCTGAAATTGATAATATTATCCCAATACAGGTCTGTCTTGAGAGAATTCGTATCAAGCCACTCATATGTCATTATTTTCAGGTCTTGGTAATTAACCACACAATCATCGGTGAAGTCAGCTTTAGCAAAATCAGCTGAACGCTCCGAGAGGATACACACGCTTTGATACAGCCGGATATCGTCAAAATATACGATACCCATACCACCGGTTTGCGGATTATCTCTGTCACCAAAACCGATATAGAGCTTCTGGACATTGGTTAGATTAACGTCGTTAAACTCTGACGACAGGAAAATATTCCATCTATGCCATTGTCCCTCTTTTATATCAGTCATATTACCATCGTATGGTACAACCGCAATATGGCTTGGGTTGTCACCATCTTCCAGAGCCACATACATCTGCTCAGTAGCATTAGCATCGTTATTCGGGTCACCATAGAACCATAGCGACAACACCTTAACACCTGCCACAGTCCAGTCCTCGGTGAAGTTAAGACTGTTCGGTCCAACCGTCTTTGCTGAGGCCTCCGAATAACACCGCATATATGGGTTGTCAGGATTAGGATATGGGGGGTCAATCGGCATGGGCTTGGAATCAGTGGTGCCGTCATTCTCGTAGTAATATGGCATCGAGTGTGGCGAGCTATGAAAAATCGAACTTTCCATAGAGTCTGTTCCATAGTCATTCCAGTGATAGACCTGTGAGCCGGTGTAGTTGCCGTGAGCACGTACATCAGTAAACCAGCCGTCTAACCAGACGTACCATATCCTGCCGCCTGGCTCTCCGGGCGTATAATTGTCTCCGTATGAATCCATATCGTCCACAACAAGATAGTTTTCTGTCGTAAAGTGCCAGACTTCACCCGTCCACTCGTTAAGGTCGGTAGTATTAACCTCATCGACAGCCCAGTAGTAAGTCGTGTTCAATTGAAGTGGGCCGAAGTAATCCGTGATAACAAGATATGGTTCGTTCACGGTATCTATCAGAGCCGTACGGTCATTAACATCATTGAAATCTTCGCTGTAATAAACCTTATGGCCATTAACATCATCCACATAAAGTCCTGGAGTCCATTCGAGCTTAAACTCATCGCTATGCAAAACAACCGTTGCGTCGTTAGGCGGCCTTGGACAATGCGCATATAGCAGAGCATTACAATCTTCGATATAATATTCATCCGCACCCATATCGACGATAGCTTTACCATAAAAGTCGCCGTCTATTATTCTCGGCTCACCATCAATATCGGTTTCATTAGGCCCGGCTATGTAGTTTGGGTCGCCGGCATCGATGCAGGGTGAGCAAGGTGTCAGGTGATAGCCGTCCGGCTCCAGCATCGGGTCATCATTGATGTTGCCGATGCCCGGCCAGCCACCCTGGATATCGCTATAAGTAACTGAAACACCATCGCTGTTCGGACCAATTTGTTCGCCAACATTGCCCCAGAGGATACAGTTCGTTATTGTTGTTCCACTCAAGATACTATATATTCCACCGCCTAGGCCATCAGCCCAGTTTCCGGAAAACGTACAGTTTATGAGATTCGCATCTGCCCCAACATTGTACATCCCGCCGCCGTATTCTGCCGAGTTCCCAATGAATATGCAGTTGATGATATTTGGAGCTGACAAAACCTCGTATCCGCCGCTGGACATCCCACCGCCGTATTTTGCCCAGTTCTCAATGAATATGCAGTTGATGATATTTGGATCTGATGAAGCCCCAAAGCCGCCATTATACATCCCGCCGCCGGCGCCCCATTTCGCCGAGTTTCTATCAAATGTGCAGTTGATAATATTTGGACTTCCACTATTGCACATCCCGCTGCCGCTATAGTCAGCCGAGTTGCCGGTGAATGTGCAGTTGGTAATCGTCGGATTGCCGCCGGAGTTGTACATCCCGCCGCCGCGGTCGTCCACGTTTTCCCAAGGGCCGTTTGCATTGCCGGCGGTGATGGTAAAGCCGTCAAGGACGGCCGTTGCATCTGTTCCGCTGCCGGTTACAACGTGATAGCTGTTGTCAGCCCGGCAGGGGTCGTTAAGTAAGTCACATGGGTCAACGCCCAGGCGGTCATTTCCTTCAAGGTCACCACTGAGGATGGTTTCGTTGTTCGGGTCATTCGGGTCACGGACCTCCCACGGCCCGCCGCCGGGTGGAAACCCGCCGTAAATAGCAACATTGTTGATTAGTCCGAATGTCGCCTCGCGGTCGCCGGGCGTAACTGTGTAGCCCTGGTCAGGCTTATACGTTCCCGCAGCCACCCGAATCTCATTACAGTCGCAGTACTGTACAGTTACGAGGGCGTCTTGCAGGTTTGTGAAAGCATTAAGCCACGAGCAGCCATTATTGGCCCCAGTAGCATTTGCATCAACATAAATCGGATAGCAGCAGGGCCACCAGCATACATTAGTGTCTTCGCAGTCGTTGATGTCAATGCAATCGCCTGTCATTCCGCAACAGTTTGTAATCGTACCAAGCGACTCAGCATTTTCATTTACCTTAACTATTAGCGTAATACAATTAGAATCATTAGGTCCCAATGTGCCGATATCCCAGGTGACTATGCCGTATTTATGAATCCCTCTATCGCTGGCCCATATAAAGTTCACTTCGGGCGGTAACTCATCAGTAATTTCGACATTCGTATCGCCATAGCCATTAGCAGCGTAGCAGATGCTGTAGGTTATGTTAGCATCTGGGACGACACAATCCCAGTCATTGACATCATCAACCTTTGTAAGCGTCGGGCAGCAAACAGGCGTGTTCTCTTCAGCGCTGACTAAAACCTCGTTACCATCTCTTATTAATTTGCACTCGTTTGTGATTGTACTGCCCGGTACGACGCATTCCTTCACATTAACTTTCAGCGTAACGCAGTTTACATCCCCGGGCTTCAGTGTCCCGATGTGCCATGTATAGGTGTTGTCGTAAGGATTGTAGTTGGGATCAAAAGGATTATTAGGCTCGACCTCATCCGGCAGTTCATCAATGAGATTCACATCATTAATATCCGGGCAGCAGTTCGCATCACCGAGATAACTGTAACAAATCGTGTAGGTTATTATTTCACCCGGCCCGGCACAATTACCATCGAATGAGGCCATTACTTCGTCGATTGCAAGCTCACATCTGCTGTCAAGGGGAAGCTGGATATCATCAAAGTAAACGATACCAGCCCCGCCCGATTGCGGATCGTCTCTATTACCAAAACCGATATAGAGCCTCTGGACATTGGCCAGATTCACGTCGGTGAACTCGGACAAGGGAATACTCCACTTCTGCCAGTGTGGCTTCGTTATATCATCCATATCGCCATCGTATGGCACAACTGTAACGCTGTCGCCACCTTCGAGAGCCACATACATCTGCTCGGTGGCGCCGGCATCATTATTTGGGTCGCCATAGAACCATATGACCAACGATTTGGCACCGCCTAAGGTCCAGTTTGAGCCGATAGCCAAATCAGAAGTGCTCACTGAGGCCTCAGAATATAAATACAGCGGATTATCAGGATTTGGGCCGCCGGCTGGCTTGGAATCCACGTAGCCGTCGTTCTCATAATAAAACGGCATCGACACACCACTGCGAACAATCGTACTCTCCATCAGGTCGGTGCCGTAATCATTCCAGTGATATACCTGAGAGCCGGTATCGTTACCCTGTATGGCCCCGCTGACGTCCCAGCCGTCCCGCCAGACATAATATATGCATCCGCCGGGCTCACCGGGAGTTTCAGCGTTGTCGCCGTAATCATCCATATCATCAACAATAATGCAATTGCAATATACAGGCGTGTTCTCTTCAGCGCTGACTAAAACCTCGTTACCATCTCTTATTAATTTGCACTCGTTTGTGATTGTACTGCCCGGTACGACGCATTCCTTCACATTAACTTTCAGCGTAACGCAGTTTACATCCCCGGGCTTCAGTGTCCCGATGTGCCATGTATAGGTGTTGTCGTAAGGATTGTAGTTGGGATCAAAAAGATTATTAGGCTCGACTTCTGGCGACAGTTCATCAATGAGATTCACATCATTAATATCCAGGCAGCAGTTCGCATCACCAAGATAACTGTAACAAATCGTGTAGTTTATTTCATCCCCCGGCCCGACACAATTACCGTCATTGATGTCGTCAACCTTGGTAAGCCTCAGCTTGCACGTTTCTGGAGGCACCTTTTCCAATGTCAACAGGGCCCACTCGGTGGCCAACACGTTCCCGCCATGAAGGTCGCTAGGTCAGGAACCATTTGCTTTCTGAGCATTTACGAGCGCATCGGCGAAATCGGAATACCAGTCCCTTTCATTACTATCGACCACAATCGCATCTATACCGCTGTGCTGCAAACCATTGGATGTACAATACATCGCCTGATAGTGAGGGGAACCACCATAAGCTGGATTACCCCAACCGGGATCTTTAGAAGGGTTGATCCAGGTGCTACCCAGATAGTCCAGTGCATCTTGCAAACGTGTGGAATCCTGGTTATCTCCATAGAAAGTCATTTGGAAGATTAGATTTCCGGTCCTCAGGATATTAGAAGTTCCTGGAGACGAATAACCAGAACCGCCATCAGCAGATTGTATGTAATCTATCCAGATATTTAGTTCGTCTTTTACGAACTGAGGGATGACACAGTTGAAACCATAACGTGGCAACTCCGCATAACCCAATCCGGAAACCGCATAACCCGAATTCGAATTGTCCGCCCATCCTTCATTATCAGCATATCCCCATCCGCCTCGGCCACTTCCACTATCGGACTGGCCGAAGGCCATATAGTCGACCATATCAACCAATACTTCTTTGTAAGTCCAGCCGTGTACCGGCGAACCAGGCGAGTTAACTTCCCTGTCAGGAGCCCGACTGGACGCGATGGCCATTAAGGCAATACCCGTCTCGTATGTTGGACGACCAGCGTTCACGAACACTCCATTACCATCTCCATCACTGTCAGGATTACCATGGGGTTGAGTAGAAATACTGATGACACTTATCTGACTGAACAGATATTTCAATCCTTTTTCCACGTTTTCCTTGTAGGGATAGCAGGGGTCAAATGGTGTGTATCCCAATTCAAACGCTCGCTCCTGTAATTTCACCAGAGCAAGTCCTGTAGCTCCAGCCACATTACCCCCACCATCTTGCCAATATCCCACGGATGGATTTTGTTGAGCCGCTAACCAAGCAACACCTTTTTCGATTGCCTCCTCAATTTCATTTGGATCCGCTGCTATAGCTGTACCGCAAATGCTCGTGATGAGCATAATTAGTGATAAAATAGCAAATGACTTTTTGGATAACACTTCTGTACCTCCTTATATTTTTGCCACAAAGGCACCAAATTTTCGCTTTCAACCACTAATTTTCACGAATTCGCTCTAACTTCTTTCGTGTTAATTCGTGGCTAATACGGTTCTAATAAATACAGTCCAGATGAGCTACTGATTGTTACACTTTTTCTGCAAAATTTTAAATTTCAAGAATATATATCCTCTCATTTCTTCTTGCTATTCTTTCGCAATAAAAACACATTTTTTAACTAAAATGGCGGAAACAAAGTAAGGGCCATCTCGCAATATTTTCCGTCGCTTTATGATAACCACATAAATTTACCATATTTAGACTTATCAGTCAATATAATTATGGGACTACTGTGAAATCATTGAAGATAAACGCAGTATGAATAGTATGGGTAAAAGAGCCGGAAAATCAAGTATATCTACTTATTTTATCTGTTTTTTCATATCACCATCGCCATTTCATCCGGGGCAACGATAGAAGCGACAACGATAATGCCACAGAGTTGGCGGCCGGATGCCCACAAGAATCAACAGCAATGAAGCTTATGTTATTGACAGCCTGACCAATCGCTATGACAGTGTGGGAGGAAGCAGCTTAAGCTACAATGCAGCAGGAGATTTGGTAAAGGATAAGGATAGCTATGAATACGAATATGACTATGAAAATCGCATTGTCAAAATCATCAAAGACGGCAACGATATAGCGGAATTTGCCTATGATGCGCTTGGCCGGAGGATTGAGAAAAAAGACCTTATTGACTCCAACAATACAAGGCGTTACTATTACAACTACAACTGGCAGGTATTAGAGGAATACGACAGTCAAAATAACAGGAAAAACTACTATGTCTATGGCAACTACATCGATGAGGTATTGAGGATGGGTGGCAATTTTTACTACCTGCACGACCATTTATACAGCCCGGTCGTCCTTTACATGGGCGCCAGCAACAACTACGCAGTGTTCGAACGCTACGAGTATGACGCATACGGCAATTGCCACGTCCTTGAGCCGAACTTTGCCGATGACCCTGACGGCCAGAGCGACTTTGACAATCCGTATTTGTTTACCGGCCGGAGGGTGGATATACTGGATTCCGGCTCTTTGAAAATCCAATACAATCGCAATCGTTACTACGACCAGCACACCGGCCGATGGCTAACTCACGACCCGCTGGGTATTACACCAAACCCACAACAGCCAAACTACTTTGCCGCAATTTCCCAATATAAAGATGGCCTAAGTCTTTATGAATATGCTTCTTCTAATCCGTTAGGAATTGTAGATCCATCAGGATTATCAATAATATCTATTATAGTGGAGGCAATCGCTTTGCATTGCACAGATTGGACCGACGGTCCATACATGTTGATTCAAGTCGAGCTAGCGCTAATAAGGGCTGGTGATTATCGATGTCTTCCTGGCGCATTTACCGGTGGAGGTAATCCTTATAAGCATTGTGTCTGGAGTTGTGAAGTGGCAAAGAAGTACGGGGAAGATCAAGCAAGAAGATGTGGGCGGCTAAAGGAATATGTGGACTGGGCTATAGCTAATTTAGCAGATTCAATAAGCGATTCCTGTTGGAATAATCTTTTGCCCGACTCTGTAAAAAGCATGATAGCAGCTTGGGTGTGTAGCGCTTATCAACGTTCAGACCTTCGGGATAACGCCGCCGGAAGAGATTGTGGAACAGATCAGTGCCTTATTTGTAAGTATCCGGATTGTGGAGATTGCTGCGAGAACGAAAAAAATATAGGGCCTCGCACTCCGGAAGGGAGAGAATCAGATGGGGAAAGACCATACAGTCCACGGTGCAGGGATCGGTATCAAGAGGCACTCGATCCGGAACCCGGGCCAGTACTATTAGGATTATGAAGATAAAGAAAATAAAAGAGTATTCATACTACATAGTTATATTTATTATTGTTATAGTCCTATCTCTGTCGTTTCTCTTTGGGTATTTAGATAAGACTGTAGATAAAGTGGCAGACACTTCTTCTTCACGGCCTGCCAAGCCCCCCGATAAGACAATGCAACTTGATATAGATAATGAAACAAGTATAGACCTTGTCTATATTAAACCCGGAACTTTTATTATGGGTAGAAATGTAGGATTGGTAGAGAGAGCTTTTGCACGGATCTCTTCTATGTTTATGGTTGGGAAGTATCCCGATGATTGGCCAGCACGTAAGGTAAAGATTACAAAAGGATTCTATATTGGCAAATATAAGATAACAAGTTCACAGTTTTGTAAGTTTCTAAACGCGGTTCCCAATCCGGAGGATTATGTCGAATTGAACGAATTTGCCCGCATTGAAATAAAAGACAAGGATTATGTTCCCAGGCTAGGCTGTGAGAACTGCGCTATCAATGTTGTCCCGTGGAAAGGGGCCGTGGCATTCTGTGAGTGGCTTAGCCATGAGACAGGCTTTATCGTTCGTCTGCCGACCGAGGCGGAATGGGAATTTACTGTTCGTGGTAGTGAGGGCAGACCTAAGCCTTGGGGGAAAGGCAAAGTAGTATGGACAGACCAGTCGCCTGTACAGGGACGGCAGAATAAAGAGAAATATCCACATCCCTGGAGTTGCGCTCCGGTGGATGCATTTCCGGAGAATGTGACGCCCGATGGTGTGGTTGGAATGAAGAGCTGGGTTGGCGAATGGTGTTCTGATTTCTACGGCGTCCGTTATTTGAAAGATGATGTTATTGACCCCCAAGGCCCCACAGAAGAACGCCTCTTAGAAGACAAATCGCTTAATCCTTATCCTTATGATAAGGCGTATCACGTATTCCGCGGTCGGGCCTCTTTCGTTGGTCCTAGAGAGTTCGGGGATGAAGTTTTAGGAGGTATCTACGGTTTTCGTGTAGTCATAGAGCTACCATAAAAGATTCAGAAAACCGAATTGATGTAAAAGGATAGAGAAGTTGGATTCTCCACTGTGGCAAGCAGATATTATTTTGATTGAAACAGATAAGTGTTGATATGAGGAGAAATAAGTTAATTTTTATATTTGCTTTATTAGGCCTGATTTTTTCGTTGGCTATAGGCCATCAGGAACAGCAAACAACAGTTACAGATATTGAGACAACCAATAAACAAGCTACAAAGTCAATCCAGCCCGCAGCAACAAGAAAAGTTTTGTTACCACCCGTTCCTGCGGCTGAGAATTTGCTGCCGAAGATTTCCTTTGAGAATACGGTTTGCGATTTGGGCGAAGTCGGCCAGGGCACGAAGAATACCTGCGAGTTTAAGTTCACGAATACCGGCCAGGGCC
>CAZBWE010000089.1:0-8626 GCA_964495465.1 uncultured Pirellulales bacterium
CTTCGGTCGAAATGACAGTAGCGCAAGTATTAAATACAATTGGTATTAGAGAATTTTGCCAGTGCGGTTCTTTCTGAACAAAACTATTAAAAGCATCTAATGCTCCAAATACATATGTGCTATGTTAAGAGTGTTGCCGGGTCGAGATTGGCCGATTCAATATCCTTGAAGTATTTGGCGGTCGCCACCTTCAGCTCATCCGTTGCCTGCTCATCGCAGACAATAATACCCCTTGGGTGCATCTGCAGGGCGCTGATTGTCCACATATGATTTATGCCACCCTCAATAGCTTCCCGCAAAGCACGCGCCTTGTTATGGCCGTTGACGATTATCAAAACCTCTTCAGCATCCAAAACAGTCGCCACACCCACGGTCAAAGCGGTTTTGGGAACTTTGTTGACGTCGTTACCAAAGAATCGTGAATTAGCGATTATAGTATCGTAAGTCAGCGTTTTCACCCTCGTTCTCGATGATAGTGATGAGCCGGGCTCGTTAAATGCTATATGGCCGTCAGGACCTATTCCGCCGACAAAGAGATTAACGCCTCCTGCCTTTTTTATCTTCTGCTCGTAACCTGCACACTCGGCCTGCAGGTCGGCTGCATTGCCGTTTAGAATGTTGATATTTTCCCTGATTATATCTATATGGCTGAAAAAATTGTTCCACATAAAGCTGTGGTAGCTTTCAGGATGGTCTTCGGGAAGGTTCACATATTCATCCATATTAAAGGTAACGACATTCTTGAACGTTACCTTTCCCGCCTTGTTAAGCTCTATAAGCTCTTTATACATCCCCAGCGGCGAAGAACCTGTAGGAAGGCCCAGCACAAATGGCTTGGAATCACCCGGGCCGAATCCGTTTATTCTCTTGACAACATAATTGGCAGCCCATTGGGATGCTAATTCGTAATCTGGCTCAATAATTACTCTCATAGTTCTCTCCTTGTCTAAATTGATTTTTAACTCCGCCCCTGGCGAGACCTCGCCTTTAGGCGGGAACGCAATTTTTCCATACGGCCTATAAGCTCATCACCAAGCTGAGTTTTTTCTGTAATGTGTTTCTTGATTTCAGCAACAAAGTCGTTTGTTTCAAACGTCCCTCTGACCTCCGCAAAATCCTGGCGCTTTATTTCTCCATCGCCGTCGATGCCATATCCAATTTGTGCGGTATCGGCAAACTCCTTTCCCGCATCGCTGTGAAGGATATTGTCAAGTCCTATCACAGCTTCTTTCCATCTTGTTGTCAGCTCAATGACGTCGTCCGCCGTTATCTTATCGATTGTTTTGCCCAATTGCCCCTCCACAACGCTCACCACCCAGGTCCATTCGTAAGCCGGGTAATTATCATACATTGACTTGAATGCCTGTGTAACCTGCTCAAGGGTGTTTATAGTTCCGGCTTCGATATCTCCAAGCATCTTCTGCACGACCTGTTCCGGTGCGAACAGGCCGGCCAAATCCACCCATTTCCCCACCCCTGTATCAGTATCCGGCTTCAGAGCGGCTCGAAGTTCGTCAACATTGGCGAAATGCCCGTCTTTCAATCGGCTAATCAAACAATTACCCAGAAACTTATCAATACCAACCTGATACAGCTTAATACCTCTGCCTAACGATGAATTTGTAATCTTGCAACTGTGGTAGATAAAGTAATCGCTCGTTTGGCCGGAGTTTAATTTGATATTCGTAAGCAGCTCACGACCGTTAAGCATCTTTTGAATCGTATATGGGCTTAAAAGCTTGAAATTTATATAATCCAGTTTATTTAGGTCTTTGCGTTTGTCCCTTTTCGGCCACTTCCGAGCGTCCCGGACGGTTCCCACGCTGCGCAAATTCACACCCGGCACAAGGACACTTTCATCCTCATGCTCAATCAGGTATGAAAAAGGCAAATCCGAGGTATCAGAATTCCTGTAATGCCTGCCCATTACCACGGTGAAAGCACCCACTTTTGCCGGCCAGAGCATATACGAATCGCTTGCGGTCTTCGAGCCGCGCTCGACAATGCCCTGGTGAACAGGGCCGAGCTTATACATATGATTGCTCTGATTCGTCCCGCTGCCGGCATTTAAAAAGGAAAACAATCCTGCAATCAGCAGTGTCGATTTATGATGTGTAACGGTATAAGGCCCTGCAAATATGGCACAGGCCTCGCCGTGAAAGCCGCCGCAGTTTGCGAAGAATACCGAATTTTCAGCAGAATACTGCTTGGATAATTCCGTCCCCTGGCCCACAAAACATTTGGATATTATTGTGCCGTCGCTAATCTTCGCACCGGAGCTGACGATGAAATCCTCTGCAAAAACTCCGGGTCCCATATAAACAGGGTCCTCCGCACAACTATTGATTGAGCCATTCTCCAGTTTGTTTACCCCCTCAATTACACTTGAAGGGCCTATTTTGACATCTTTTATGATTCGGCAGTTGACGACCCTGGCGCCTTTGGCCACAAGCCCCATAGAAGAGGTAACCGAAGCCGAGTAGTCGGCTATCATTTTCTGCAGCTTTTCAATCATTTTCGGCCTGTGCCGATAAAAAGCTATTATATACGCAGTATGTGCCGACAGACGATCATAAATCGGTATTTCTCTGCCGCCTGCCTCGTTTACAACAGTGGCCTCTGTCCCATTGCCGAATGAGCTTTCCCGCTCTACCGCGAGCAAATCGATATTATCTATTACCGCATCATCCTCGATTACGTAATTGGCGATGTAGTTTTTTACCTGGCCTATATATACGTTATCGCCGATTGTGCAATTGTGAATCGATGCGTTGCTTATGCCGGAGGGCTTGGTAACGCCGCCGGGAAAGGACACCTGCTTTTCAAAAACACCTAACTTTATGTCTCCGGAAAAATGCGTTGCCCTTACTGCCTCTGTATTAAATCCCTCGGCAGCCCGGACCTTCGACCAATCGTTACAGCTACAGCCCTGGTCGGTTAGTTTGGCAATTTCTTCTGTCGTTATCGGATAAAATTTCGATGCCATTTCTTAACTCCCTTTTACCTATCTGCATTAATACTCGGTAATTTTCGTTTTTGCGTCCCGATAACTAACCGTGTTGAATAACCAGCCTGACTCCAAAAGAATATAAAGACCCAAGTCCCATAAATCAAGACATTTTTATAACATATAAATTGTGAAGTGATTGCTTTTCTTTCTGATATTCTGAAAAGTTACAACGTAAAAATTTTTCTGTTGATTCCACCCTTTTTCGCCCGGTCTTGGGACAGATGAGAACATTCGCAGGCAATTTGCATAAATCTTTACAAAAATTTGCAGGAATCTATAGACACCTGCCGATGTAAAATTATACAAGATAATCATACCCTGAGTTTGGGCAGTTATCTCTGGTTCTTTTGAGATGTTTACAAGAGTTGAGCTATGTCAAATCAACCAAGGGTGGTAAAGGTTTTAGCGGCACTGCTTGTTTCAATGACGGTGGGGGCTGTAGTTTTAATGGCTATGGGCAATAATCCTCCCTCTAAAGGACCATTTTCCCTCGCAAGCTACTTTCGGCTTGACCCTGTCGAAAAAGTCATTCATTCCCAGGCCGCTCAATCACCAGACCGATGGAACCGTATCGAGATATACTATAGCGGCACCAAAGCCGGTAATATAGAACAACTCGCATCGCTTAGCGGACTGCTCAGCCCGGAGGATATTAATTGCCATTTTGTTGTCTGCAATGGTCTCGGAGGCGGCGACGGACAGATACAGCCAACCGCAAAGTGGCAAAAACAATGGTCAATTACCCCAGGCAGGACCTGGTACGGAAGCAGTCAAACCATCCGAATCTGCGTTATAGCCGACGGATACTCCTGCTTCCCGACAGACTGCCAGATAAAAAGAATAGAACAACTGGCGGAAGGGCTTCACAGAAAATTCGGCATTGATGCCGATTCTATCCACTACCCGGGCGGCTGGCAGTAGTGCGAAGCCCCGGCGCCAGTCAGATTGCATTACCAACCCCAATCGTCTCTTCGGTCATCCTCAAAACGGCCGCCTCTGCGTCCGTATCCCTCGTCATAGCCCCTGCCGCGCCTGCCGAATCCATAGCGCTCATCTGAATATCCTCTCTGCCGTCCGAATTCACGGGACCTCTGATGGAAGCGAGGGACATCTCTTTCATCAAGGGCTTCCTCAGCCCGTTCTTTCATCTTCGCCTTGAGCTCCTCAAGTTTCTGGAGCTGCTCAGGCGTAAATACTTTCTTGATAGAGGCCATCGTCTGAACTTTCAGGACGGCCTGGTCACCGAGCACCTTACCAATATCCGTTGCAGCTTTGCGAATGGCGCTCTCTTCACCTTTGTCAACGGCTTCACGCAGCGCCTTTCTCGCCTCGACAACCGCCTCGGCAACGGCTTTGTCTTTTTCCTTTGCTTCCTCGGTTATCTTCTTAACGGATTCTTGCTGCTCATCGGTCAACTCCAGTCTGCTAAGTATGCGCAGTATTCCTGGCCCGCCGAGACCAGCCGGTCCGCCGGGCCTTTCCATACCCATACCGAATCTGCCCGGTCCTTCAGCACCAAACTCGTAGCCGCCTCTCTGCCTGTAACCACCTCGGCCGGGAGCAGCAAGAACCAGGCCTACCAAGGCCGTCAGCACTAAAACAACAACTGCTATTGATTTGAATCTTGTCTTTTTCATCGTTCGTTCCTTTCACTGCAAGTTAAGTTACTACTCTTTTTCACTGCCCTGTGTAACACAGTTTTCACAGATACAGACGGATTCAATGGAAGATTTATTGCGTATTCGGGGGAATTCACGGAAAATCGGGCATAAAGCCCTTTTTATTGCTGCCGGTTCTTCCGTTCGGTCAGCAAATACAAGAACACTCCGACAGATAGAAATGCCAACAGAAGAATGAGACTTCCTCGCTTTTCATGCCAGGCATAGGAAACAGAGCTGTAAATCAGAAATGCGCACACACCGCAAAACACAAGTGTCGTAACCGGATATCCGGTTACCCGATAGGGACGCTCGGCCTTTGGCTGCTTATAGCGCAATACGATGACCGAAAGACTCGTCGCAAGGTAAAATGTGTAAACCGCCGCTGCGGTGTAAAGAATCGTATCCACGAACGAGCCGAATATTATAATAAGGGCTGCCGCAATTGTCCCCTGCACTATGAGCGCCCATACAGGCGTTCCTGTCCGTCCGTGCCATATTCCCAGAACACCGAAGGCCCGATGTTCGGCGCCGAGTGCGTATGAAATCCGCGCACCGGTGAAAATCAGGCCGTTAACCGCCCCCAATGCGGAAATGCAGACAAGAGCGCCGATTAAGCCGCCGCCAATTTTCGGAAAGATGGTCGAGATGCTGTCCGCGGCCACCGCTTTGGATGTCGCCAGACCCGCGTAACCGAGAGTATGAAGAAACGCACCATTAACCAATAAATACAGCACAGTCACCGCTGCTGAGCCAAGCGCCAATGCGCGGACAATGTTGCGTCGCGGATTTTTTACCTCGGCGGCTACGTAGGCCATTTCATTCCAGCCGCCGAATGTAAAAAGCACGAATATCAGCGCCAAACTAATCGGAAACGGCTCAAAAGTCGCAGAAACCTGAGAGCCCTGCGGCGCAACAAATGCAACGCCAACAATAGCCAGCAGCCCCAGCGCCTTGACCATTGTAAGGATATTCTGGGTCCATTTGCCCTGTTTGACGCCGAGAATATTTATCACCGTCAGAATCAGGACCGCCAGAGCTGCATAGATACGCTGGGTGTATGAAAAGTGATAACTGGCCAGCGGGTCGTAGATTGTGCGTGCATACATCGCAAAGGCAAACGCCATCACGGCGATGTCGCCGGGCCTGACTATCGCAAGCTGAATCCAGCCGAACAGATAACCCGCCCATCGGCCATACGCCCGGCTGAGATATACATAATCGCCACCCTCCTGAGGATAGGCCGAGGCAAGCTCGGCGTATCCCAGCGCGCCGAAAAGCGATATCAATCCTCCCGCCAGCCAAATCGCAAGAACACCCCACCAGCAGTATGCTCCTCTGGCGATATCCGGAGCCATTTGAAAGATGCCCGCACCGATGATAATACCAACAATAATGCAGGCCGAATCAAACAGAGACAGCTCTTTCCGGGGGGCTGATTGCATAGCGCCTTTTGCAGTTTAATCCCTTCTTTATACGAGTTATGTTCGACTATTCGCTCAGGCGTTTCTTGAGTGTCACGCCCATACCGCCGCCTTGCCGATAAAATACCGTCTCGAGCTCCGGCTTTGTGGTAACAGCCGTCACGTAATCCTGCAATTGCCCGCGCATATCGATGTTATGTGCCAGAATCAGTCCGCCCGGACGAACCAAAGGCAGCAGCTTTTTGAGATAATCGATGTAACCCTCTTTGTCCGCATCGATGAAAAGAACATCGATGGGTTCTTTCAGTTTGGTAACTTCCTCGTGTGCATCGCCTTCAATGAGTGTAACGATTTTATCGACGCCGGCACGTTTAAAGTTCTCACGGGCAAGAGCAGCCCGCTGTGCATCAATTTCGTATGTGGTCAGCTTCCCGCCTGTGGACTGCAGGGCCAAGCACAACCAGATACCTGAATATCCATTGCTTGTTCCTATCTCAACAACATTCTTTGCATTTACTGCCTCTGTCAGCAGCCGAAGCAATCTGCCGTCTTCTATCGGGACGTTCATCATCCCTCTGCTCTGGTTTTTTTCCATATCGTCAAGGATGCCAAGAATCTTCTTCTCCTGCTCTGTCTTTGGTACGGGCGCGTTTTCCGTGGCCGCTGCATCGCCCCTGCCATACATAGGCCGACCCTGACCGCCCCTCATATCTCCGCCGGGCCTGTCCATCCCTTCCGGCGGCCCGCCCATACCTCTCTGAAATCTTTGCCTTCTCTGTTTCATATCTTCGAGTAATTGCCCAATCTTATCCAGGTCCTTCTGTTCGTGCGCCTTTGTAAGCTCGTCAAGAAACGTATTAAATCCGCCTCGCATTTCGCCAGGTCCACCTCGACCGGCTCGCTGCTGTCTTTGCGGTGCTGCCTGCTCATTATTATCTTCCTGTGCCACAAGATTTGCAACCGCTGCCAGCAGAACTGCAGCCCCCATAACCAACATAATCTTCTTTAGCATTTTTGCTCCTTTCCGAGTTAGAATTTTTTATAGTCCTGATACGCCGAACCTGCAAATAAGTAAAGGCGAATTCGAAAAGGAGATTTATTGCAGTCTTCCCGACAGATTCTTACAAAAAAGACAAAATGCTCATTTGCAGGGTCTTTTTGATACTACTTTTTTCAGCAGGCCGAAGTTTTCTTTCTCCGTCAGCACCACCCACGCCCGCCAGTCTTTTTTGCAGATTCGCACCGGCTCAATTGTTCTCACATCCTTTAGCCAGACCAAAAAACCGTATCTGCAATCGCTTTTACTCTGCCAGTATTCATCGCTGCCGAGGATATCGCGGTTATATCGCCGCTTTATTTCCCCTATCCTTTCCGGCGAAAGATTCTCGAAATTCCCGACCGCCGCAGCGATTGCCGCTGCGCAGACAGGCCCGGAGCTTATCTTCAAAAATAATTTATCACCGGCAAAAATTCTCCCGAAGGCATAACGCTTTGTCTTTGTAAAACGCGATTCGATTTTCTTTCGGCCTGCTAAAATCGCATCCAAATACGGCTTTTTCAGGATTACCAGATGATAATTTGCCATAATAATTAGCCATTTATCATAAAAACTCAACCGACAATTGGCAACTGCTTTGACGAATAGCTTAATTAACCTTATAATAAAAATGATTTTTTGAGGATACAAGGATGGAGCCGATTTTAATTGCCATAGGAACCGTTTTGATTTTGGCTGTCCTGGTGCTTTTGGTTTGGCTGATAAGCACAAGTTTCGCAGCCAGAAGGGAAATAGCCGGCCAGGCCGCCAATATAGGCCTTTTGCAGCAGCAGCTCGAAGCTTTAAGGGCCGCCCAGGATAAAACTACCGAAAACCTGCAGAACTCTTTGCAGCAAGGCCAAAATTCCCTTAACCAGGGCCTGCAATCCAGCCAGAAAGTGCTCGGCGAACTGCACAGCCAAATCGGTGAATTGCAGGGAACCAACAAGCAGATGCTTCAGGTCGGCACCGAAGTCCGCCGGCTGCAGGATATCTTAAGCTCGCCCAAGCTGCGAGGCCAGATGGGTGAATGGTCGCTCGAAAATCTCCTGGCACAAATCCTTCCGAAAGACAGCTACAAACTCCAGTATAGCTTCAAAGACGGAAAGACGGTCGATGCCCTGATTCAGTTAGCCGATTTCTCAGTTTCCATCGATGCGAAGTTCCCGCTGCCGGACTTTGAAAAAGTCGTAACCGCTGAAACTGATGAAGAAAGGACAAGACTTCGCAAACAATTTCTGAAGGGCGTAACCACTCATATCGACAAAATTGCTTCTGATTATATCAGGCCTGCTGAGGGCACGCTGGATTTTGCCATAATGTATATACCAGCCGAAAATATCTATTACGAAACGATTGTCAAATATGCAGGCGAGACGCAGGATATCTTGCAGTATTCGCTCGATAAAAAGGTAATCCCTGTATCGCCGAATCTTTTATATGCGTATCTTATGACGGTGGTGATGGGCCTGCACGGCTTACAGATAGAAAAACAGGC
>CAZBWE010000090.1:0-8273 GCA_964495465.1 uncultured Pirellulales bacterium
ATTTAAGATTTCAAATTTGAGATTTCAGATTTAAAATCATTCTTCCTCATCAGGGTAATCCTGCGGTCTTGCTTTTCGTATAGTTTCTTCGAGCTGTCTTTCAAATGCTTCCCTGCTTTTATTGCCCTGATAAACAATGCGGACCTGGTCGTTTAAATGCCGCTGGCCCCTGATGTCACTGTTCTGCAAATCATTCGCCCAGCCGCGTATTTGACGTGAGCAGGATTCCGCAAGGGATTTGAGATTTGATATCTCAGATTTGAGATGAGCGGCTTTGGGAAACCTTTCCGTAAAAATCAGCATAGAGCGTGTTTCGCCACAGGAGCCGCGAGCGGCAATAAGAATACCCCCCGTCGCAAGCAACGGGGCTAAACGATAAGGAAATCCCTTGCAGTGCAAGGGGCTAAAAACCCGCCGTGAAACGGCGGGCTAAATATTAGATTGCTTCGCTTCGCTCGCAATGACCCCTGCGAGCGGCAATAAGAATACCCTCGTCGCAAGCAACGGGGCTAAACAACCCCTGCCGCAAGCGGCAGGGATAAACGAATCCATAGATGGCAGAAGCACAGAAAAAAAATAAGTAATCATAGATAAATTGCCGAATAATGATTGACAGATGGTTTGCAGCTTTGTATAATTTCAATGTATTTGTATGAAAACATACAAATACGACCCTGAGACGCCCGCTTGTTGCGGGGGTTACGGGATTATGGCAGGGTCGAAATCTTTGAGCTGATTGGCCGTTTTTTCAGCAGAAAAGCGGCTTGCCTCTCGAAGCTGACCTGAAGAGCCATAGTTGGCCCCCCTTCTTGCTTTCGCAAGAAAGCAGGGGGGTTCCGGAATAACGAATTTGCACGGCCAAGATGGTCGTGCTACGATGTTTATCAGGAAAGGTGTAAAAATGAAGTCAAAGTCTCGTCCTTCGGCCAAACCGGCTGACCAATCCGCCTTCGCTAAAGCTACGGCGGACAAGTCCACAATCAAGGCAGGTGCTCACCCCGTTAGAAATTCTACAATGCCCAATCCTAATACATCGGGACAAAAAGGGAAGATTTCTAACGGGGCTCAAATAATTGTCGATATGCTGATTGAACAGGGTGTCGATACGATGTTCGGCTACACCGGCGGTGTGGTCCTGCCTTTGTTCGACCGGCTGTATGATGCGCCGATTCGCTTCATCGTTCCGCGGCACGAGCAAGGCGGCTGCCATATGGCTGATGCCTACGCACGTGCAAGCGGTAAAGTTGGCGTCATTTTGGCAACCAGCGGTCCCGGCGCCTGTAATCTGGTAACCGGCCTTGCTACTGCGATGATGGACTCGGTCCCGATGG
The DNA here is from genome assembly GCA_964495465.1 of uncultured Pirellulales bacterium. Classification (GTDB taxonomy): domain Bacteria; phylum Planctomycetota; class Phycisphaerae; order Sedimentisphaerales; family Anaerobacaceae; genus CAZBWE01. Next base: position 1,332 of record CAZBWE010000090.1, read on the forward strand.
TCGCATTGACAGGACAGGTTCGCACAGAGCTTATCGGTAATGACGCATTTCAGGAAGCGGATACTACCGGTATCACGCGCCCGGTTACGAAATACAACTGCATTGTCAAGGACGTAAAAGACCTTGCCCGAACTATTAAAGAGGCGTTTTACATTGCTTCGACCGGCCGGCCCGGACCGGTGCTGGTTGACATCCCTGTTGATATCGCTGTCAGCAAGTGCAATCTTGACGGCCCGGTGGAGATGGAGCTGCCCGGCTATCGCTCGCAACCAAAAGGAAACGCCAGACAGATATCGAAAGCTGCGGAGGCGATAAATAAATCTGCCCAGCCGGTCCTTTATGTCGGCGGTGGGATTATCAGCTCAAACGCCTCAGAAGAATTGAGACAATTAGCCAAAAAAGCGCACCTGCCTGTTACGATGACGCTTTTGGGGCTGGGCAGCTTTGACCAGAGATTGCCTGAATCGCTGGATATGCTCGGTATGCATGGCACTGCCTATGCCAATTATGCCGTCCAGCAGTGCGATTTGCTGATAGCGGTCGGCGCCCGGTTCGATGACAGGGTTACCGGTAAACTGGCAACTTTTGCTCCGAATGCGAAGATTATCCATATTGATATTGACCCAGCGAGTATCTCGAAGAACGTCCACGTTGATATCCCCATTGTGGGCGACGCAAAAGAGATACTCGTTGAGCTTATAAAAGAAGTCGAATTCAAAGAGAGAAAAAAGTGGTTCGCTAAAGTTGCTGAATGGAAGAAAAAATTTGAGCTGCGTTACGACCAGCAGGCATCGTCAATCAAACCTCAGTATGTTATTGACGAGATTTGTCGGCAGACCAAAAACGAAGCGATTATTACGACCGGCGTCGGACAAAATCAGATGTGGGCGGCCCAATTTTATAAATTCATCAGGCCCAGACAGTTTATAAGCTCCGGCGGACTTGGGACGATGGGCTTCGGCCTGCCGGCCGCCATAGGCGCTCAGATAGCCAGGCCGGACGCGACCGTTATTGATATCGACGGCGACCACAGCTTTAATATGACGATGACGGAACTTGCAACGGCAGTCGAGCATAATCTGCCGATAAAGGTCTGCATTTTGAATAACGGGTATATGGGAATGGTTCGGCAGTGGCAGGAGCTTTTCTATAATAAGCGTTACTCGAAAAGCTACCTGGCCAATCCCGACTATGCAGCCGTTGCAAAAGCGATGGGTGCGGTCGGAGAAACAGTTGATAAAAAGGCCGACGTCCCAAAGGTTATCAGGTCAATGCTTGCGGAAAAGAAGCCCTGCGTCGTTGATTTTAGGGTCGAAAAAGAAGAAAATGTCTGGCCGATGGTTCCAGCCGGTAAGAGTATAGACGAAATGAACGGGCTTGACATACTGGAAAGTATGGCGTAGAAAATTTAGAATTGAGAATTTAGAACTGAGAACTATAAATGAAACATATAATAAGTGCATTGGTTGAAAATAAACCCGGCGTTCTGGCTCATGTTGCAGGGATGTTTGCAGCAAGGGCTTTCAATATTGATTCACTCGCTGTCGGCCGAACGGAAGACCCGAAGCTAAGCCGAATGACCATAGTCGTCATCGGAGATGACAAAGTCGTAGAGCAGGTCCGTAAACAATTAGCCAGGATTGTTCCCGTCGTTAAGGTTCAGGATTTTGTCGGCCAGCCGATTGTAGCACGCGATTTGATGCTGATAACCATATCAGCGCCGCCGGAGAAAAGGCCGGAAATAATACCTTTGATAGAGATGTTCAGGGGTAAAGTTGTGGATATCGCCCAGAAGTCGCTTACGGTGGAAATCAGCGGCCCCGAGGCAAAGATAGAGGCCTTTATCAATGTCTGCAAGCCTTATGGCATAAAAAACGTAGCCAGAACCGGAACTATAGCTATGCCCCGACAGGCGAAAATTGAGCCGTGAACGAGTATATCAGCATCAGCGTGTTCACATCTACCTGATTATTTATTCAAAATGCTTAGTTCTTTGCATTACAGGGAACTTTTTATATAATGCAAGTCTTGCGTTTTTGGCTGAGAAAAGCAGAAACCAAAATCAGCATGTCGTGTCTAAAGATAGTATAGTAGTCAGTCGCATGTGATTTAAGGCCTTGTCATTCCGCACTTGATGCGGAATCCAGAGCAATAGCGTCTTTGGATTCCTGCTTTCGCAGGAATGGCAACCATCATTAACTGAGACAGACTAATAGAAAGGAGTAAATAGCTATGGCGGCTAAAATTTTCTATGAAAAGGACGCACCAATTGATGCGTTAAAAGGCAAAAAAGTGGCGGTTATCGGCTATGGCAGCCAGGGTCACGCCCACAGTTTAAATTTGCGTGATAGCGGAATTACAGTGGCAGTATCTGATCTTCAGGACACTGATAACTATACGCTCGCCCAAAAACATGGTTTTAAGCCAACCGATATCAAGGCGGCTATAAATGGCGCAACATTGATTATCGTAACGGTTCCCGATGAAATCCAGGCAAAGGTATATTCCGAGCAGATTGGGCCTAATCTTGTTGCTGGCCAGACGCTCGGTTTTTGTCACGGCTTTAATATTCACTTCAAATATATTGTGCCGCCGAAGGATGTTAACGTCGTGATGATAGCTCCAAAAGGCCCCGGACATCTGGTTCGCAGCGAGTTTGAAAAAGGCGGCGGCGTGCCCTGTCTCGTAGCCGTCCATCAGGATGCGACCGGCGATGCCCAGGCAATTGCCCTTGCCTGGGCAAATGGTGTCGGCGGAGCCCGGGCAGGTGTTATCGAAACCACATACAAAGAGGAAACAGAAACTGATTTGTTCGGCGAGCAGTGCGTTCTCTGTGGCGGCCTTACCTCGCTGATTAAAGCCGGCTTTGAAACTTTGGTGGAAGCAGGATATCAGCCGGAGATTGCATATTTCGAATGTATGCACGAGGTAAAACTGATAGTTGACCTTTTGTATCAGGGCGGGATGAGCTATATGAGATACAGCATATCCAACACAGCCGAATACGGCGACCTGACCCGCGGGCGGAGAATTATACCCGAAAAAACCAAGCATGAAATGAAAAAAATACTATCGGAGATTACGTCCGGCGAATTTGCCAAAGAATGGGTAAACGAATACCAGACAGGACTTAAGAATTTCAAGCAGCTTTACGAAAAAGACTACAACTGCCAGCTTGAGGAAGTCGGCCGAAAATTACGTAAGATGATGAAGTGGATAGACACAAAGGAAGTTTAAAATGAAAAGAGGTAAATGCAAGACCAGAAAAAGTAAAATTTCGAACTTTAAATTATGGTTTTTCGTTTTTAGTTTTCAAATTCTGATTATTGTGGGCTTTTGCGGCTGTTCCACAGTCGCATCGCCGTATTTCGTATCTAAACAGAAGGAGCCCACCTATGACCCAAATCTTTCCGACACTTACAATAAGATAATACTAACACAAAGCGGCGCTCTAAATGTAATACCCGTCATTCACAAGTTCGAATCGGAGCTGCTCAGCCAGAGCAGAAGTGTTGTAGCTTCTTCCGGACAGGGCAAAGAAGGCTATAAGACGTGGTTTAATATGGTCGCCTTCGACGAACAAAAACTGACTGCAAAACGAAAGTATTTCTTTTTAGTGGATGAAAAAGTCAGGCGCGTGCCCGGCAAAAGGTTTCTTGGTGAGCCAAAACAGGGCCTTATGTTTGACAGCCAAATGGTACTGGAGACAGAACCGCTTAATAAGGTCTATGAATCCGATAATTCAAGGCAAATCGCAATACTAAAACAGGTGTTAAAAAACCTCCGCAGGGACATAGATGAGCTTGGTGAGGGCATAAACGAACTCGCATCGGATAACAAAAACCTTGCTATTTCGGGACTGCTTGTCAACCAGGTATTTGGAACTGTTTTTTACACGTTGGATAATTCGCCGGCACAGGCAACAATGCTCAGCGAGGGAAATGGAGTTGAGTTCAGCCACTCCAGCTTCGGTTCAGGCAAAATACAGATGCTCGCGGAAAAAGACACTGTTGCGGTCAAAATAAGGTTAGGCGCATTTATAAATATGCCCTAAAGGCAACAACTGTGATTGACTGCCGAAGAAGCAAAAAGCGACTGTGGTAAATAATCAATAAAAAAGAGCGGGTCTGTAAGCCGAGTTCTGTATCCCGCCACGAATGGCAGTTGGCGGCCATTTATCTTGACCAACTGTTACCAGTTGGCTCATGCGGCCTACCTGCCGGCTGAATCTGCCTTAAGCAAATCCAAACTCGGGCCAAGTCATGCCGGCTGCTTGGCCTTGCAGGCGGTGGGGTTTACCCTGCCAGCGCCGTCACCGGCACCGCGGTGCGCTCTTACCACACCATTTCACCTTTGCCTGTGTCCCGACGAATCGGAACCATCGGCTGTGTATTTTCTGCGGCACTTTCCCGCGGGTTGCCCCGGGTGGCCGTTAGCCACCACCGTTGCCCTGTCCTGCTCGGACTTTCCTCCCCCACTGCTTCGCCCTTGCGAAGTAAAACTGCGGGGGCGACCGCCCGACCCACTCTTTTTTACCGATTATCTACTATTTACTATTGATAATTGTTCCGGTAGTCATTCGTTATTATAACAGAAATACACTCTATTTTCCATCCCGGCCCCGGATTTCCGCATATAACCACCCTCCGGTGGAATTGCAGCGCAAATTACCAAATTTTCTCACAATTCCTTTGAAATCTCGGTGTGTTTTTTGAAGTTCTTATCATCGGTATCGGGAAAATCCCTTCTAAAATGCACGCCTCGACTCTCCCGGCGCATTTGCGCGGATTTAGCAACAAGCAGACAAACGGCGAGCATATTCTGGCACTGCCAGCCCTGGGGCGAATCAAATGTTTTATCCATTACGTAGCTCTGCCAGAATTTGATAATCTCCTGGCATTCTGCGAGCGGCTGGGCGCTTCTGGTGATACCAACATTTCGCCACATAAGGGCCCTAAGCGAGTTTCTGACATCGGCAGTATCCAAAATAGTGCGGTCAGAACTCGGAAACTGATGTCTTATCCGGGGATGCTTGATGTGCGACACCGCCTTTTTTCTCCCTTGCGAAACCGACCGCCCGGCTATTTTGCCGAAGACCAGCCCTTCAAGCAGGGAGTTGCTGCCGAGCCGATTTGCGCCGTGCAGACCGGTGGATGCAACTTCGCCGCAGGCATAAAGATTACCAACACTTGATGCAGCTCTTGAATCGGTTTTCACTCCGCCAACTAAATAATGTGCGCTGGGACGGACCGGAATCAAATCCCTGCTGACGTCTATATCGAAACTTTCACACAACTGGTTGATGCGGGGGAATCTTTCGGCAAAGTGCTTTTTATCAAAGTGCCGAACGTCCAGATAAACGTGCGTTGATTCAGTTTTGCGCATCTGCTCGGTAATGGCCCGGCTGACTATATCTCGCGGTGCAAGCTCAGCGGCTTCGTGATAGTCCTTCATAAAACGTCTTCCTTTATTATCCAGCAGGACGGCCCCTTCGCCGCGGAGCGTCTCGGTAATCAGTGTCCGGGAAGCACCTGCAATATAAAGAGTAGTCGGGTGAAACTGCATAAACTCCAAATCCTGCAATATGGCGCCGGCCCTGTAAGCCATCGCCAGCCCGTCGCCGGTGGCAACTTCCGGATTCGTGGTTTCGCGGTAAAGCTGGCCGATTCCCCCGGTTGCCAGGATTGTGTTTACCGCCCAGATTATCTGAGGCCCTCTTTGTTTGTCGAAGCCGATTATACCAATACACCGGCTGTCTTCGTTGGTAAGTAAGTCTATGGTAAAAAAGTTTTCAATTACTTTAATATTTTGATTTTGTTTGACCTCTTTTATCAGCGTCTCGGCAATTATTCTGCCGGTTTCATCGCCGTGAGCGTGGGCGATGCGAGGGCAGGAGTGTCCACCTTCGAGGGTAGCTGCAATATGTCCGTTGACCAGGTCAAATTCAGCACCCCAGTCAAGCAACTGCTCTACGAGCTGCGGACCCTGGCGAACAACCATCTCAACTACACCCTCATCACATATCCCACAGCCGGTGCTGAGCGTATCAGCTATGTGTGAATCGAAGGTATCCGATTTATTAAGCACCGAGGCGATACCGCCCTGAGCGTTGTAGGTATTGCTGTCTTCAAGGGCTTGTTTACAAACAACGATGACATTCTGTTGCTCGGCTGCTTCGATGGCAGCACGAAGGCCTGCGACCCCGGCCCCAATAACCAGGCAATCCGTAAAAAGCTGGTGCGTGGAGATAGAATCAATATTGACCAGATAACGTCTAAATTCCGGCTGAGCAGCCATATAAAAGCCACCTCTACTTATTACTTTTCCGAAGGTTTGTCCGGCTCGGCATCACCCGGTTCAATGTAAACCTTTTTTCGAACCAGATTGACTTCGTTGGGAAATAACCTTTTATCGTCAGCATACTTGAGGACAAATGCCTGAAGCTCCCCGGTCGGAGCCGTTAATACAGGTTGTTCTTCAATTGTCGCAAATTCCACCGCACTGGGATTTTCCTCAAGCAACTCCTTAAAATCCTCATCATCGGTAAGTTGTAAATTCATCCGGGGTTCAATGCCGTTTATTTTTATAAATGTATGGACGGGCACGAGAAATAAAGTGTTGAATACCCAATTCACCTTGTTCGGGTCATCCTCATCCCACGGCGGTTCACTTGGGAAAACATCCAGCAGGAAAAATCTGTCGCCCAGCTTCATCAAATGTGCATCGAATAAGCCCCGCTTGCCCTCATTATCAGCAAAAATAAGTCTGTATTTATTTTCTTTTTCGTCCGGCCGCTTAAACTCCCAAGTAGTATTAGGGCTGTTGATGTCGTCCACCCAGGTTCCGAGCAGCTTTTCTTCAAAAACCACCTCCTTCTCGGTGTAAAGAGGATGCAGGGACATAACAGGCACACAGCCGCCTAAAAGAGCAGCTAACAAATAA
>CAZBWE010000091.1:0-8131 GCA_964495465.1 uncultured Pirellulales bacterium
CATAAACATAGAAGTTGTTATTTACTTCTCCCACACCTCCCCGAGTAGGACTCGAACCTACAACCTAGCGGTTAACAGCCGCTCGCTCTACCAGTTGAGCTATCGGGGAACAATCGGACATCAATCAATTCCTGTTTTACCCAAAGTTACTTTCGCCCAAATTTCTTAGAGCATTATCTCGATATTAATGGCTCTGTCAAGATGCACTTTTTTTTCGGGCGAATAAAGCAAAAAAATCGCAGTAATATCTGGATAAAACATCGGTTATATTATAAACTTACAGTACTTAAATGAACCCGTTTTGCCATTTTGAAAAGAGGTTTTTTACATAATTTCGGGGCAATTTCAGGAAAATTTTGTAAGTTTTATGGGCTGTTTTGCTTTTTATAACGATATTAAATCTATCGATAGGACGTAGAATCGGCAGAACAGGATTATTATTTTGCGCATCTATATATATTTATGGCAAAATATCAGTAAATCGTTAAATCCCGGGCGTCATTACTTATATGGCTAAAGATATACTGAATGTTGGCGGTTTTACCATAGTAGGAAGGATTGGCAATGGCGCCCGCAGTACCATCTATGAGGCAACCGACAATATTGACAATTCAAGGATTGCACTAAAACGGGTCATTTTTGAAAGGCCGGAGGATGAAAGGGTATTTGAGCAGACCGAAACCGAGTATAAAGTGGCCCGGCGGATAGACCATCCGTACGTCCGCAAGTGCTATAAACTAAAGAAAATCCGCAGTATGTTTAAGGTAAAAGAGATTCTGCTTTCTATGGAGCTATTTGACGGCAAAACTCTTGAAGATAGCCCCACTTTAAGCCTAGGCGATGTGCTTCTGGTATTCAGAATGGTTGCAAGTGGTCTTCAGGTTATGCACAGAGAAGGATTTGTCCATTGTGACATAAAGCCGAATAACATCCTTATAAACAAGTCCGGCTCGATTAAAATAATAGACCTCGGTCAGAGTTGTAGAATTGGGACGATAAAATCGAGGATTCAGGGCACGCCCGACTATATTGCGCCGGAGCAGGTCAAGCGTAGGCCGCTTGTGCCTAAGACCGATATCTTTAATCTGGGCGCGACAATGTACTGGGCCCTTACCGGCAAGAATATCCCCACTCTAATACCGAAAAAAGATGAATTCGGCCTGCCCATAACACAGCCTCGTTTGGCGCCGAACGAGATAAAAAAACAGCTGCCGGCCGGAATATCAAAGCTTGTGATGGATTGTATCGAGGATGACCCCTCCAAACGCCCGCTTAATATGATGACTGTTATATCAAGACTGGATCTGATGGTTCACAGCATATTCGGCGGTAAAATAAGAGCAAATAAAAATGCCTCAGACGATAATTGACCTGCTAAACAGGGCCGCAGAAGCCAAAAATGCAGATAAGTTTCGACAAGGCAATTTGATATGCCTGCCTTGTGAGGGCAGTTTGGTAATATCAGGTGATATCCATGGACATCGGCGAAATTTTGAAAAAATAGTAGCGTTTGCCGATTTGGAAAATAATCCCGACAGACACATTATTCTGCAGGAAATCATACACGGCGGCGAAGAAGACATCCAGGGGGGGTGCTTGTCTTATAAATTATTGTTTGACATCGTTCGCTATAAATTAGATTTTGCCGACCGTGTGCACATAGTTATGGGAAACCACGCTACGGCTTTTATCACCGACGGGGAAATCCTAAAAGACGGCAAAGAGATGAATCGTGCAATGCGCTACGCTATCGAAAGGGAGTTCAAAAACGATAGTCACGAGATTATGTCGGCGATGAAGCGATTTTTACTATCGATGCCTTTGGCGGCCAGATGCGACACGAGAATATGGATTTCACACTCACTTCCCGCTGACCGTTTGGCAGATAAATTTGACAGGGGAATTTTTGACAGGCCGCTTGAAGTGGAAGACCTGGAAAAACCGGGTTCCGCCTATCTCTTAACGTGGGGCAGAAATCACAGTCAGCCACTGCTTGATAAAATGGCAGAACTTTTCGATGTTGACATATTTGTTCTGGGTCATCAGGCACAGCCGCAGGGATGGAGCCAGGCCGGTAAAAATCTTATAATTATCGCCTCCGACCATAGCCATGGCTGTCTTATGCAGGTCGATTTGACTAAATCTTATACTATAGAGAAGCTAATTGATTGCATAGTGCCGTTGGCATCGATAGCCTGATAACCCAAAACTTAAAACGGAAAGCTCAAAACCGGAATGTAAATCGTAGAATAAAAGTTGAATACAAAGCAGCTTGGGTTTTGGGCTTTGCAATTTTACTTTGCATTTTTCACTTTTCATTTTAAACTCTCTGTGATGAATTGGTATTATTATATAGCCCTGGCGGCGGTTGTCTCACAATTACTATTTTTGCATCAGGCGTATAAAAACTACCGCTACGCACTGGAAAAATACAAAAAGAGGCGGCTATTATATAATTTGCGTGTTGCGTTGATTGTGCCGTGCAAGGGTCTTGACCCTGCTTTTCAAAAAAATATCACCTCATTTTTTAATCAGGACTACGAAAATTATCTACTGTGGTTTGTAGTAGCCGACGAGCAAGACCCGGCCTATGGCGAATTATGTAAACTGAAAGACCAGATAAGCCAGACTTCAAAGGCGAAAGACATACAAATATTAATTGCTGGAAAAATAGACGAGCGACAAAAATGTAGCCAAAAGATCCATAATTTGCTCTACTGCTACGAGAAAATCGGAGATGAGGTTGAAGTCCTTGCCTTTGCTGATTCCGATGTCTGTGTGCGTAGCGACTGGCTAAGACACATAGTCTGGCCTCTTCGACAGTACAGGTATGGTGCCACCAGCGGTTACCGTTGGTTTATACCGACGAAGCAAAATCTGGCCAGCTTGGCTTTATCGGCGGTAAACGCCAAGGTCGCTCAACTGCTCGGCAACACCCGCTTCAACGTGGCCTGGGGTGGGTCTATGGCTATACGCGTCGATGTCTTTCGCAAAGTAGGTCTTGATAAAATCTGGCCAAAAACTCTAAGCGATGATTTATCGTTAACCTACGCTGTAAAAAAAGCCGGTATGAAAGTGGCTTTCGTTCCTGCCTGTCTGGTGGCTTCGTATGAATCCACTACCTGGGGCGAGCTTTTTGAATTTGGCCGGCGGCAATTTCTAATAACCCGAGTAAGTAAGCCAGGAACATGGTGGTTCGGATTATTCAGCAGTTTATACTCGGTATTGGGTATATGGGCGACAGCGGCTCTGGCCATTTACGCCGCAATTATCGCAGATAAAAACCTGACACTTTTCGCTGCTGTCCCGATTGTTTTTTTTGCAGGTCAATTGATACGGGCAATACTGCGCCAGGATATGGCTGAGAAACTGCTTGGCTACGAGATACAGGAAGGAAGTGAACAGTGGCGGGCTATGAGAGCGGCCCGGACGGCTGATATATTTTTCTCTTGGCTGTGGTCGTTACTGTTGTTGGTCTTTATTATCTCCTCGGCTTTCGGCAGAATTATTTGCTGGCGCGGGATACGCTATAAACTGCTCGGCCCAACCGAAACAACTGTAGAAGAATCTCGAACCTGATAAATATCTTTCATTGAATGTAAAGAGACATATCCGAAGTTTTTGTTGTCCCTGCTGTATTTTACTTATGACCTTCTGTTAGTTCTGTTTTTTCTTGTTTTTGCTCATCAGGTGAAGTGGCAGATATCGTTTTGGATGATATTTCGGCAATTGGTATGGGTGTTTGTTGTTTCGTATCAGCCAGGACCTCGATTTTACCTTCTTGAGATACTTCGACGACTGGAATCGTCGGCGTTTTTCGTTCAGTTTTGTTTTCGGATTCGGCCAGGGCCAAGATGGCTTTTTGCACAGCTTCTTCGGCGGGCTCATCAGTCAATGGCCGTAAATATATAGCAGATGAAGATTTCGATTGTTTGGCCCAAACTAATTCCTCTCGAATCAGTTCCAGCAGTGCGAGGAACAATCCAATCATCACCGCTCGGTTGGCCCCGGACTCGAAGACACTTTCGAAGCTCATCGGGCCTTCTGTCTGCAGTCGATGCAAAATTTCTATTTGGTATAAATCAATTGGAGTGTCGTCTTTGATGTGGCTTATATCAGTCAGGGTTCCCGTGGCCTTGCATATAGAGTCAAAGGCCTCCAGCAGGTCCCAGACGTTCACCTGCTCAATGTCTATCTCCGGTTCGGCATCGGGCTTTAATTGTTCGATAATGCTGCCGGGACGGGTGAAGCGCTCTTGACGCTCATCAGCGGCGGCTTCAAGCAGATTGGCGGCATCTTTGAATTTTTTATACTCGAGAAGCTGTCGGATTAGCTCTGCGCGCGGGTCGGTCGAATCTTCCTGTAATAACTGCTCAGTTTCCACTTTTGGCAGGAGCATCGACGATTTTATCTGCATCAGCGTTGCAGCCATTACCAAAAAGTCCCCGGCAACATCGATATCAAGACTTTTCAGCATCTCAATGTAGTGAATATACTGGTCGGTTATTTTGGCAATTGAGATGTCGTATATATCCACTTCCTCTTTGCGGACCAGATATAACAGCAGGTCCATAGGTCCTGCAAATATGTCAAGAGCTACACGGTAATCAGCCAATTACTGCTCCTGTGTATCATCCGGCGTTTCGTCGCCGGAGGTTCTATGAGATTTGAGGATTTCCTTTGCCTGTTCCGCCTGGCTTTGGAGAACTTGAATTTCCGGGCCTTCAATCGCAGGTATCGAGTATATGTTTGAGGCGTTCTCGCCGGTGGCGATTGCTTTGATTCCGTAATCGGCAAGAAGCTGTTTCGCCAACTCGGCCTCAATGTAATTTGGAAACTGCGCAATTGTAACAAGCTTATCAGCCATCGTTAATCTACCAGCCCCATTGCCTCACGGACTTGGGCAAGGGTTTCGACAGCTATGACCCTTGCTCGTTCGGCACCGTTTGCCAGAACTTCTTTGACATATTCTATATTGCCTTGTAGCTCGGCTCTTTTTTGTCTATATGGCTTGAAATAATCTATTATCAGCTCAGCAAGACGTTTTTTGACCTCGCTATAGCCCATGCCGCTGCTGCGATATCTTTTTTCCCACTCAGCTAACTCGTCCGGCGAGGCGACTAATTTCAAAAGCGCAAAGACATTACATTTTTCGGGGTCTTTGCTCTCTTCGACCGGTGTCGAATCGGTAACAATACGCATAATCTTTTTTCTGATGCTTTCTTCCGGCTCAAAAATCTCGATAGTGTTTCCGTAGCTTTTGCTCATTTTTTGGCCGTCGATGCCCGGAACAACGGCTACGGATTCGACGATGTGCTCGTTTGGTATAGTGAGGATTTCGCCGTAGATATTATTGAATTTTATGGCGATGTCGCGAGTAACTTCGATGTGTTGTTTCTGGTCGGCGCCTACAGGCACTAAATCCGATTTGTAAATCAGGATATCCGCTGCCTGGAGGACCGGATATGCGAACAGGCCATGATTGGGGCTGATGCCCTGGGCGACTTTGTCTTTATAGCTTGTGCATCTCTGCAAAAGGCCCATTGGGGTTATGCAGGACAACAGCCACGTTAGCTCCGTGACCTGTGGCACAGCGGATTGGCGCCAGAAAACTGTCTTTTCCGTATCCAGACCTAGGGCAATATAATCCATCGCTACATCGAGGGTATATCGGGCAACTTCGGCAGGTGCAGGGTTACTGGTCAGGGCATGATAGTCAGCGATGAAGTAAAAGCAGTCGTGCTCCGCCTGGAACTGCAGATGCTGCCGCATCGCGCCGAAGTAATTGCCTATGTGAAGCCCGCCAGAGGGCTGTATGCCCGAAAGAACTCTCAAACTAACCTCCCGATTATTAAACAAGAAAAAACTTTAAAGCAAATAATACAAACTGCTGTGATAAGATAACGGCATCAGGCGTGTATGTCAAGGGTTTGAAATTGAGAATCGTAATTCGGGATTATTAAGAGGTATATGCATAATTGGGTAAGTTCATACGTGTCCTGCTTTGTGGTCCTGAAGATATCTATCTGGGCTGAAAACTGAATGAAATAGTTGCAACAAAGGTGTTAAAAACCTTTGTTTTTGGATATATTTTTTGCGCGCAGATTCCCCGACAGCGCAAGAACAATGTCCTGCATACCTGCCGTTTCTCGATGAAGCGACTTTATCTCCGGGAGCCCCCAAACACACAAAAGAGTTGGGAAACCACTTATGCCCTGCCAAGGGACTTAAGATATTTCTTTGCCTTGCGAAGCCCCATCCTTGATGCCTTCTTTTTTACCGCATCGAGCGGGCGACCTAACTTCGCGGCTATTGTGGCTGTGGGATTATCCGGGAAGAGTCTCATGAGCAGATTCAAATCACTCTTCGACCAGGCGCCCTTTATAAGTTTTTTTCTTTTCTTTTTCGCCATTGCATAACTCCTTTCATTTTAATCCCGCTTATCGTCTGCAATCGCATTTCTAGTATTTTAACAGGTGACGCTGTAGCAGTCAAATATTTTTCCTTGGTTAAAAGTCACTTTTAAGAAGTTCTACGTATTTTTGGGTGTTTTGTTCTGTTTGCAGGCCGGATATGGCTTATCTATTTCAGCCAGTTTCCCGCCAGTTTGCCAAAGTCATCGAGGTTTACCTCGCCGTTGCCGTCGAGGTCGGCCCCATTACAGTCCCCACAATCGACATCCAGCCAGTTAGACACGAGAAACCCTAAATCGCCTAAATCGACATCCCCGTCGCCCTGGCAGTCACCCACCAGGTACTCAAATGCCCCCAGGTCGGGCGCATCGCCTTCAAAAACCAGTCCCACGTCGATTCCTGCGTCTATTAACGAACTTGTTGGGGAAAGACGAAGAAAACCCATTTTAGGCAGCCCTCCATCCGGCTTGCGCGGGCCGTCAAGCCCGTTGGGGTCAAGCGTTACAAAATCCGAATCGCTGACTGTAAAACCATTCCAGGAATTGTAATCATGGTTAATCTCTTCATAAATCAATACCGAACCTAAGTGCGAGAGGTTGTTGCGCAACCTATGCGTATCGGAATGTTCGTCAAAGTAAAAATTTTTGCCCTCGCTCGCGGCACAGGTGCAGTTATAAACCTGAACTCCGGTTAAATTCCCGTTCACATCGATTCCATGATGTCGATGGTCGTAAGCCAAGCACCTTATCAGGACGTGTCCGCCGCTTCCGTGTCCCAATTTAAATCCATTGGCATTTCCCGCGAAGAGTGGGTCTTCCCATATATTGTCGCCATTGTAAAAAGACCAGCAGTCCTCGACCGTGACGCCATTGCCGGCCTCCCAGAAATCAAAACCGTCATCGGAGTTGTTCCAGGCCCGGCAGCCCTTGAAAAGATTACCTTCGCCTATGTCGAATTTTGCCCCAAAACCATCTGCATCCTGGCCGTGCTCTTCCGGGTCGTAATTAAAATATGAATCACAGTTCAGGACCAGATTACAAGAGGCGGGATTTGTCAAATGCAACCCTGTGTCTCCGTTGCTGCGCGTAACCAATTGCTCCATAATATTATCCGAACCTGTGGCCCGCAAGCCATTATGACCGGCATACTGGATGGTAAATCCCCTGAGGTGCCAGTAACTGCCGTCCAGCCGAATGCCGCTGTCATCAACGCCGACATTCTGGAAGTCCAGAATCGGGACTTCCTCCTGGTAAGAACATAAAGTTATGGGGTTTTCCGATACGCCGCTTTTTGTAATCCGGATGGTTTGGGAATAGACATACAAGCCGCCGCGCAGGAAAATAGTATCGCCGGGCTGGGCCTGTCCCATTGCCTTTTCAATGGTTTTAAAAGGGCTGTTTATAGTCCCATCGTTGTTGTCGTTGCCGTCCGGCGAGACAAAAAAATCACTTCCATTTACAGGGCGGGCTGCAAAAAGCACCCCCAACGTCAGCAGCAGTATGAAAAGCCGCTGCCATCGCCGGATTTGTAGAAATGATATATGTGCTCGAAATTGACTCATTTTCAAAAGATGACTTTTTATAACCCCTTTCCTCCAAAGCTTTTCAGGATTTGAACTTTTTATGTCCGACTTCGTTTGTACTACAATGCGGCAGTCTTTGCTTGTTGTCCTGCTCCGAGCGAAGACTGGAGGCGGGGAGATTCCGGCCTTCGGCCTA
>CAZBWE010000092.1:0-8044 GCA_964495465.1 uncultured Pirellulales bacterium
AAAGCGGGCGAAGGGAATCGGACCCTCCTATCTGGCTTGGGAAGCCAGCGCATTGCCACTATGCTACGCCCGCAAAAATATTTCTCATTGATAAATTCTACAGAAATCGGCGGCTTGTTGTCAAATCCTTTTCAGGATGCGCTATTTCAAATGTTGAATCCGGTCAATCCCCGGCAACCCTGCCTGAGACGATAAAGGCCATCGCCTTGGAGCTGTCAATATCCATCGGCTTAACGGCTTCTTTGGGAAACAGCAGGACATTGCCGGCGAAGTTGTATGATTGAGGCAGATAGACCGCAACGTGGTTCTCAAGGCCGAGTTTGTCGAGACTCTCCCGTGTTATAAAGCCGATGACCTTGGCATCACTGCCGGGGCCAAGAGTTGCAAGCACGGGCTTGTCGAATTTTCTTTTCTCACCCGCAAAGGCCTCGACAAGGTCTTTAATTGAGCTGTATAGCATCTTCACCAGCGGAACACGCGTGAAAATGCTTTCCAATAAATTGAAAAGTTTCCTGCCGATAAAGTTGGATGTAAGCAAGCCAATCAGAAATATGCCGACTATGGTGACCAAAAGACCCAGCCCGGGAATAGTGATTCTAAACAGGCCTCGAAAGAGCTTGTCCAGACTCGTAAATACATAGGTAATTATGAAGATTGACAGGCCGGCGGGAACAAAAATCAGCAGCCCTCGCAAAAAGTATTTCATAATCCTTTTCATTTCGGTTCTCCGGTCGGGATTTCGCATATACACTTGTGAAAAACACCGCAATAATATACATTTGGTTATCAGATTTATACTGAGTTTTCAACTAATTTTTCAGCTTCGTCCGGTTTTTTAATTACAGGACAGATAAGCAAAGCAGCGGAGAAAATACATACGCAAAGCTCGATAAACTGTAAAGAGAGGTATAGCAGGATGTCAGAATAAGAGAGTGAACAACAAAGCTCTTTCTGTTAAAAATGTGAGGCGATGGTAAACTTATGATGCAGGATAAGAGGTCGATTTTGAAAGCGGTTCTATTTTCAGGTCGGCCTTGCCTGAGATAAGGCGTATTATTTCCATCTTCGTTTCCCATTTGTGGGAATCAGGGCCATTGTTGGGCGGCTGGGCGGATTTGTTATTTCTTTTCTTGTCTCTTCGCCAGAACATTTCGTATCCTCCTTGTTTATCAATGCTTTATACTGGTTATCTCTCAAGCATCTTCCTTTCATTTTGACTAAAAAAATCGGCCTTGGTTCCGATGTTTTTAGCTAAAAATGATATTTTTCCCTTATTTTTAATGTATGCCTGCAAAACGAGAAGAACTTATGGGCAGGTCCTATAATCCTCGATATTACCTACTGTTTCTAATGAAAAGATGAGGTTTTGTCAAGTATCGAAGGGGGTAAAAGGAGATTTTTTGATTTATTTATAGTAAATGTCTGAATTGGCTAAAATCCGCTTTTTTGGGTTAATGAGTGGATTTTGGCGACGCTTTTCTTTGTTGTTTTCGCAACCAGTTCACCGGTGCGCGGTCGTCGGTGAGGACTCTTGCTCGCCGGTCGGGACGCGGATTTGGTCGAAGCCGCTTTGCAATCGTTTGCATATTGAATGCGAAATCATATTTGCTCTGTAGCATCTTGGCTTCTTCTACTGCTTCTCTGGTTGTAAGCATCCTGCCGGCTGGTCCGGGCGCCACCAGTATAGCATTGTCGGAATAGGCGCCGTAAAACGCCTGGCACCTTTCGAAGACAGCTAAAAAGGTTTTGACCTCCGCATCGTAAAGACGGTTGGTGTAAAATACATT
The DNA here is from genome assembly GCA_964495465.1 of uncultured Pirellulales bacterium. Lineage (GTDB taxonomy): Bacteria > Planctomycetota > Phycisphaerae > Sedimentisphaerales > Anaerobacaceae > CAZBWE01. The sequence goes on from CAZBWE010000092.1 coordinate 1,788, forward strand.
CGCTACCACCGCGCCGTCCTCAGCCAGCACGCCCTTTAACTCTTCGAGAAACTCCTTTGTCATCAGGTGGAACGGAATATAGTCGCTGTTGAAAGCATCCAGAATAATTAGGTCGTATTTCGGCACAGGGTCGAGTCGCAGTTGCTTTTTGACAAACATCCGGCCATCGTCGATATGGACCTTCAGCTTATTGTCTTCGCGGAAGGAAAAAAACTGTCTTGCTATCGTCTGTATCTCAGGGTCTATTTCCGCCACATCGATATCGAGCTGCGGCAGATAATGGCGCATATCCCGCGGGATAACGCCGCCGCCCAGGCCCAGGACAAGCATCCTTTTTGGCTGGGGCTGGTAGAGCAGCCCACAGAAAGTCAGCTCGGTGTATTCGAGCATGTGCCGGCGGAGGTCGTCCAGATTGACCTGACTTTGTATCGCTACCGGAGACCGCCTGCCGAATTGAAGGGATACTACGGGACCGCGTCTGGAAACAAATATGCGATGGTAGAGCGAATCTTTCTGGAAAATCAGCCGGCCTAAATCATTATCAGCAGCAAAACCAGCAGATAAAACAACCGCAGCACAAACCACAAAGAGCAGGGTGGTCTTGCACATTTTATTTTCCCTGAACGTCATTGCTCGTTCCCTTTCTGCCCTGAATGGCCGCCTGTAACAGAATCGCTCCGCCGAGTGCAACAAGGGCAATTCCCGAGGCACAAATCGTCCGTTGAACAGAAAGAATTACGAGGTAAAATGCGGTTACGATACAGCCGGCAAAGCTTGCGGCGGTTGAAAAGGCAAGCACCATGCCCGTATTGAATCCTGAATCGCTCGCTCGTTGCGTTAGCCAGCGCACCGCTGTCGGCGAAACGGTTCCAATAAGCACAGTCGGTATGCCGAACAGGATAATAGCAGCGAGAAGAGACCCCCACTTCTCGTCCAGGCCGATGTTGAATATCCCATCGCATACAGGCCCTGTGAAAAACGGCATAGCGCACAGCCAAGCGCCGGCGGCGATAAGGTTGAACGCCAGCAACAGCTTACTGTTGGCCTTTCTGGAAAGCCATCCGCCGAACATATATCCGGCTGAAAGACTGAGCAGGAAAACACCGATGACGCTGCCCATTACTACGTACACGGCACTGCCGAAATACGGAGAGAGCACCCTTACTCCGAGGATTTCCAGCTCCATTGTGAACCAGCCGCAGCAGCACACAATAAAAACAATCGTCAAGGTACGGAGCACGCTGCGGTTCGCCGGCTCGGCTTTTTTGGATTGCATCATTTAATCCGAATCCTTATACCGATATTGGGAAAGCCCAATTGACTTGTTGCGCTGATATAAAAAAAACTATATAGAACGTATTCGGCCTCAGCGCTTGTATGATGCAGAAGTCACCAGGTGCATAATTCTTGAACGTATCTGTTTATAGACAATTATACCGCTGGTTTTTTCCTACGGCACAAACTCAATGTGGTCGAGCAGGACGTTCGGCTCGGCGTATGTGAACAATATTTTGCAGGGCCCGTCAGCCTTCTGGGTATAATGAACAGTATCAAGAGTCGGCAGAATTTCGCCCGGACTTTCCGGGTATAAACGCCCTTCAAAAGTATCGCCAATGGACAGATAAAAGGCATCCTCATCAAAAGAGGTTCCCAGTGCAAAGACTGTTATTTGATAGTTGCCTTTGCTCAACTGGATTGTTTTCTCCGCCTGGCTGTATTCATCCTGAAGCACGACGACCTTTCCACCGCTGGCTTCTTCGAGGTCCTGCACCTTTGCATTGGTCAGCTTGAAATCTTCCACCTCAAGGGTGAATTTTTTATTTCCAACTAACTCAATTTTGGGTTCATCCGTTTGGGAACAGCCGAAGGCCGTCAGGGCGATTACCGAAACCACCATCCATTTTGCTCTCATAAATCTTTCTCCTTTCTTATTGATAGAAACTGCTCAAAATCAGTAAATCACAACAAACCGACCATATAAGGTTGTATAAAAAGTATTTTTATTAAATCAGCCGGGAAATCGCAAGGTTTTTGTGAAATCTTCGGTTGTAATGGGTAATATATGAATCTTAAACAGTATTAACCGAGCGTCCTACCCGTCGTTTTCTGCTTAGTGTTTTGCGTCCGTTTTTGGTTCGCATACGTGCTCTAAAGCCGCTTTTCCGCGCCCTTTTTATTTTGCTGATGCGATGGTTCTTCACGAGAAATCTCCTGATAGAAAAATAAGCATTTTTACAACTGATTAATCGTTCCGATTTTCCGGTAATGGAACTTTCTGGCGCGGTATTATAACATTATTTCCCTTTGTTTCAAGATGTGTTCAAGCTCAGCAACTTATATCAGAAGAAGTCGGCGGGGTCCTGTTGATAAAACCGCTTTAGTTCGTTATAAAGTTCCGGATGAGCATTTTTCAATTCTTTTGGCCTTTCGAAAAAAAATTCTGTTGCTACAGCAAAGAACTCTGCCGGATTTTCGGTGCCATATTTGTTTAAAAGGGTCGGACGATTCAGAGCTTTTTCCTGCTTGAGCTTCTTGTAGTCTTTTTCCAGCACGCGCGCCCATGCAATATAGCTCGAGCGGCTGATAAGTACCGAAGTGCTGTCGCCTCTTCCGCCGGAAGTGTCGATTTGATGAGCGAATTCGTGAAAAACGACGTTGTGGCCGTCGTTGATATCCGCGGCGCCGTGCTTTACGTCATCCCACGAAAGAACGACCGAACCCCGATGCCACGATTCGCCAAGAAGAACCTGCGGAGCCTCGGCTACTACTCCGGACGGCAGATGTTCTATACGGCTTGCTATAAAGGCATGAGGATATACCAGTATCGACGAAAGGCCGGGATAGTAATCGGTTTCTCGGTGCAGAAGCAATATACAGGCCTGTGTGGCTATCGTGAGTTTTATCTCATCGGTTATTTTTAGACCGCCGCAGCCTTCAAAACGTTTTTCCGCAAGGAAGATAAGGATGTGGCGCCGCAGCTCGTCTTTATCCTCCGGTGGCAGGTAATCGTAGAGTGGGACATTGCGCCTGATAATTTTCAACCATTGCTCCGGAAATAACCTGCCGGCAATTCGATGCCGCCGCCATTTCTTAAACCAAAACATTCAGTCAGCCCTTTTTTAATTCCTCCTGCTATGGATTTTCAACGCGAATAGCCGGAGTTTCAGATTATGTTTTCTTGAAAAAATAATCTATTTGTTGTGCTAAACCGATATTAACAGTATATTAACTTTATTGTTAAATTGAAATGATTGTTTAATAAAGCGTCGAAACAGCAGAACCGACGCCCAAAAGTAGCGTTTTTGATACTTATCATTATCGTCATTTCTCTTATTCTGCCGGCCTTTATTAAACAAGGTGAATATGTATATGGACCACTTACCGCCCCTTAATATAGGGAATCTGGAAATTTATCCACCCATAATACAAGGCGGAATGGGCGTTAGGGTATCGAGGGCAAATCTGGCTGCGGCAGTTGCAAATACCGGATGTGTCGGCGTTATCGCCAGTGCCGGGCTGGGGCAATACGAAGATTTCCCGGATGCCGAATTCGAAAAAGTGAATGAAGAAGCTTTACGATACGAAATCAGAAAAGCAAGGCGCCTCAGCAGCGGAATAATCGGCGTAAACATAATGGTTGCCCTTTCCGATTATGAAAACCTTGTAAAGACCGCAGTCGAAGAAAATATAGACTTGATAATTTCCGGAGCGGGATTACCTCTGAGTCTGCCAAAATATCTTAACGGAAAAGATATTAAATTAGTCCCTGTTGTTTCCTCGGCAAGGACTTTTCAGATTATTTGCAAAAGATGGAAAAGCCATTTCAATAAACTCCCGGATGCCGTAGTAGTCGAAGGTGTCAAAGCTGGTGGTCATTTGGGCTACTCCCCTGATAGCATTATAAACAATACCGCCGCTGGTCTTGAACAAATAATTAGTGAAACTATTAAAATTGCTGATTCCTTCGAACCTGCTATACCTGTTATTGCCGCGGGAGGAATCTTTGATGGCGATGACATTGCTCATTTTCTAAAATTAGGTGCGTCAGGGGTCCAGATGGCAACTCGTTTTGTCTGCACTGATGAATGTGACGCCCATAACAATTTCAAGCTGGCTTATTTAAATGCTAATGCTGAGGATCTAACAATCATAGAAAGTCCTGTCGGATTGCCGGGAAGAGTTATAAATAGCAGTTTTGTCGAAAAGATTAAACAGGGTAAAACTATACCTTTCGAGTGTAAATATCAGTGTCTTAAGACCTGTGACCCCACAAAAGCGCCGTATTGCATAGCTAAAGTTCTGGCAAATGCCGCAGAGGGAAAAATGGATGAATCTTTCGTCTTTGCCGGTTCAAATGCCTGGCGATGTAATAAAATCGTACCGGTAAGATTGCTTGTTGATGAGCTAATTGAAGAATTAACTTTAGCACTTTCAGCGGAAATGCTGTGTCTATAACTTAAAAAGCTTACATACCTATAGCCGACTTTAGAAATAATATCAGCTTCAATCCCAGCTTAAGTAATGAGTGAGTTTGAAAGATTAGCAAGGGAGGTAAAATGAATATCTATGCAGGGAACTTATCACATGAGGTCACGGAAGATGATTTGCGTCAGGCTTTCGAGCCTTTTGGTCAGGTCGAATCTGTCAATATAGTAAAAGACAGGTTCAGTGGTGAATCAAGAGGATTCGGATTCGTAACGATGCCATCGGGCAAAGAGGCCCAGGCGGCGATCACGGGCATGAACAACAAAGACTTGAAAGGTTGCAGCATTAAAGTTAATGAGGCACAACCACGCACACATGACCGTAGAGGTGGTGGTCGAAGAGGCAGTTTCGGTTCGAACAGCTATGGCCGACAAATCGACTCTGGTCCAAGTCGAGGCGACCGACGTCGCTACTGATAATCATAGCCGGGGCTTTTTAGAATTGAAGTGGAATGAAGCGGGGCCGTACTTTATGGAAAAGGTTCGCCTGGCTTGTGAAAATCCAGCCGGAATGGTGCTGGGTATTTCTTTGTTGTGATAATGTAAAAAAGAAGGGATAAAGTAATGGCTCAGGCAAAATCGGGTGATAGCGTCAAAATTCACTATGACAGGCAAATTAAACGATGGCACCGTGTTCGCTGATTCAAGAGAGCGAGACCCTCTGCAATTTGTTATCGGAGAAAATCGTATAATCACCGGCATTGAAGAGGTTGTAGTAGGAATGAGCGCCGGCGAGTCAAAAAAAGTTGAGATATCAGCAGATAAAGCTTTCGGTCAATACCGGGAAGAAAAGGTACAGGTTGTTAATCGAAGTCAGTTTCCGGCGGATATGGAACCCAAGGTTGGTGAAGAAATACAGATGACCGACGGGGCCGGGCGGACAGTCGTTGTGGTAGTGAAGGAGATATCCGGAGCAGATGTAACGTTGGATACCAACCATTCTCTTGCCGGGAAGAACCTGACTTTTGATATCGAACTCATCGAAATCACTTAATCTCTTAGTCGTAGAAAGAGCACCTCTCTTGTATTATTTTTTAGTGATGCGTATCGCGAGGAAATGTAAAAAATCCAAAAGCCACACCACTTCTAAGTTTATTTCTTCTTTTGCACTTCGCCGGTCATAGGAACAAAGCGGACAGGCAGGACGTTTTTCTTGTGGAGTTCGCCATTTTCATCCTTGGTAACCAGTACCAGATATTGAAAGCCGAACTCCGTTCCATAGGGCAGTATCATTCTTCCGCCCGGCTTTAACTGTTCGATGAGCGGCTCAGGGATGCGTTCGGCTGCGGCTGTGCCGATGATTGCGTCAAAAGGCGCTTTATCAGGCCAGCCGAAATAGCCGTCGCCAGCTTTAACGAAGACATTTTTATAGCCAAGCTCCTTGAGCAGTTTTCCGGCCCTTTGTGCGAGCGGCTCGACGATTTCAATAGTATAGACCTCGCGGGCTATCTCTGCGCAGACCGCCGCCTGATAACCGGAGCCGGTTCCGATTTCCAGAACTTTATCACCCGGTTTGAGTTGCAGGGCCTCGGTCATAAAGGCAACAATATACGGCTGGCTTATTGTCTGGTCGAAACCAATCGGTAGCGGATAGTCTGCGTATGCGTTTTTGAGGTTGCTGTTCCAGATATTTTTATCGGGGTGCTCGACAAAACTATGCCGTGGGACGGTTTGCATCGCCTTTAATACATTTGGGTCGTTAACGTCTCTCGCCTTTATCTGGGTGGCAACCATTTTCGCACGTTCTTCGATTCGCTCGGTAAAGGCCGGGTG
>CAZBWE010000093.1:0-7964 GCA_964495465.1 uncultured Pirellulales bacterium
CAGAAAAGCAGATTTTGCTGTCTCTGCCAAAGACAAGGTCAAAGTACCCATGATGTATCTAAAAGAGGATTTCAAGTACTATGGAGATGAAAAATTACAGGTTCTTGAATTGCCATATAAAGGCGATGAAATAAGTATGGTGGTGGTCCTGCCAAGTGAAACAGAAGGTATCTCGGAAATTGAAAACACGCTTACAGCCGAAAGCCTTAATGTCTTATTAGCAAAAGTGCGGATAACGGAAGTTGACCTCTATTTTCCTAAATTTAAAATGACTTGGGGAACGTTCTCTTTAAAGAACACTCTTGTTGCACTGGGAATGCCTGAAGCCTTTGAACCAGAAGAGGCTGATTTCTCAGGCATGAACGGCAGAAGAATTTTATGGATTTCAGATGTTTTTCATAAGGCTTTTATTGAAGTTAGTGAAGAAGGCACTGAAGCAGCGGCAGCTACAGGAGTTGTTATGTCAAAAGCTCTTCATATCGAACCGGTGTTCCGTGCCGATCGCCCGTTTGTTTTTATTATTAGGAACAATCGTTCGGGAAATATATTGTTTATGGGCAGGGTAATAAATCCTATTGAGTGATTTACAGAAGTTAATAAGCTTTCGCCAACAAGAGGTTATAAAACTTATAGGTAAGTTTTATGAAACTGTTTAAATTTTGTGTGATTTATGTTTTACTTTTTACAATCAGCCCTGCAGGGCCAAGGCAGTCTTGATCAGATTTACATTGGATGGCGGATAAAAGTTCTTGTGTCAACGGGTATAATGGAGCAAATCGTAGGCAACACAACTGAGGGTGTGAAAATGTTTTGGGAGAGAATGGGCTATGGTGATAGCGTTGAGGAGGCACTTGAATATACAAGCACACATGGAGGAATTGGTATGCTAAGAGCTCTATGGGGTGATAATGGCTTGCTTGATATTGACGACGTTGATGGGGATGATAACATCTTTGTGTGGGGCAATGGGTTTGTTAATCTTAACCAAATCGAATTAGAACCTTAATAAGAGACGCAAAAATGAAAGCGTTGAGGCCAGGTAAAAAGTGGGTATTAGCAGCTATTGGACTTTTGCTGGCCCTGTTAATTCTGAAGATAGTACTGTTTTTAAGCGCTAAACCCAAAATTACGGTAGATTATGTAGCTGAATATAACAAAATAACCCGCCCGCAAAATTATGACCCGAATGAAAATGCCGCACCATATTATCAAAAAGCCTTTGATGCATTTGTCGATATGCCTGACGAATTGCGAAAGCCATATATATACTGGCCCGCAGATTTTAATGATATTGAGCAGGCTCTACTCGAAAAATGGCTCATTTCAAATACACTGGCCTTTGAATATTTCGGAGAAGCTTTAAATAAACCCTATTATTGGATAAAAAGAACAGTTGAAACGGATAATTATTTAACAAATAACTACATAGGCGGAATAAGAAGTCTTGATTTAGCCCAACTTCGGAAATTAACTGAAACACTTATCTGGGATGCAAAGCTCAAGGCTACCAAGGGCAAATTTCAATCTGCTTTTGAGGATATTCTTGACTGCTATAAGGCTGGCAAACATAAATGTCAGCCGAATCTGCTTTTGATGGAACAGCATATCGGACTTAGTATTAAGCAGAAGGCCGTTGACGGTGCTATGGTCATTCTTGATAGAACAAAGGTCGAAGGTGAATCTTTGAAATTCCTTCAGGATAACTTAAAACAGGAACTTGATAGAGATACTTATGTGCCGAGCATCAATACAGAGAAGCTTATGCTATACGATGCGCTGCAAATGACTTTTATCGACAATGGCAAAGGTACTGGCCGATTGGCTTGGAGAACAGGCTGGTATTATGAAATGCTTTGCGGCAAGCTGAACAACTTTAAAAGAAGACTATATGCTTGTTTTATAGGTCCGACCAGAAGTGAGATAGTTAAGCAAATTGAAAAAATTTTAACTATATCCGATCAAAAAATGGCCAAAACGCCTTGGCAGATCAAAGACGAAACATACAAATATTTTGAAGAAATAGAAAAAATTAATAACAGCAATTGGTTTTTGCAAATCTTTGGTTTAAGCCCTAAAAGCATTTTTCATAGTTATCACAAAACAAGAGCACAGACAGAAGCTTTAATTGCCGTTCTCGCGATTTTGCGTTATAAAGCTGACACCGGCCAATTCCCGGAATCGCTTGATAAGCTTGTTTCCACCGGTTATCTGCAGCGTCTTCCCAACGACCCTTATAGTGATGGGCCGTTAGTCTATAAGCTTACCGAAGATAACTTCAAACTTTACAGCGTTGGAAAAGATTTTTCGGACGATGGCGGAGTAAGCAGAGTAGTTAATGCGGCACAGAAAGAACCAAGAGTCATAGGAACAAGTATAATTCCTTACGTACATTCACCTGATATTGTTTACTGGCCTGTTAAAGATTTAATGACGCTACGTTACGAATTCACTTTTGAGGAAGCAGAAGCTCAGAGGACAATAGAAGAAGCAAATGAGTCCAAATAAAATTCCAACGTGCTTTTGATGCAAAAAGGCCGGATATTTGTTTTTTTTGATAAAAAATATCAGCAGAAAAGTCTTTACTTCCGGTTCTTAATTCGGTATAAAGCATAAGTTTGAAATTGAACTTGAAAGGAGACAATTATGGCAAGGATAGCTTTAGCAGCAGTACTTATTATTTTACTGAACGTATTGGTTGGCTGCAGCAGCATTGACAGCGGCGAAAGCCAGCTTGTCCCGACTTCCGTGAAGAAGTTCGGCTACTCCGGCGATGTTAAAATCAGCCAGGCGGAAGAGATTGATACTGTCGAGCAGGTAACAGTTAATCGGCAGGCATATCGGCAGGGTCTTCGATCACTCATCAACCTTTACAACAATGTCGGCAACAATATGAAGCTGCGGTGGGCCAAAAAGGAGCTGGCTGCACTGAACACTATGCCGCAATATAAATACATCATAGAAGCGGAAGTGACCGGGCCTGACCTGAAAGTGAGCACTGCCATTCCGGAAGCGGATGCGATGTATAGAGATGCTGTGTCCCTTGAAAAGAGAGCCAAACGGCTGATTCTTATCAAAGACAACGACCTGTTGCGTCTGGCCTTGGATAGGTATAACGAATTGATAAGGCTGCACCCTTCGAGCGACAAGATTGATGATGCAGCGTATAAGGCCGGCGCAATTTATGAATATTTCAAGGACTATAGTATTGCGCTTTTGTATTATAAAAGGACATATCAGTGGGACCCTGATACCGTTTATCCTGCCAGGTTCAAAGAGGCGTATATTCTGGATAGGCATCTGTCTCGCAGAGCAGAGGCGCTGGAGCTGTATAAGCAGGCCGTCAAGTCCGTCACGGTAAAGGGCCAGCACCGTAAATGGGTGGAGTGGGCTGAAAAACGCATCAAAGAGCTGTCAACAAGTACTGAGAGCGGCCAGTGATTTTGATATATCTTTGAGTAAAATTTTATTCAATGGTTTTTTGGGCCTGGGCGGTTGTCAGGCCCTTTTTTATTTTCAGGCACAGACCAATATGAGGTAGAATCATACCAAATGTATTTAATACTTGCGCCGCTGTCATTTCGACCGAAGGGCTGCAAAGCAGCCCAAAGCGGAGAAATCTATTAAAAAACAGATTTCTCGACTCCGCTTCGCTCCGCTCGAAATGACAAGAACAAGCGTATTAATTATTCACAATTAGTATCGGATACGAATTAGGCGAAGATTTATATGAACTTTATGCTATTGATTTTTAGTTATGAAAACGCCGGCCGAATTTGAGAACAAAATAGCCGACTTTGCAGGGGCGAACGGCCTTTTCGATTCAGCAGCTAAAGTTTTACTGGCTGTTTCAGGCGGGGCCGATTCAACTGCGCTTATGTACACAATGTCGGCGCTGAAAAATAGAGGTGTTTTCGCTGCTGAGATGCTCTGCGCTCATATAAATCATCAATTAAGGGGAGCTGAGGCTGATAAGGATGAAGATTTTGTTATAACAGAAGCGGCGAAATTGAAGCCAACTGTGATAACGAGACGAGTGAACGTGCGGGATTTTGCCCGTCGCAATAAACTATCGATTGAGACAGCGGCCCGGAAATTGCGAATTGAAATTTTGCTTGATATCGCGAGGGACAACAACTGCGATTGTGTAGTAACGGCCCATCAAAAAAAAGACAATGCCGAGACAATCTTGCAGCGGCTGATTCGCGGGACCGGCTTTCGCGGCCTAGGAGGAATCTGGCCTAAGCGTGTTTTTGGAGAAGTCAATTTTGTAAGACCGCTTCTGTGCGTCAGGCGGGATGAAATTATTGAGTATTTGGAAAAGCAGAATCTAAAATGGCGGATTGACCATACCAATATCGATTGCTCATACAGGCGAAACTTTATTCGGCATCGATTGATACCGGCATTGCAACAGCAGTGCGGCGGCTCTCTTGTCGAACAGTTATTTGATTTATCCTGTTCTGCTCGGCGTTTTTACAGTTTGGTTTGCGAAAATGCAGATAATGTATGGCCCGAGTTGGCTGAGGTCAAAAATGATATAGTCTCATTGAATTTGAAGAGCTTTTTGGCCCAGCCGCTGCCTGTAAAGGTTGAGCTTATCCGGCGAAGTTTAATTAAAGCAGGTTGCGGTGAAGCAAATTTGACACAACGGCACTATGAAAAAATATTGCAATTGGCAAAGTCGAATGTCGGAGGCAGGAAACTCGAATTGCCGCGTGGTTTTGTAGTTCAGCGTGAATACGAGAATTTGATTTTTCTCATGCCTAAAGAGAACCTCACTGCTGATGGGCCGATAAGCGAGATTGTCAAATTGGTTATCCCGGGAAAAACGAGATTTGGCCATTATCTGATAGAGGCTACCATACTTGATGCTCCAATTACCAATCACCAGTTACCAATTACCAATCACCAGTTACCAATTACCAATCACAAGCTTATTGAGTGCTTTGATTTGGCTCAGGTCAATTTGCCGTTAGTTGTTCGTCCCCGCCGGGACGGTGATAGATTTATTCCTTTGGGTTTGCCTGGAGAAAAAAAGGTAGGCAAATTCCTGACCGCTGCGAAAGTGCCACAGCAAATACGCGAAAATGTGCTTATTGTTTCTGATAGTGAAAAGATAATCTGGGTTTGGCCGATTCGGATAAGTGAGCAGGCAAAAATCTCCGGCGAAACAAGAAGAATTCTTCAGTTGCAAATATGTGGCATCGATTCGATACAACAATTGTAGAATAAGTATGGGTAACGGGCGTCAAGATTTGCCATACGAATTTACAAAAAAACTCTTGCAAGATAGACAAGGAATAAATAAAATATCGTTCTCGTTCGCCCTGAATTAGAAACTGGGGGCGGGTTTAAACCGGCAAAGCAGAATTTACAAGTGTAGAAAATAAGGAGACTTACAAATGGCAACAAAGGTTGGAATTAACGGGTTCGGCCGAATCGGCAGAGCCATAGCAAGAATCATTATGGAAAGAAACGGGGAATTGGAGCTTGTAGCGGTCAATGACCTGTCAGATGCTAAGAGTCTTGCGCATTTGTTTAAATACGACACGATTATGGGTAAATGGGGCGGAACGGTCGAAGCGGGAGACGGCAAGCTGGTCATTAACGGCAAAGAAATAAAAGTTCTGGCTGTTAAGAACCCGGCAGAACTGCCCTGGAAGGATATGGGTGTGAAGATTGTTGTCGAGTCAACAGGCATCTTCCGCTCCAAAGAATCCCCCAAAGGCGGCTACGGAGACCACCTTAAAGCCGGTGCGGAAAAAGTATTGTTGACCGTTCCGGCAAAGGACAACATCGAGGCGACTATTGTCCTCGGTGTCAACAGCGATAAGCTGACTAAAGACGTCAAATGTGTATCGAATGCAAGCTGCACGACAAACTGTCTTGCGCCGATATCGAAGGTTCTTAATGATACATTTGGTATTGAGCAGGGACTTATGACCACTATTCACGCCTATACCAACGACCAGAGGGTTGCGGATATGATTCACAGCGATTTGCGTCGCGCGCGGGCGGCAGCGGTGAATATTATCCCTACCTCAACCGGTGCGGCCAAGGCAATCGGAAAGGTTATTCCCGCACTTGACGGCAAGCTCGACGGTTTTGCTATCAGGGTCCCTGTGCCGGTCGGCAGCGTTGTTGACCTCGTGGTCAATGTGAAAAAGGATGTTACCGTTGATGCGGTTAACACAGCGATGAAAAAAGCGGCTGAAGGGCCGATGAAGGGCATCCTTGTTTACTGTGACGAGCCGATTGTCAGCAGCGATATCGTTAATAATCCCGCTTCGAGCATCTTCGATTCTATGCTGACAATGGTCAAGGGTAAAACGGTCAAGGTCATCAGCTGGTACGATAACGAATGGGGCTATTCGTGCCGAAGCGTTGACATTATGGAAAAAATGGCGGCAATGTAACACGGGCTTCCAGCCCGTGATTTTGAAAAACACGGCCAAGATGGCCGTGCTACAAGGTAGGTAAAAATATGGCTAAGAAAACTGTTGCTGATATCAGTGTAAAGGGCAGGAAAGTCTTGATGCGGTGTGACTTTAATGTGCCGCTGGATGATGATTGTAATATTACCAGCGATGACCGAATCGTAAAAGCCCTGCCGACCATAAAGAACATCTTGGACCGCGGCGGAGCGGTTATCCTTATGAGTCACCTTGGCAGGCCTGCGGGTGAAAGGGATGATAAATTGTCTCTTGCACCGGTGGCAAGAAGATTATCAGAGCTTCTTGGCCGGAAAGTTGTTTTTGCCGACGATTGCGTTGGCGAGGTTGTAAAAGCCAAAGCGCAGGCGCTGAAGAGCGGAGATTGTATGCTGCTTGAGAACCTGCGCTTTCACAAGGAAGAGACAATAAAAGATAAAGCTGCGAAGGAAGATGCACAGCTTCGTCAGGCCAAGGACGATTTTGCAAAACAGCTCGCTGACCTGGCTGATATTTATGTGGATGATGCATTCGGCACGGCTCACAGGGATAATGCTTCTATGTACACTGTGCCGCAAATGATGGAAGGAAAACCGCGCGTTATAGGTTTCCTGATTGAAAAAGAATTAAACTTCCTGGGTGATACAGTCAGTAATCCGGAAAAGCCGTTTGTTGCCATATTAGGCGGCGCCAAAGTCTCTGATAAAATACGCGTGATTGAGAATCTGCTTGATAAAGTTGACCGGCTGCTGATTGGCGGAGCGATGGCATATACTTTCTTCAAGGCCGAGGGCAGAGCCGTTGGCAAGAGCTTGTGCGAGGACGATTTTCTGGATAAAGCAACCGGGCTGTTGGAGCGGGCCAAAGATGTCGGCTGTGAGATGGTGCTTCCGGTCGATACCGTAGTAGCTAAAGAATTTCAGTGGCACGGGCTTCCAGCCCGTGAAAACACGGCCAAGATGGCCGTGCCACACAAGATAGTCAGCGGCAATATTGATGCCGACTGGCAGGGTATGGACATTGGACCGAAGACAAGAAAACTGTTTGCTAAGAAGCTCAGCGATGCCAAAACGATTGTCTGGAATGGTCCTATGGGCGTTTTTGAAATGCCTCCATTTGACCAGGGCACAAAAGCCGTCGCCTTGGCAGTAGCTGAAGCTACTGACAAAGGCGCACGCAGCGTCATCGGGGGCGGTGACAGTGCAAGCGCTGTCGAGAAGCTCGACCTGCAGGACAGGATAAGTCATATTTCAACCGGCGGAGGGGCCTCGCTTGAATTTCTCGAGGGAAAGAAATTCGTATGCCTCGAAATCCTCGATGAAAAATAAATAGACACTGACTGACACTGTTTTTTAGACACGGATTAACACTGATTGCCACCGATTTTTTTAGCCTTGCATTTTAGCTAATGATGTCATTCCTGCAAAAGCAGGAATCTATGTATTCTTTACCACCAATGCACGAAGTCACGAATTACCTGACACCCTAATTTTCCTCTTTGTTGTGCCTTTTCGTGGCTGTTCTTTCCGTTTT
>CAZBWE010000094.1:0-7774 GCA_964495465.1 uncultured Pirellulales bacterium
AAGAATGTGCAAAATAAAAGTGTTTTTCTTCACCTAATCCGGCAAACAAATCCATCCCTTCGGGCAGCTTCACCAAATTCCAGCCCATATGCGGCACTACCTGCCCGGACGGGATTGGAACAACATTGCCTTTTACCAGCCCAAGCCCCTCGTGCCGGCCGTATTCGCTGCTCTTATCGAAAAGCATCTGGTAGCCCACGCAGATGCCCAAAAGCGGCTTACCCGCCAAAGCGACCTCTTTTATCAGCTCCGCAAGCGTCCCCAGTGCGCTAATTGCATAGCCAAAGGCCGCAACACCCGGCAAAACAAGTCCCACTGCTCCTTCAATTACCTTGGATTCTCGACTAAGTGTAACATCGCAGCCGATATGCTGAAATGCGTTACAAACGCTTTTAACGTTGCCAACCTTATAATCGATAATAACTATCATAATTTGTCGTTGACAATATGCCTTTGAACATTTACGATTACCAGCCGTATTGACTCGTATTCAAATAACCTAACGAATACTAAATAATAAATATAAAATAGTAAATAAAGATGTGTGGAATAGTAGCTTATTTGGGCAAAAAAGTTGCTCAGCCGATTCTCATAGAGGGATTAAAACGCCTTGAATATCGCGGCTACGATTCTGCCGGCGTGGCGCTGCTGGGCAGCGGCTCTATAGCAATAAACAAAACCAGCGGCAGAATCAGCGCTTTGGAAGCAATCTTAAATCCCCCCAACATCGCCGAAACCCTCGGCATCGGCCATACACGCTGGGCCACACACGGCGAACCCAATACTATCAACGCACATCCGCACCTCGACTACACCGGAAAAATTGCCGTCGCTCACAACGGCATTATCGAAAACTACGGCACACTGAAAACCTGGCTCCAAAACGAAGGTGCCAACTTTGTAAGCGAAACCGATACCGAGGTGATAGCGAACTTAATCGGCAACTTTTACGCAAAAGCCGCTGAGAGCGAGCACCTTTCCGGCGGCCAGAACAAATTCGAATGGGCCGTTCAGCAGGCCCTTCGAGAGCTGCACGGCACTTATGGACTGGCAATTATCTGCTCAGACTTTCCTGATACGTTCATTGGCGCAAAAAAGGGAAGCCCTCTGATTTTAGGCGTCGGCGATGACGAATACATACTGGCATCCGATGCAGCCGCAATTGTCGAGCACACCACCCAGGCAATATACCTCGCCGACAACGAAATGGTCGTCGCAAGTGCAAAGGGATTCTACACAAAGACAATTAATAACGTCACTGTCACAAAAGAGCTGATGCAAATCGAATTTTCCCTCGAACAAATCGAACTGGGCGGATTCAAGCATCATATGCTCAAGGAGATTTTCGAGCAGCCAAAGGCCCTGAATACTTGTATGGGTGGCAGAATTGACAGGCAAAGTGGAAAAATCAGACTTGGAGGCATCGCTTCGCACTTTCGCGAGCTCACACACACAAAACGTATCATCCTGACCGCCTGTGGAACCGCATTTCATGCCTCTCTGGTCGGAGAATTTTTATTTGAGCATCTGGCACGTGTCACGACAGAGACCGAATACGCAAGCGAGTTTCGATATCGAAATCCAATCATCGAGGAAGGTACCCTCGTCATATCAATAAGCCAGTCCGGTGAAACAGCAGACACCCTTGCTGCGGTCGAGCAGGCCAAGGAACGAGGAGCAACGGTGCTCGGCATCGTTAATGTAGTCGGCTCATCCATCGCCAGAGCCACCGATGCGGGTATATATCTGCACGTTGGCCCGGAAATAGGCGTTGCCAGCACAAAGGCATTTACAGCACAGGTCGCCGTGCTGACAATGCTGGCAATTGAATTAGGAAGAAGAAAACACATCAGCAGCATCGAAGCAGACGAATACATCGACGAGCTTTCCAGGATACCCGATAAAATAGAAAGGGTATTGCAGCAGTCCGAACACATCAAGGAAATCGCCTCAGCAAATATCAGCAAAAACAATTGGCTCTTCCTCGGCAGGGGCTTTAACTATCCGGTTGCACTTGAAGGCGCGTTGAAATTAAAGGAAATAAGTTATATTCACGCTGAAGGTCTGCCTGCCGCTGAAATGAAGCACGGCCCGATTGCCCTTATTAGTAACGGTATGCCCGCCGTCTTCATCGCAACCGCAGGGTCCCAATATGACAAAATTATAGGCAATATCGAGGAGGTCAGGGCACGCGGAGGAAAAATAATCGTCGTCTCAACAGAAGGGGACGAGAACATCAAACAACACGCCGACCATCTAATCGCCATACCGGAGGCGCCTGAGCTTCTGCAGCCGATGCTGACCGTTGTGCCGCTGCAGCTCCTGGCATATCACGCCGCAGTCCTTCGCGGCCACGACGTCGATAAACCCCGCAACCTCGCCAAAAGCGTTACAGTCGAATAATTAATTGTTTGCTATTAATTGCCGGCAATCCTATGAAATTCAAAATTCCAAATTCAAAACTCTACATTCTTAATTCTATTAAACCCGGCTTTACCCTCGTGGAGCTGCTTGTTGTAATGGCAATCATCGCACTTTTACTTTCCATACTTATGCCGGCACTTGGAAAGGCCAGGTCCCTGACAAAACGTCTCGTATGTGCAAACAACCTCAGGCAGATCGATTTAGCAATACGTCTGTACCTGAATAATAATGATGATACATATCCCAGCACGCAGGACCCTGTCTATATCGACCCGAATACGGGCGATATTGTCTGGCTGTGGATGGGTCGTGGCTGGCGAAAACTCGTAAAACCATATATAGACAGCAATATCGATGTGAATAATCCTTCGGTCTTATTCTGCCCCGAAGATACTATTGCCAAACAGGAGTATGAATCTACAAGCTACGCCTATTCGATGGCCTTTTACCATAGCTCTGAGCAGATAAAGGATATGAACAGCCCGGCTTATACCTGTGGCGACGGCCCTTTCGTGCCATCAATTCCGCAAAAAAGCATAAATGTTGCCAGACCCTCCGAAAAGATTCTCATCGGAGAGTGGAATAGCAATCATTTACGCGTAGTTGAACAGGGATGGTTCGGATTCGGCGGCTGGTGGTGCTGGCAGGGAAGCCGCAATTTCCTCTTTGTTGATGGACATATCCGCTATATTGCCGCAGAACAAATTCGACCTGCCCACGATGGCTGGCCAAATCCTAACCTGACTGTAGGCGGCATCAAAGGCATAGACTGGCCGCCATAGATGGATTATCCGGTTTCCTCTTTCAAATCAATGCCTAAAACATCAGCCATAGAATATAAACCCGGTTTTTTCCCGACCAGCCATTTTGCCGCCTGCAACGCTCCTCTTGCGAAAGTGTCTCTGCTGTGGGCGGTATGAGTGACGGTTATCGTCTCTCCCAGCGTGCTGAATATTACAGAGTGAATACCCGTAATATCGCCGGCACGCACGGCGTGGATGCCTATAGTTCCCTTCTGTCTTGCAATGTCTTTACCGTGGGTGAGAGCACCGGACCAGTCTCTGCCCGTTGCCGAGCGAATCTTCTCTGCCAATGTCAGCGCCGTTCCGCTCGGTGCATCCTTTTTGAAACGATGATGCTGCTCTACTATCTCTATATCGTATTCATCGCCTAACATTGTTGCGAGTCTGCCGACCAGAGAAAATAACACATTCATCCCGATACTCATATTCGTCGCATGCAAAGTAGGGATTTCTTTGGAAGCGGTCTTGATATGCTTATGCTGCTCCTCACTTAGGCCCGTAGTTCCTAACACCAGGGCAACTTTGCTTTCCCTGCAGTAATCAACGGTTCGCACCGCTGCAACAGGAAGAGAAAAGTCGATTGCTACATCGGCATCAGCAGGGTATGGATAAAAATGAGTCAGCTTAACATTTAAAGGTTCTATTCCCGTTAGAACGCTGGCGTCTTCGCCGATTTGCGGATGGTCCTGCCTTTCAACCGCTCCGATGATATCGAAATCGCCGGACTCCGCTGCTAGTGAAAGGATTCGCTTGCCCATTCGGCCGGCGGCGCCTATAACCACTAATTTAGGTTTCATTCTTTATCTCCCTCAATTTCTTAATCAAACTCTTGGTAAAATTATAACCATTATAGCATACATTTGAAAATTTAAAGATTTTTTGTTTGATTATTTTGGCCGGGCAATGGTAAATTCTTGTAGATTTTATACCTTTTAAATTAAAACCCTAAATTCTGAAAAAGGAGGTTCATTATGCCGGAATTCGGTTCACCTTTTTCCGGGCTTGCAAACGGCAGAAAGCTCTCTCAGTCTGAGTTGATTCGCGCCATAAGGTTTATGGTGGCCGCTGAGTATGAAGCGGTCCAGCTTTATATGCAGCTTGCAGAGTCAACCGACAACAAACTGGCTAAAAAAGTTCTCGTGGATATTGCCGATGAGGAGCGTGTCCATGCCGGTGAGTTTCTTGCACTTCTAAAACAACTGGCTCCTGATGAAGAAAAATTCTACGAAGAGGGAACTGAAGAAGTGCAGGAAATGATTGATAAGCTCAAAAAAAGATAAGTCCACGCTTTTGAGACTACAGCGGTTTTATTAGTAAGTAGCTGATTTTCAACTATGAGGGATTAGTCTGAACTTATTATCCTATTGGCGTTTGGATAAATAATGGAACAGATATATGGTCACTCCTGTATAAGCAGGAGTCCATAAGTGCTATAATACTGCTGGATTCCCGCTTCCCGCCTGCGCGGGGAGAAGTTTACCCCTGCGAAAGCAGGGGCGTGAATGATATCTTGTTTTGTTTGTGCAGGAACGTTCCATTTAATATCCAAAGGTCAATAACAATGAGAGGTAGTTCTCGTTAGACATTATTGTCGGGTATATGATAGTATCAGGCCTAATGAAGCGCTTTCGGGCAAAGGCCGCAAACAGCATATCCGCAAAAAATGTGCAAAGAAGCCACGCGAAGAAATAGAGTGAGTTAAGTCGTTTCAAAACATACACGGATTTCTTATCTATCGTAATATTTCTGAAAAGAATATAGCATATCTGAAGAGGCAGTGTGAATTTCCGGATGAAGAAGTACAACAGTATGCAAACTGGTACTGGAAATTGCCCGCATCAAACCACGTAAAGGCAACCGAATTAAGGTTTTGGGCCGGACATAATCCATCTCTTCTGACAGAACTTGGTGCAACCGGTCTGTTGTTGTATTAAGGCATATCTGTAACTTTTGGGGGTAAGGTCAAGTTCCCCCTGCTCGTTACGATTACATCCAGCAGTTACGCAAGCAAGGTAAATGGAGTCTTTGCGATGCCCGATTGAAGATGATTAACAACTTTCGCCGTGAATTTAAGAAGATATTAAAACGGGCAGGTGTTAAGAACGGTCGCTTTCATAATTTCCGAGATACGGCACTGACCAGCTGGTTTACCAGCGGCCTGAACGGATTCGAGGTAATGAAACTTGCTGGGCACTCAGATTTCAAGACAACGCACCAATCCTATGTAGCTGTTGCCGACGATTTGCTGGGCCGTGCAAGGCAAGTGGCTGCTAAAACCCTCGGTAAGAATTTGGCGCGCATTTGGCACGCGCCCTCTATAGTTGATAAGATAGGTTGACAGTATATGTGGGGAGTTGTTAAACTACAATAAGTTAGAAATCAGGCGCCCGTAGCTCAGTTGGACAGAGCAACGGATTTCTAATCCGTAGGTCGCAGGTTCGAATCCTGCCGGGCGTGTTTATAGTCGCATTTTTCAGCCAGACCTACATCAATTTAAACGATATCGTCAATTGAGAGTTATAGGTGGCTTACAAGTGAATGACAAGCGGAGTATAGTAGTGGTTTACTGGTGGCGACTGAAACTTTTTAGACACCACTTCTTATTTTTGCAGTCCACGAACTTTTGATGAATTGTTACAAGCTAAGATTTGTTTTTCCAGCCCTATTAACTTTATTTAAACAGATGCTCGTAAAAGACATATAATACCACCCATTAGAAGGGTTTTGAAAGATTATCCCAACCATCACATCCTATTAAACGCTGAGGATAGCAAATACATCTCAACGAACATGGCGCTTGTAGTATCTAACTCGGAGCCATATTTGGCCATAACGAACCTAAAGGACCTTTCAGAAGACCAGCCAAACTCGGTATTGAGAATGCTAACATAAGTAGCCAGAGCATCGAGCCATTCTCCGGCTCTATCATAGTGGCTGCCATCGCCACGGTGTTGGAGCAGCGATGACTTGATAAATGCAATTTGTTTTTTGGATGGCGGTGGTTCCTTGATGAATTCGCCGACTGCTGCTACGAGAGCAGCGGCGCCTGATGGCTCTGTTGATATTAATACAGGTGCCGGTGCTGGTACGGTAACCCTCCAGAGCACCGGCAGGATGGTACTTATTGAAAGACCGACTTTAATGGAAGGGACAGGAGACATTACCTTATCTGAAACCGAAAGTTTAGGATTGACATCAGTGAGAATTGCTGCGAGATTTATAAGTCTTTCAGCAACTTTATACGGCTGTAAATCTGTTGAGTACAGGTAAGTGTTTTGTAAGTACATCCGGATGGTTTCTTCTCCAAGTTCCTCTGCCAGCCACCGCATCACAAAGTCTTTATTAATCTCAAGCTGTGTCAGAGTCACTTCGATACTACTTTCCGGCGTAAAAGATATGTTCGGAACTGTAGGAACAGCACCAACCGCAGCAAGAACTTCCGCTAATAACCCTCTACCTCGCAATACGTATTTCTCGCCTCCAAACCAAAATGGGGTCGCACCCATCCGAGCCTCCCGGGCATAGGGAATCCTGTTACTATTTATAGCATCTTCCAAGGATTGTGATATTCGCGAAACTACTTCTAATCTATTTGTCTTATTGCTCCAAGCAGAAGAACCTGTAAAATTACTGCCGAAAGTGTTAACAGTATCATATGCATCAATAACCATTGTGCCATTATTAGTCATCGAAACAGCAGAATTAACCGTTACATTACCCCCTGTCTGAGTTGTAAAATCGTAACTGGCTAAATAAATCGCAACATCAACCGGGTCACTATCTGTCTGGAAATAAACACGTGACCGGTCATCATTTATTGTGGCACTATAAGTCCCGTTCGCTGCAAGAGTTACGTCAGCTTGCGTGATGAAATCTGCTACACTCTGAACCCAAATCTCTCCGCCGGAGATTAGGTTGCCGATTGTAATTGCATCATTATTGTTTAGGTTCGTAAGTATTAAATCACCCCAAGCATTAGCTGATATTGATTTCCAGGCTCCTGCTGTTGTTGATGTTATCGTGCCTGCTGTGCTGGTTGCAATAAGATATGTGTCTTCGTCGTTTGTTACGGAAAAGTTGGTTATATCTAAGGTGTCATTCTGGGTGAGTGTGAGAGTCTTATCATCAGCAGCCATATTAATCTGGAATTTGCCATCGTCGCCGGCTTTCTCTGATATTCCCCCAGCAGTTGCCACTAATGTTAAATCACCTTCACCGGTCATGGTCTTGCCCGCACCCAACTTTATATTATTACCAGCTGTTAGTGTTACGCCATCTGCGACAGCCGTATTGTTGTTCAATTCAATATCCGCCGCTGCGGTTACATCATCATCTATGTCGATGGTGGTATCGGAAGCTGTCATCGCTATATTATTTGCATTAATTGATGCTTGTATTTGTACATCATCAGCATTATTGATTGTTATATCACCCAGGTTCTTAGTGCCGCCGACGATATCAATGAGATATATATTTCCTGTTCCAGCAGTTAGACTAAGGTCCTCGGAAAAATCGGTCGTCCCCTCCAAGGTACTCTGGAAGGTGAT
>CAZBWE010000095.1:0-7760 GCA_964495465.1 uncultured Pirellulales bacterium
AGAACGGCTGCAGAAATACGGCCGAGTAATGGAAATAATTGCATTGGCAAAGTCGGCGCAGAGAGAGGTAACGGACCAGGAAAGAAAAGAGATTGAGGAAAATGTTAAAGAGCTTGTTCGGATACTGACCGGCAAGGAAGATGTATCGGTTATGCCGGACGCTTCTGAGATTGACATCGCCGGCTTGTTGATGCGGATGCTGGCAATCGAAAGTGTCAGCGGGACCGAGGAGGCGACAAATGCAGGTATCCCCTCTGCTGCCGCGACATTATTCCTCGGAAGAACGGGTGTCGTTCGCTTTAAGGGCTCTACCCCGCTCGGCACTTCAGCGGGAGTGGATGAGGCAATACATTATGTCGATAGCATTGTCCGGCCGAACGAGATTACAAAGAAATACCCCGACCTGTTCAACGATGCAGGCGATGGCACCTACCGGTTTAAAAAGACGCTGGATTTTGCTGGGATTAAAGCCAGGAAGGATGATGAGCTTTTGGCTTTATGGCGAAAGGCCAGGCGTTATGACGGAATGGGGTGTATGGACGCAGTGAAGCACATTGAGACCGTGCTCGCAAAGGCCTTTATCGGCAGGAGACTTTCGCAGCTTGGCAGCTTGCTCGATGTGGACCGTCAGTTGCTGTCTATAGAGAAAGACCAGGCGGTGGCTATTGGCGTCCTTTCAGACAAGGCCTCGCCGCAGGAGCAAATTAGTGTGATGCAGAGAAAGGGCGTTTTGGGTATGAACGCTATTCTGTCTCTGTCACTGGCCCTGGGGAGGGCCATTGCCGCCGGCCAGGGCAAGGAGCTTTGGCAGCTTATTCGGGAAATGGCCATTGACACTATGGCCAAGTTTATTGCTGCAAATGCCGCCGATGGACAAAAGACGCAGCTGGCCGACCTCAGGGCTATGGACTTCGACGAATTGAAAGTTCTGTTCTCCAAAACAGCAGGGCAGGCGATAAAGGATAATAAAAAGATTTACGAATTGCTGCGGGAGCAGTTGCCGGTTTATTCAGTCTGAGAGCTTATAACAAAACTATCCGTTACCTTTTGTCATTCCCGCGAAAGCGGGAATCCAGTTGTTTTTATTAAAGCCATTTTGGGTTTTGTTATAGACTCTAAGAAATATTATTTTTTTGTAACTGGTTAACCAATAACCAGTAACCAATAACCAGTAACCACTTCTTGTGGATATGCAAGGCCGGAATTTCCTACGCACGTTTTTCTTTTGTGCTTTTTTTGGCATAGGCGCAGCGGCTTTGAGCGGCTCTGTTCTTTGTGATGTTTTACTTAAGTTTTATCGCAGCAAGCACCTGTTAAGTGAGCAGCAGCAGCGCACAGAAGATTTTAAATCTTTAATCGCCGACTATGATGCTCTTCTGGCGGATATTGAAAAAGACCCGAATTTTGCTAAACGCGTTGCACCCGCAACACTTGGCGCCGAGCCAAACGATGAGGGCACGATTTATCCCAGGGCAACGGTCCAGCAGTTGCAGGCCACTCGTAAAATCCTGATGGAAGAATCGAATCGTAATTCGGATGAGCCGGCCGTCCCCCAGTGGCTGACCCGCTGCAGCACGCCTCGAAGGCGGATAGTGCTTTTTGTCGCTGGCGCCGTTTTAATCCTCATTTCCTTTGTCTGTTTCGGCCCATCCAGTCAGAAAAATCTCACAGGGCGATAGTTCACATTTCATCCGTTTGTTTATTTCTGTGCTGACAAAGCTACCCTGAAAATCGCTCCGGTTGGCTTGGCTGTGATGATTTCCACGAAGCCGTTGTGTGCCTGTGCGAATTTTTTCACCAATGCAAGGCCCAGCCCTGTGCCGGTGGTTTCGCGAGTTGCTTCGGCTCCGCTGCGGTAGAACTCCTCGAAAATCTTTTTCCTCTGCAGATGAGGCACGCCCGGCCCGTGGTCCTCGACCTCTATCTGGATAAATTGCTCGTCGCACCTCGTGCGGACAGTGATGGTTTTGTCCCCTGCGTCGCGGGCGTATTTGATGGCGTTGTCCAACAGGTTCACGACTATCTGTGTAACCGCATCCTTGTCAAAAGTCGTTTGCCCGAGCTGCCCGAAATCCGTTTTTATTGAAAAGCCGTTCTGCGATGCGTATGGCCTCATCATTTCGACTACTTCCGAAACACACCTGTTGATGTCGCCCGCGTTGAAAGTATATTTCTTTCGTCCTTTTTGAATGCGCGAAAAGTCCAGCACGTTTTCTATCAGCCGGCTGAGCCGCTCACTTTCCTGCCGCATATTTTTATAATACTCGCCGCGTTTGTCCTCCGTCTTGACCCAGTCCTTTTCGAGCATCTCCGAATACATCCTTATCGAAGTCAGCGGAGTCCTCAGCTCGTGTGAGACCGCCGATATAAAATCATCTTTTTTCTGGCTTAGCTTGAGCTGTGCTCTGGCATTGCGCCACAAGCTCGCCAGCGCCAGCGTCACCGCCAGCAGCACTATCGTAATAATTCCGAAATACCAGTTTCGCAGCCGGTCTATCCTGTTGTTTATCCACCCGGGGTCGGTTTCTATAAGGTTTAGGACCAAATCCCCGAACCCGAAGTCCAGGATTGCCGTATATGCAACCTCACCGGCTTTAGTCGCCGTCTCTTTGGCCTGCACTTCCTTAATCTGCGGCAGCTCGAAATTCATATGCTCTCGCGTTGATATCGCTCGGCCCGCCGACTCTTCGACCTCTTCGATTAGCTTTTTTTCATTTAGCTGAAAGCCCTGCAGAAGATGCTTGTCTTCGATTTGAACGTGCCTTAGCAGAAAGACTTGGCCGCCGAATATCGATTGCCCGCTGTCCCCGCCGGGAATTACTAACGGCACAAACGGCTCAATCCGTATCTGCACGGTTTCTGCTTGAACTTGCTGTGTCCCTCCTTGCGCAGTTAAGGCTTGTTCTTCGTTTATGTTGGCAGCTTCCTGGCCTTGTCGTTCTTGTTGTTGCTGAATTTCATCCGATGGCCGGCTTACTGATGTTTGTGTTTGCTCCTCTACTTGTGTTGCCTCTTGTTCTGCATCGGCTGTGGTATCTTGTTGCCTTACGCTCTGTGCGGTATTGGAGGCGACAACGGAGCGCGGCTGTTCAAGAACCTGTGTTTGTTTGGAGTCCTGCTTCAAGCTCTCGATGGTGTATTCTTTGGCCCGGCTGACCTCGCCTTTGAGAGCTTGTTTACCGCCTGCTTTTTCTTCGCCCGTGCTTCGTTTTGAGACATCGCCAAGCTTGCCCTGCTCTTTGCTCGCTATGCCGAGGTCATTGGAGGGCAGTCTGAAAACGCCCGACGTTGAAGCTAAGACCGGCAGTAGATTTCGCTCGATATTATCGGTGTGAAGCTTGACCTCGGAGAAGAATTTGTCTTTTTCGGCTGACTGTGTCTCTTCCCTGTAGTAGGGCGTTACGATTTTTCCGTCCGGCTCGATTTGAAAATTGCCGTAAGCAAGGTCATTATATAACCGGCCTGCAAGCGGCGAGCGCAGCACAGGCATCTGCTGCCGGCCGGGCGCAACATTTTCAGCTACGTAGTAATATTGGTAATCGGTATAAGGCCGGCTTTGTTCTCTCTGCATAAACTCATCGAGTTTGCGTTTAACGTCCTGCCTGATTTGCTCGGCCGCGGCGGCAAATTCACCGATGCGCGCCCCTTCCAGACCCTTTGAGCGTATCCGTATAGAGTGGTATCCCAGCCAGACCAGACCGGTTAGCGCTGTTAGAATTATCACCGACAGGATAATAAGCCGCCTATACATACTGGTTTTAAGTTTTAACTTTTAAGCTTCATATTTATAGCCGGCTCCGCGCACGGTCTTGATAATCGTCGGCCGGCTGACATCTTTTTCGATTTTGCTCCTTAGCTTGGCGATATGCATATCCACCGTTCTTGTGCCCAGGTCGCTCATTGTGTCACCCCAGACCTCTTTATACAGCTCTTCTCTGCTGATGACCCGGTTTGGATTCGCCGCGAAGAACTGTATAATCTCCGCCTCGCGCTTTGAGATGTCTATTTCCTGAGGATTCTTCTTTTCGTTTCGATTTACTTTCAGGGCGGAAATATCGACATCCAAATCTCCGAATTTAAAGCAGGCCCCGACCGCCCTGGCTGGGTCTGTCCTGCGAAGCACCGCCTTTATCCGCGCCAGCAGCTCTTCGAGTGAAAAGGGCTTGGTGATGTAATCATCTGCGCCGAGGTTCAGGCCCGCCACTCTTTCTTTTTCCTGTCCCTTGGCCGTAAGCATAATTACAGGTGTTTGCAGCCCTTCCCGCCGCCATTTTGTGCACAGTTGTTCGCCGCTGATTTTCGGAAGCATCAAATCGAGCAGAATCAAATCATATTCGTTTTGTGCTACTGTTCGTTCAGCTTCGAGGCCGTCAACGGCTTCGGTAACATCGAACTCATGAAACTCCAGAAAATCTTTAAGAGCTGTTCGGATTGTAAGCTCGTCTTCGACTATTAAGATATGTGCTTTCTGCTCCATAAGGTATCACCTTATATTATAGGCCAAATCCAGGCGGGAGGTTTGTAAATATTTTGTAAAAAACGCTGTATCCATTTTACATCCATTTTACGCAACTCCAAACCCATATTGTCGTATTATAGAATTAAAGTTTTAACCTTTTTTTATTTGAAAGGAGCCGAAAGATGAAAAAACAAATGCAACTCTTTATTTTCACCTGCGCGATAATCGGCCTTGTGGCTGTGAGCGCTGTCGCCGAGCCCCCGGCAACGACCGGCACCATATCGAAGGTAACGGTCTATCGGGGCCAGGCCCAGGTCACCCGCTCCATTGATGCGGATTTACCCGAGGGCGCTTCGGAGCTGGTCATTACTAACCTGCCGGAGAAAATCATCCCCGAAAGTCTATACGCTCAAACTTCGGGCAAAGTTAAGGTTTTGAGCGTAAGGTATCGCGAGAAAGCGGTCCGGCAGGATACTCGCGAGGAAGTTAAGCTTCTCGATTCCAGGATTGAAGATGTAAAGAACAAACAGTTTCACGCCAAAAGGGACAGGGAAAATGCCGAAGTTTTATGGACAAAGTTCAGAGATTTATGGAAGCTGGCGGTGGATGGGGCGAATGTTGATTTGAATCGTTCCATAATGCAGTCCGAGCAGATTGCGTCGTTCACGCAGTATTTGGAGGCAAAAGCTATCGAGTGGCATCAGAAAATTGTTGCGCTGCAGGATGACGAGGCAAATCTTGCAAAGGAGCTTGAACTTCTCGAACGCAAACGCAGGGAGCTTGACGCAGGCCGCTCTCGCACCGAGCGGGAAGCGGTGCTGTATATCAGCAATCAGGGCGGGAAAAAGGCGGCCATAGAATTAAACTACCTCGTAAATGGTGCAAACTGGCTTCCGCAGTATAATCTCCGCGCCGAGGCCAAAAAATCAAGTGTTCTGATTGAATATAATGCTGTGGTGAATCAGACCAGCGGCGAAAACTGGGATGGTGTTGCCTTGATGCTCTCGACCGCTGAGCCGACTATGGTTTCTGCCGCCCCTGTTCTTGACCCTATGCTTGTGGCGCTTTCTCCGCCTGTTCAGACACAGCAGCTTGAGCAAATGGATATCGCCCGGCAGTATCGGTCGTCTCGAAAGGTCAATGTCAAGCTGGGCATATCGGCTAATGACGAGCTTAACACACTTGCTATGGAAAACCAGGCGTATTTCTTGAGGGCCGACAAAAAACAGCTCGAAGATTTCCAGCAGAGGTTGGCTGAAATTTCGCGCATCGAGGGTGTCAGCGTAACGTATAATTTGCCCGGCAGGTTGACGCTGCCGAGCCGAAGCGACCAGCAGATTGTAACTATCGCCGCAGTTACTGCAAAGGCCGATTTTGCCCTTGTTGCTACCCCATTGCTTACCGATTACGTCTATCTGCAAGCGGAGCTGCTTAACGACAGCGATACGATTCTTCTGCCGGGACAGGCGGCTATGTTCAGAAACGGCGATTTTGTCGGCAGAAGTGCAGTGTCTTTGGTTACAATCGGTGAAAAATTCACCGCTGGTTTCGGCATAGATTCTCAGGTTCAGGTAACACGTGAGCTTCAGGACAAAAAAACAAGAATCCAGGGCGGAAATCGTATCGACACCTACAACTATCGTATGACACTGAGCAATTACACAAATTCCGCTGTCTCTCTGCAATTGTTGGACCGGCTGCCATACACGAACGATTCTTCAATCAAGATAGAGCTTGTGAAGACAGAACCCGAATTGAGTCAGGACAGCGAATATCTGCGTTCCGCTCGAAAGAAGGGTATTTTGCGATGGGACCTGCACCTGGAGCCGAACACTGTTGACCGCAAAGCTACTGTTGTAGAGTATAGTTATACAATGGAGTATGACAGGAATATGCAGATTCAGCCCTGCCGCACCAATCAATAAAATTGACAGGCCCTCCGCCGATTTGTTACTTTGGCTTTGGCGAAATTAGCCGGACTCAAAACGAAGAGGCGGGGGGCTTTTTCCCGTTGGGCCTTTGGCCGGGTCGGCCTCACCTTTCAGCAAATGGGGAACCTGTTGCACAGCTTCTTCACCTTCTCCCGGCTTTCCTTTTTGAATGTTTCGTTTATTTTGTATTCACTCTCGCTTATTATCTTTACTCTTCGCAGCACTGCGTCTATCAGAGAAGATATTTTGACCATTTCTTCTGCGCCCATCCCGCTTCTCGTAACTATAGGGGTGCCTAATCTGATACCGCTGGTTAGTTTTGAGTTTTTCCTGTCGTAGGGCAGCAGCATCTTGTTGGTTGCTATGCCGCACTCTTCGAGGCATTTTTCTGCTGTCGCACCGGTCAGTCCTTCCCTGAAGTTGCTGACGTTCATCAGAATCATATGGTTGTCGGTCCCGCCGGTTAGAACGTCGTATCCCAGATTCGCTAAGCCCTTTGCCAGTTTCTTTGCATTTTCTATGATTTTGAATTGTCTGGCCTTGTATTCTTCGGAAAGTGTTTCTTTGAAGAAAACCGCCTTGGCTGCGATGTTGTTCAAATGGGGCGTCCCCTGTGCGCCCGGGAATGTCGCCTTGTCGATAAGTTCGCATAAAGTTATCTGCTCGGCTCCAATCTTTACCTTCATATCGCAGTCTTTTCCCATTATTATCAGCCCGCCCCTTGGTCCGCCCGGCTTATAGGTGCTTGTGGTTGTGAAGTGCGCATAGTTTACCGGCGATTGATGTGCACTGGCTATGACCAGTCCTGCTATATGTGATATGTCCGCCAAAAGATATGCGCCCGCTTCGTCTGCTATCTCTCTGAACCTCCTGAAATCTATCTTTCTCGAATAACCGCTTGCACCGCATATAATCAGCTTTGGTTTAAACTCGATTGCCTTGTCTCTGACAGCATCGTAATCGAGAAGGAAAGTCTCTTTATCAACGTAATAATTTTCCACATTGTAAAATTTGCTGGTAAAGGAAAAACTTGAGCCGTGTGAAAAGTGTCCACCCTGGTCTAAGCCCATACTCAATATTTTATCACCCGGCTCTAATAATGCGGTCAAAACAATTAGATTTGCGGCTGTTCCTGAGTGTGGCTGAACGTTTACGTATTTTGCGCCGAAGGCCTCTTTGGCCCTGGTAACGGCGAGCCGTTCCATTTCGTCAACTACCTCGCACCCTCCGTGCAGCCGGCCTCCGGGATAACCCTCCGCCGCCTTGTTCTGAGTAATCGAGCCGAGTGCCGCTAAGACCGCCGGCGAGCAAACGTTCTCTGCCGCTATCAGTTGCAGCGTGTTTTGCAGCCGTTCGTATTCTTTCGTTAT
>CAZBWE010000096.1:0-3662 GCA_964495465.1 uncultured Pirellulales bacterium
GCTCAGGCAAATGCCCGCTATTTGTGAATAACGAAATGTATCATTTTGACTCATAAAACAAATTATACAAAGAAAATCGGCTTTTGCAAGTGTTTTTTTAGAAAATATTGAATTGCGGATTTTCACAAGAATTGAGGATTTTTTGATGGTGTTTTTACGAGGTTATTTCGCCCAATTCTCTATATGGAGGTCATCGCCAGCAATTTCACGGATCCGATTAAGTTTGTCGCTGGTCACTAACGTGAGGTTTCGAGTCATTGTTTGGGCGACAATCCACAGGTCATTTTCATCTATACCAAGTTCTCTGCCTTTTACGGGGTCAATAAGTTGTTCTGGGCGCATTTTCTTCTTTTTAGCATTCGGTATACATTTCTCAAACAGGAATGCTCTAAGTTCACCATATTTATTAGCAGTATGAATGTCAATTTCAAATGTCTTTGGCCCTTTGGATTTTATGAATTGTATATATTCAGACTGAATAGGGGTTTCATCAGGCGATTCGATCTTATGGCCGAATGCTACTTCTCCCCAAGTGATAATAGATATCCCTAATATTGAATGAGGCGATAATTTTTGTAGGTGACCTTTGATATTTGCGTGCTGCTCAGTTCTATCATCAAACCAGTAAGACCAAATGCATGTATCAAGTAGAAACGTTTGCATATCAATCTTCTTTAAACGCTCCTTCTGCTGTTTTGAAAGCTTCAATAATCTCAGGGGTTCTCACATCTCTTACCCATTTATTAACGAATGATACCGTTGATCTCCGATATTCTTCTGAAAGATATTCATGCAGCGGAATATATGACTCAAAGTCTCTCGGAAAGTATCGGGTAAACTCGAAGTCCACACCTTTTCGCGGCCATCCATCAAACAAATCTAACACCTGTCGTTCAAATCTTGGAGGCAAGTCGTAAAGACGCATAACCTCTGCGTCGATAGCTAACATCTGCCTCTCAGCTTCTTCGTTGTCTACGTCCGTATGTAAAACCTTACTTGCCGAGGAAAATAACTCAAAGTAATTTTTAGCCAAACGGCGCAGCTCGCTCAAAGCCTCCTTTCGGACATCTGGTATTGGTAATGCGCGAACCATTCCCGTAAGAACGGTTCGCTTTGTCCCATGACAGTAAGCATACGCATTTGCCAATGGAGAATTCAGCATTGCCCACAAAGCCTCAAGTGACCACTCCTCAGTTTGTGGACGAACTACTAAGAAACTGCTTGTTACCGGATGACCTTCATAATCTATTAATGCCTTCAATCGCCATGGACCTCGACTTACTGGCGCGTAGTTAAGCAATACTTGCGGAATACCTGAGTCAGTTCCCCTTCTTCGACTTTTAATCGCTTGTGAACTAGGGTTCAGGTACCAGATTTTTGGCAGGTCTGTGAGTTTAAGATCCCTATGAAACTTCAAAAATCCCTTAACGCCACCAGAAAACTTTATTTTACTAAAGGTGATAAGACCCTCTGGTAAATCTTTTCCTTTGAAGTCAAACCCTTTTCCTATATCCGCTATTTCTTGTAAGAGTGTGAGATTTCTGCAGTATTCCCAAATAGGACCAAGTTCGGGGATACGTAAATCGTAATCATCTAAATCTAGAAACCGAGCCTGTGGTATCACTTCTTTCGGTGCACTGTAACGATCCCTAAAAGCATCCAGAGTTTTTTCCCTAACCCTCACATATCTTGTTTTGTTTGAAATTCTCCTAGAAGTCCGCTTTCGTCCCAAGA
Source organism: uncultured Pirellulales bacterium (assembly GCA_964495465.1). GTDB lineage: Bacteria > Planctomycetota > Phycisphaerae > Sedimentisphaerales > Anaerobacaceae > CAZBWE01. The sequence continues at coordinate 1,735 of CAZBWE010000096.1, forward strand.
CCACAGCGGATTCATGATCGGCGGAAGGAAAAACATTATCAGGCAAAACGCATATTTCATATATCTCAAAATTCTCGACTAACATTTTTCGCAACGCAGTGCTATTTGCACTGTTTAAAAAACCGCGGGGTAGGATCACACCAAATACAGAATCAATAGGCATATAAGGCAATGTTCGACTAAGTACTTCTGTGGCCTTATTATTGTACTTTAAATTAATACCTTTATTAACATAAATTGATTTTTCTTCTTTAGTAAAATTTTGAAATGGTGGATTGCATAATAAAATTGTTGACTTGCGTCCAACTCTCGAAAGGATATCAGCTTGATATACATCACCTGAAAATAACTGCCAGCCATTTGGATTTGGAACATCAGCTAAAGTAAGCGAGAGCCTTGCTATCTCCCTTGCGAAAGGATCCAGGTCCATTCCTAAGAGGTGACCTTTGAGATATTCGTGACGCCTTTTTGAGTCACCTTCGTCGATCATCTCTCTTAGCAGACGAGCAGCAGAAACGAGAAACGGTGCATGTCCACAAGCAGGTTCGAGAACAATCCTATTTTCTTCAGGAATTTCTTTAATCCATGGAAAAAGCTGCCATACGATATAATCAACCAGATATGAAGGTGTAGCGTGAATTCCTAATGCTTTTCTTATCTCTTTTGTGATAAGCGTATTTTCATAAACGTAGGCAAGTGATTCAATGGTTAGGTTTGCAAGACTAGAAAATTCTTTGACGATTTTAGCAGCAGATTCAAGTGCTTTTTTCTTGCGTTGGATTACTTTGAATTGCGGCTGGTCAGAATTGTAATGGGTATGGACTCTTTCAAGAGTCTCAGATACATCATCTATATTTAAGTCAGAAAACTCTTTTACAAGTTTATCTTTCAGAATTTTTGCTCCCAATAACCAAAAAGACGACCTAAACAGCCATTGGCCCATAGCCTTATCCAAATCTGGTTTTCCAAGTTCATAGTAAATTGCATCAAGCATTCTTCTCATCAGCTTAGCTAATTCTTCGCCCATCTGCTCTTCAAGAATGGGCATAAGCCCAATGTCAACAAAACTCAGTTGATATTGAGAATTCAGGCGTCCAAGGGTCTTGGCACGATAAATGCGTTCAGGTGAAAAATCTTCTTTATGAACGTGGAAAAAATTAGCAACTTTATCAGCGGAAACCGACTCTTTTAACTCAGGGCCTTTAGTTGTTAAACTCCACCATTGTAGTTCCTTTTGACAACAGGCGAACAGGACGGGGGCTCCAAGACCGGAGTAACTATTTACTAAGCTTCTAAGATCTGGACTTTTGTACGAATTTACATTCAACCCTGCTATACACGCATACCGGGCATCGTAATTTTCATGTGCAAAGCCGACCAATGGAACACTATGTACGCCCGAACTGTCTGTATACGCATAGTTTTTCCGCAGTTGATAGCTTCTATAGCCACATTCTTGCAGGTACGGACACAGCTTTTGAGTTTTTATAGCTAGCTTGTTAATAACCAATCGTCTCCTTTAACTTAAAGGCACCGATCACTTAAACTTAATGATAATTTACTTATTATTAACGGCGATTTCAATATAGAAACTTTGGTTTTTATTTGCGAACAATTAGTCTATTTTCTAACAGGAAGAGCGAAATTACCGAGCTGCAAGTCCATAAGGATTATTCTTAAAACTTTTTCTCTCTTATATAATATACTCGTAAGCTGGTTTATCAAGCATTGATATTTTTATTAGGATGCAAAATTCAGAACCGCAAATTCTCCGTGATAGATCCGTCGCTCGTCGCTTGTGACTCGTATCTCGACGTGTAGATGAGCTGATGCGTGGATGAGAGGATGAGTAAACAAATTTACTCCGGAAAGTTCAATACAGCAAATTCCTTGTGGAATTTGCAAGCTGCTGTATCATAAGCGCAAGC
>CAZBWE010000096.1:3762-7718 GCA_964495465.1 uncultured Pirellulales bacterium
TCCGAAATCCTAATTTCTAAATTCGAAACAATATTAAATGACAAAAATTAAAATGACCGAAACAGAGAGTTTTAAAAATTCGAACATTAGAATTTTGAATTTGTTTAGGATTTCGTGCTTAGTATTTAGTACTTCTTTTTCGTCTGTCTTCTATCGTCCATCGTCTTTCTTCCGTCCTCTGTCGTCCGTCATCCGTCATCAGGCCTAAAATGGCCTTCTACTATTGGGCGAACCTGCACAAATTTGACAAAAATTGGAGTGATTCTGACAGAATGAACAAGATTAAACTGTTATGAAGAAAAGAGATAAAAAAATTTTAAAAATTCGGACTTTTGCGCGCAACTACCATCGGTTTTGGTTGAAAATACGCCTAAAATCTTACCTATCTTAACGCAATATGCGCCAACAGTTTACGCATATCAGCCGCGTGGTCAAAATGGGTAATTCATTGCTTGACAGGCGCCTATATTGTGCCATATTATCGCATTATGACTAAACGTATTGCAATTTTGGGCTCTACCGGCTCGATAGGCAGAAACGCACTGAGGGTAGTTGATGCGCTTGGGCCGGAGTATGAAATCATCGCACTGAGCGCGCACGGCAGCTTTGAGCTTTTGGCTCAGCAGGCGAAAAAATACAGGCCGAGGTATGTCGCTATCACAAACCCCGATTACGCAGATGTGCTCGGCGAATTAATTAGCGATTTGGATACCCGTATTCTATCCGGGCCGGACAGCCTAATAGAGATTGCACAGCTCGAAGGTGTTGATATCGTCCTGACGGCGATAGTCGGGGCCGCCGGCCTGCCTGCGGTCCTTACGGCTGCGAAGTGCGGAAAGACACTTGCCATAGCGAACAAAGAGCCGCTTGTTATCGCAGGCAAGCTGCTAACGAAAACAGCGAGGGAAAACGGCGGAACTATTTTGCCGGTGGACAGCGAGCACTCGGCGATATTTCAGGCGATGCAGTCCGGCAGAGCCGAAGAGGTCAGCAAAATCATCCTCACCGCCTCAGGCGGGCCTTTTCGAAAAGCAGAGCATAAAGATATACAGAATGTGACCATCGAAGAAGCGCTGTCGCATCCTGTCTGGGAGATGGGCCCGAAAATCACCATCGATTCGGCGACGATGATGAATAAAGCATTAGAAATAATAGAGGCGCACTGGTTGTTTGAAATGCCGGTGGAAAGAATAGAAGTTTTGATACACCCCGAGTCGATAGTTCATTCGTTAGTGGAATTTGTAGATGGGTCTGTTATAGCTCAACTGGGTATCCCTGATATGTGCCTGCCCATTCAGTTCGCATTGACGTATCCTGCGCGGGTTGCAGGGATTGCGAAACATCTGCGCCTGGAAGATATAGGAAAGCTCACGTTCGAAAAGCCAAACCTTAAGACGTTCCGTGCGCTCGAACTGGGCTATGAGGTTGCGCGAGCTGGCGGGACGGCGGCGGTTGTTTTCAATGCGGCAAACGAAATAGCAGTGCAGGAATTCCTGGAGGGCAGAATTAAATTTGTTAGTATAGTGGAGCTGATAGAAGATTGCCTTAATAAACACGAGGTCAAAACAACTATATCGCTCGAAGAGCTGCTTGAGGCAGACGCCTGGGCAAGAAGAGAGGTTCTGGAATGTCTAAAACAAAAGGTTCGTTGAACAAAGCCGGTTCACAACCGACGGGTAAACCCGATACACAGCTGGCGGGTAAATATTTCAATTTATTTTGGATTGCTGTCTCTGCGGCGGTTATTGTTTTAGTTGTGCGAAATATCGGCGTGTTCGGCAATTTGCTGAAAGTGGTTGTCGGATTCGGGGCGGTTGTTATCGTTCATGAATTCGGGCACTTCATCGTGGCAAAGCTGTCCGGAATAAAGGTGGAGGCGTTTTCGATATTTATGCCGCCGACACTGCTCGGTATAAGAAAAACGAAAGAAGGATTCCGGTTTCGCTTTTTGCCCAAAATATTTGCCACAGAGGACACAGAGAGCACAGAGAATATAAATAAAAAATTAGAGAAATCTGAGACTAAAAAAATAAATAGTGCCGACGAAAAGACGGTCGAGGATGAGGAGACGGAATATCGAATCGGTCTTATCCCGTTCGGCGGCTTTGTGAAGATGTTAGGCCAGGATGACACTGGGCCGGCCAATGAAAGCAAGGACCCTCGTTCGTTTGCGAATAAACCGGTCGGCGTGCGTATGAGTGTTATAACAGCGGGGGTTGTTTTTAACATTCTCAGCGCTATCCTGATTTTTATGATAGTTTTCCTGGCCGGGATTAAGCTGCCGCCTGCGATGATTGGGGCAGTTAGACCGGATTCACCGGCTGAACAGGCAGGTCTAAGGCCGGGCGATGAAGTCATTGAGATTGCCGGTAAAACAAAGAACCTTGACTTCAGTGATATAAGTCTGGCAGCGGCCCTGTCGGATGCAAACGAAGCGGTGCCAATGAAGGTGATTCGCAAAGAAAGGCGCGAGGACGGCTCGATAGAAGAATCTATAAAAGAATTTGCCATTGTAGCCAGGCAATTGCCCGATATCCCGATAAAGGCCTTTGGGCTTTTCCAGCCAATAAGTCTGACCATCGCGGAAGTTTCGGAGCCCAATAAATTATATTTAAAAACAGGTCTAAGGCCGGGTGACATAATTAAAGGCGTTAACGGCAAAGAGGTGCAAAATCACTGGGAATTAGCGGAAATAGTGGAAAACTGCTACGAGCCGGAAGTGACACTTTTGGCTGAACGGACAGACGAGACGGGGAAACAAATGCTGGTGGCAAGCAGAATCGGCCTGGAGACGTACTCGCCCGGGACGGGCCAGATATATTCCATAGTGCCCCGGCTGCGAATGGAAAATATCGAGGTTGAAAAATCGCTCGGGATGAAAATTGTCGCCAAGGTACGGCAACTATTGGAGAAAACAGGAATTATCGAGAAGGTCAAGCCAAAACAATTTTTGCAAAGCGGTGACATTATTTTGAGAGTCGGTGATTCTGCCTGCCCAACGCCTGATGAGTTCAGAGAGGTTGTCGGACAATACGCAGATAAAGAGCTGCCAATAAATGTTCTGAGAACGGATGCCAACGGCGTTGAAAAGCCGCTCGTAATCAATATCCGGCCAAAGCAACAAGCAAATGCCGAGAAAGCAACCATCGGGATTTCATATTTGCCGATGTTCGATATTCAACATGCGGTTGTGGCAAAGACCCTTGATACGGAAGGCGGACCGGAGAAGCTGGAGATTCCTCGCGGGGCGAAAATAACAGCGGTTGACGGTGTCGGCGTGTCGAATTTTTACGATGTTATCAGGGAAATACAAAGCCATCCCGGTGAGCGTATCACGCTTGACTGGCGGCTGGATGCAAACGTGGCGGGTGATGCAGCTCTGAATGTTGACAGCAGCGAAAACTCCATTACGGTCAAATCCGACTTCGCTGATTTTGTTCCCTTCGAGCGATTGGAGCGTCTTTATCAGGCAAGCGGCCCCATCGATGCTATCGGGATGGGGTGCAGAAAAACAGTTATGTTTATTACCCAAACTTACCTTACGCTAAAGCGATTAGTCGCAGGTGCAGTAAGCCCCAAAAATCTTATAGGGCCCGTTGGCATTATTGCTATGAGCTATCAGGTTGTCGCCCATCAGCCGTTAATCTACTACCTATATCTTCTCGGCCTGATAAGCGCTGTTATAGCCGTATTTAACTTTTTACCTTTGCCTCCTCTTGACGGAGGATTGATTGTGCTTATGCTGGTTGAAAAAATCAAGGGTTCGGCGTTGAGCGTGCGGACGCAGGGAATAATTGCCTATACCGGCTGGGTGCTTATAGGTACGCTTTTCCTCTATGTGACGTTTAACGATATTGTGAAGGTTATTTTCGGATAGGCCGGTTTTTTCATAGCCACAGAGAAGCTATTCGACATGGATTAACACAGATTTACACCGATTTATTTTGGCCACGAAG
>CAZBWE010000097.1:0-6372 GCA_964495465.1 uncultured Pirellulales bacterium
AAAATTGGAAAATGATAATCTCAAAAGCAAATTGCAGGACAAATTTATTGTTCTTGACGGGCCTGATGGCTGCGGCAAAACCACGCAGGCAGAGCTCCTGACCGGATGGCTTCAGAGTCAGGGCGTTCCTGTCAGCAGCTTTCGCGACCCGGGCGATACTACCATAGGCGAAAAAATCAGGCAAATCCTGCTAAGCCCCGAACATATCGCAATGAGCACGCGCACAGAGATGTTATTATATATGGCAGCAAGGGCACAGCTCTGGCAGGAAAAAATAGTGCCTGTATTGCGAAACAGAAAATGCATCGTCCTCGACAGATGGGTCTCGAGCACCTGCGCCTATCAGGGCCATGCCGGCGGCTTCGGAGTGGATAACGTTATAAAGCTTGCGATGGATTCCCTGGCAAGGCCCTGGCCTGACCTGACTATCATTATCGATGTCGATATCAAAACCGGCTCTAAACGGCTGAAGGGCAAACCCGACAGGATGGAGGCAAAACCAGCCGAGTATCATCAAAAAGTCCGCGAGGGATTTTTGGCGCTGGCCCGTCAGCAGGAAAACTTTATCGTTATCAACGGCACCCGTGATATTGAATCCATCCACAAAAAGATAACAGAGGAGGTCAAAAGAGTTTTTTAGCCGCAGATTTTGTGGCCGATTCATACTATGTCACTCAAAGATATATTCTGTCAGGACAGAGCGATTTCGATTCTACAAAGCGCTTTTACGGCAAACAAGGTCCCCCACGCCTATATTTTCGCCGGTCTCGAAGGTGTCGGAAAATTTAAAACCGCCCGAGAATGGGCAAAGCTTCTGCTTTGCACAAACACAATTGCAAAAAACGGATTTGCCGACAGTTGCGGCACCTGCCGGTCCTGCCGGCTCTTTGAAGCCGGCTCGCACCCGGACTTCAACAACATTTATAAAGAATTGATACAATTCACCAAGGACGGCAAAGGCAAAACCACGCCGGTCGATTTACCAATCGATGTTATCCGGGAGTTCCTGATTGAGAAAGTTCCAACGAAGCCGACCCTGTCGCAAAGGAAAATCTTCATCGTTAATGAAGCGGAAAAGCTAAACGCCTCATCACAGAACTGCCTGTTAAAAGTGCTGGAAGAGCCGCCCCAATTTTGCTGCATTATCCTGCTGTGCACCCGGATGGAACGGCTTTTGCCAACCACCAAATCAAGGTGCCAGATAGTCCGTTTTGACCCTGTTGACGAAGAAAGAATAATTGAGAAGCTAAAAGCGTCCAGCATCGAACAAAACCGGGCCCGATACTTTGCACGCTTGTCTCAGGGCAGCTTAGGTCAGGGCTGTCAATGGGCGGAACTTGAGCTTGCGGATGCAAAGCTCTATCAGACAAAGAAAAAACTAATAAGCTCTCTGGCCGATTACGAACTTTCCGACTCGGTTGACCTGGCCGAGCAGTTTCTGGACGAAAGCAAAAGAATCGCCGGCGTCTGGAGCAACCTTGATAGCAACACCAGCAAAACAGACATCAACCGAAGAGCTGCAAAGACCCTTATACAGATAATCATATCCGCCCTGCACGATGCAATGAAATTAAATGTCGGCGCGGACGAAGAATTGATAAACTTCGACCAGGAAGCAGAAGTAAAAAAGCTGACTAAACGATTCGATTCCGAAGAGGCCTCGAAAAAGATAGCCGATTGCTACAGAACACTGCGCTGGATTGATTCGTCTGTAAACGAGAAGCTTATTTTCGAACAGTTATTGTTAAACCTCGCCGGTTCTGATATAATGATGGATTAACAGTATAAAAGTTTAGCGCAGTTTGTTCGGTTGGGTAGCTCAAATGGCAGAATCTTCAGCAAAGAAGGTCAAGCAGACCAAAATTAAGAAACACATGCTGGTCCGCTACGGGAGGATGAGCGCACTCGGATTCTTTGAGCACAACGAAACAAAAATACCAAAGGTTATCACTCGCGTAGTGGTAAAAACCGAAAAAGGCCTTGAATTAGGTCATCTCGTAGGCCAACTCGCCGGCTACAGAGGCGGACAGTTTAGATTAAACGAGGATAAGATAAAAGAATATTTCGATAATAGCGAAATTGACTTCACCTGTGAACAGGCAGGCAAATTTGTTCGTTTCGCAACCGACGATGATGTTAGTGAGGAGAGACACCTGCAGAAAATCACAAAAGAAGAAATACAATGCTGCAAGCGTTTCATCAGGGAACTGGAACTGCCGATGAAAATAGTTGGCGCAGAGCACATACTCGGCGGCGAACGAATCATCTTTTACTTTATGGCTGACGGCCGGGTAGATTTTCGAGAGCTCGTAAAAAAACTCGCTCAGGAATATCAGACAAGAATCGAAATGCGCCAAATCGGCTCGCGTGACGAAGCAAAGCTGCTCGGCGACATAGAAAGCTGTGGCCAGGAATGCTGTTGCAAAAGATTTCTCAAACTCTTAAAGCCGGTAAATATGAGAATGGCCAAAATGCAAAAAGCGACCCTCGACCCCTCGAAAATATCCGGTTATTGCGGCAGATTGAAGTGCTGCCTCCGCTACGAAGACAAAACTTATACCGAACTTAAAAAGCGGTTGCCAAGAAAGAATACGTTAGTAAAGAGCAAACACGGCCAGGGCAAAGTAATTGACACTCAAATATTGACTCAGCTCGTTGTGGTCGAATATGAAAATGGTGAAAAAATCGCTACTCCGGTAGATGAGCTTGGGATAATATCTCCCCCTGCAAATGCAGCCAGGGAATCCTTCGATGAGACATCAGATGACCAGGATGAAACTTCACAGGACAGCCGGCAGACTGACGAAGAAGATAAAGAACGGTAATCATCAGGTGAAAAAATGCCTCGGAAAATTGTTGTAACCTCGGCTTTGCCTTATGCAAACGGCCCAATACACATTGGACACCTTGTCGAGTATCTGCAGACCGATATCTGGGTGCGATTTCAGAAAATGTGCGGCAATCAGTGTCTGTACTTTTGCGCCGATGACACTCACGGCACTCCAATTATGATAAGCGCTCGTTCGGCTGGTATAAGCCCGGAAGAGTTAATCGAGCGGATATATAAAGAGCATAAAGCCGATTTCGATAGCTTTCATATCGAATTCGACAATTATTACACAACGCACTCGCCGGAAAACAAAAATTTCAGTGAGATGATTTTCAGCCGTTTAAACGAAGCCAGCTCCATTGTCAGGCGGAACGTCAAGCAGGCCTACTGTGAATCCTGCGAAATGTCACTGCCCGACAGGTTTATCCGCGGCACCTGCCCCAAGTGCAAAGCCGAGAACCAGTATGGCGACTCCTGTGAAGTCTGCGGCGCAACTTATCAGCCCACTGACCTTATTAATCCATATTGCGCAACCTGCAAAGCCAAACCCATCCTGAAAACGTCAGAGCACTACTTTTTCAAACTGGCCGATTATGAAAAACAATTGAGAGACCTCATCTCTTCAGGCCACACACAGAAATCGGTGGCAAACAAACTCGATGAATGGTTCCAGGCAGGCCTTAAGGACTGGGACATCTCCCGCGACGGGCCTTACTTCGGCTTCAAAATACCCGGAGAAGAAAATAAATTCTTCTATGTCTGGCTGGATGCTCCTATCGGATATATGGCATCAGCAAAAAACTACTGCGATAAAAACAACATCGATTTCGATAAGCTTTGGCCGGGTCTTAATCCCGAGGCGGATAAAAGCAATGAGTACGAGCTTTATCACTTCATCGGCAAAGACATTATGTATTTTCATGCGCTCTTCTGGCCTGCAATGCTCATCGGAGCCGGATTTAGACCGGCCAACAAGCTTTTTGTTCACGGCTTTCTAACCGTAAACGGCGAAAAAATGAGCAAATCTCGCGGCACCTTCATCAAGGCAGACACCTACATAAAATACCTCGACCCCGAATTTCTCCGATATTACTACGCAGGCAAATTGACCGACGGCATTGATGACATAGACTTGAGCATCGAAGATTTCATAAAAAAAATTAATTCCGACCTTGTCGGCAAATATGCAAACCTTGCATCTCGCTCCGGCCCGATGCTTACAAGGAAACTTGATGGCCTGCTCGGCCAATTGGACGATGAAGGTAGCGAGCTGATAAATAAGCTCGCCGCAGCTAAAGAGCAAATCATCCGGGACTATGAAAATCTTAAATTTGCAGCTGTCGTGCGAACAATTTCCACGCTGGCCGACGAGACAAACCGGTATGTCGAACAGAAACAACCCTGGACCACCATAAAAACAGACCTTGAGCAAACAAGAGCCACTTTAACAGCAGTAATAAATGCCGTGCGTATATTGACCATCTACCTGAAACCCATCCTGCCGGAGTTTGCAAAAAAGGTAGAAGCGTTTCTTAACATCGACAAACTCAGTTTTGCAGATACCGAAAATGTGCTGCAGAACCACAGGATAAACAATTTCCAGCGTTTATTTGAAAGAATTGATGAAGAACAGGTGAATATGATGACAGATGAAAGTAGAGAAACCCAGGGCGCTCAGCCGTCGAATGCCGGACAGGCACCAGCCGCCGAACCATTCGAGCCCGAGTGCACAATTGATGACTTTGCAAAGATTGACCTTCGAATCGCTAAGGTAATAAAGGCGGAACCCGTCGCCGGTGCGGACAAGCTACTGCGTCTGGTTTTAGACGTAGGCGGCCCGCAAAAAACTTGTTTTGCCGCGATTGCAAAGGCATACAAACCCGAGGAGCTAACCGGCAAGCTCGTGGTTTATATAGCCAACCTTAAACCAAGACAAATGAAGTTTGGCCTGTCCGAGGGTATGATTCTTGCATCAGGCGCCGGCGGAACAGATATTCATATGCTCTCGGTCGATTCCGGAGCAAAACCCGGCCAGAAGGTGCTTTGATAAAATTAACCGCAGAGAATGTAAAACGCCTTGTTACGCAAAATGAATTTTTGTATTCTCAGCGAATTTATTGAGCTTTCAATGACCGATGGAGCAAACCTGGATACATATCTCGTTGTCTGTCATTCCCGCGAAGGCGGGAATCCAGCCCTTTTACGATAGTTTTCTGGACTCCTGCTTCCGCAGGAGTGACATTTCGTGTGTTCCATTACTTATTCAAAAAGTAATAAGTGAGAGAAGATGAAGAAAAACGTCGAACAACTCGCCAGGGAAGATGGCCGATACAACTATCAGGCCGTTAAGTTCGTCCAGGAAGGCCTGAATTACACCGCGCGAAAAATCACCGCCGAGCCGAGGCACATCAGCGGACAGGCATTATGCGAAGGCCTGAGAAAGCTGGCTCTAAAAAAATGGGGCAGATTGGCAATGCTGGTGCTCAATACCTGGGGAGTCAATACAACCCGTGATTTCGGGGAAATCGTTTATCTGCTTGTTAAGCACAACTGGATGACCGCCCAGCCAACCGATTCAATTGATGACTTCAACGAGGTCTTCGATTTTAAAACCGACTTCAAAGATAACTTTAAATTCTAAAACACTGCCTAAACTACAAACATTCAAAAGTTATTCTGGATTAGTGAAACAGCACAAAGCTAAAATGGAAGTAATACAAAAGCACATCAAATCTCATAAGGTATGAATTCCAGAATCTCCGCAGCAGAAATCTGCACGTATCGAATTGCTAACTCCCGCTGGACTTGCGCGGCAGGGGCACTGCATACCCATCTACCATAAACTCGAGGTCGGGATTGTCCGGCTGGTGGTCCGGGGTATTCCAGCGGTCTCTGGAATAATCAAGAGTTCGTTTGTCTCTGCACTTGATTTTCGAGACATGACCATCAGCAAACGACAAAGTGTAGCTGTTTACATGCCAAATCGCCATAACATTCCACCAGCTGGGATGCTTAGATTCACGGCGACAGAGTTGCCAGGAACCGCCATTGTAGTTAGACCCCCACCCGTCGTAATATTCCTCCACAAAGACATAAGTCGTCCCTGGTGACTTTATATCTGAGAGCTTCTTGACAGCGAAACCACTCCAGTCCCTCTCTTCTCCATTAAGCCCGCCTTGAATACCATAGCTGCGATACATAGTATAGGCCGGGGTAGTTTTTGCTTCCTGATCGACAATCGTCCCCCTTATGTGACGATTATCAGCCGGACAATGATATAGCTTCACATCTTTGATATAGGGAAACAGGACACCAGCCATAATGCCGCGGAATCGGTCTTCCTCGGTTACATTGACACCTGCATGCCCTTCGTAATCACCGTTTGCAAGTATAGGTGCCTTAGCCCAGGCGGAAGCAGCATCACCGCTATTGCTGCCTGGTGGGAAAGTATCGGCGTTGGGAAGGCGGTCATCATTATCAAGGGCATAGGCGATATATGCGGTTATCAATCCTCTCTGGTTGGCCATACATACCGATGCCTG
>CAZBWE010000097.1:6472-7581 GCA_964495465.1 uncultured Pirellulales bacterium
CAAATTGCAGCCAATGGTCTGCGGGAAATTAGCTATATCACACGTCCTCATAAGCCATTTCCTGTCTGCTGGAATTTCCAGCCCTTCGTGAAATTCCCCAATTCCCGTTCTTCGCAGCCTTGAATTCTTTGCAGACTTGCTGAAAAAACCGGGGCAAACGCACCGAGCTCCATTGGGCAAGTCACAGCTCACTCAGTAACCTTATAAACCTCATCGCCTTTTCTTACGCGGTCTGAGACCTTTACTCCAACGGAGTCTCCGGCTTTGGCTTCTTCGACGGGTGCATTGTCAATCTGCATCGAGCCAACAATCAGCTCAAGGTCGGTGGTATGGCCTTTAATATGGATTTTATCTCCCGCATTCAGGGGCCCTGTCAGCTCGATAGCAGCTACTACCGGCCGGGCAAAAAAGTCTGATACCGTTCCAATTTTCTCCTCAGGCATTTTATAACCTCCTTTATGTTTAATTGTTTCTATTATCATAACTATACGCCATTGGTATTGTAACTTAACGGTTCTTTAGTGCAAGATAATGTTTACACTCGCGGCAGGCGAAATTTGAAGGCACAACCCCCCTCACAAGCAACGGGGCTGCTCTTTCTTATATGCAATAAAAAAAGGCAAGTCAAAAACCTGCCTTGTTTAGCACTAAATAAAACCGCCGTCCTATTTGCGGCGACGCAGGAAAATTCCTCCGATGCCCAGCAGCAAAAGCGTGGCCGGCTCAGGAATAACGTCAGCTTGTTTTGGTTTCCAACCGTCCGAAGGGTTGAGAGTCCAGTTAACTAGTCCTCCATTGATATTCATGTTCCAGTGTGTCCAAGCTGTGAGCTGCCCATCGTTAAAGAATGCCCAGTCCAATTCAAGCGGCTGGGACATGGGAAGGTCACCGGCCAAAGTTGTTGTCCAGCTTAGCGAGGTAACGGCAGGCCCAGACCACGAAGCTAATGTCGGTCCATCTAAAACTAAACCCCAGTTGGGATTGCTAATATTTGAAATTGCCGGACTTTCGAATACATCGGACCCCGAGGCAATCCTCACGGCAGCAAGATTGTATAGACCAATGCCGCTTGCGCTGGCGGGGAAGCTCCAACTATTGCCAGTGTAAGG
>CAZBWE010000098.1:0-7481 GCA_964495465.1 uncultured Pirellulales bacterium
GTGTTAATCCGTGTCTAATATATAATTAGTGTCCGCCTTTGGCGAGACCTCGCCTGTGGGCGGGTATATTCGTGTTAATTCGTGGCTGAAATTCAGTGGCTAAAAAAATTCTCTGTGTCCTCTGTGAACTCTGTGGCTAAAAAAATAAATAAAATTCTTGTTGCAACTACCAATCCCGGCAAGATCGCTGAAATAAGGTCTATGCTGGATTTCGATGTCGAGTGGCTCGGCCTGTCCGATTTCCCGAGCATAAATGAAATAAAAGAGGACGGCCTAACCTTTGCGGAGAATGCCCGCAAGAAAGCCATCGGCTACGCCGAGCAAACCGGCCTGTGGACAATCGCCGATGACTCAGGCCTGGTAATCGATGCACTCAATGGTGCACCCGGAGTAAACAGCGCTCGGTTCTCAGGCGCAAAAGAAAAAAGTGAGGTAGGGGCGGTTCGCGAACCGCCCCTAATCGACCATCGAAACATGGCCAAGGTTCTAAAGCTCCTTGAGGGTGTTCCCAAAGAGAAAAGAACTGCCAGGTTCGTCTGCTGTTTGTGTCTTGCAAGCCCCGAAAAAGTCCTGGCTGAAACTGAAGGGAAACTGGAGGGTTTTATAGCAGAAAGAGAAGTTGGGGAGAACGGTTTTGGCTACGACCCGATTTTCTTTGTGCCTAAGCTAAACAGGACTGTCGCCCAGCTGACTCGTGAAGAAAAAAACGCCGTCTCTCACCGCGGCAGCGCCATCAGAGAATTAAAACATTTTCTTGAGCAGCTTTTGTAATCGGTGCGCCGGGGGCAAATAATACAGTCGGCACTGAGAAGTTAGTTACGCTTATCATATCGGTTTCTGCCTTATTTATAAGGGTTTACTGTGGAGGAGGGTATGAGAAAGGCGTAAAATTGAAAAACTGCCATTGCAAAAAAGACCATTTTGATGTATAATATATAGTCCCTGTAGTTAAAAAGGGGGATTAAAAACACAAACGATAAAATGAACGGAACACCAGGCAGGTTTTTAGCATCTTATAAATGGCTGGATAAGTATCTGGGTAAAAGAATGAATATTTGTGTGCATAAACGAAGAGGTTTCACTTTAATAGAGCTTTTGGTGGTAATTGCCATTATTGCCTTATTATTGGCGATTCTGCTCCCTTCGCTGGGGGCAGCCAGGGAGCAGGGCAAACGTATTGTTTGTCTGCATAATCTTAATCAGTTGACACTCGCCTGGATGTTGTATGCCGATGATAATGACGGCAAGATTCCTTACAGCGATGTATGGTGGTCTTGGCAAGCTAATCCGCCGGTAGGGCCTTGCTGGACGGAATGGTATGATAAACCCGGTGAACCTCTCGGGCACGAGCCCATAGCAGAGGACTGGTATAATGGTTTCAAAAAAGGGACGCTGTGGAAATATTTGACAAATGTTAAACTTTATAAGTGTCCAAATGGCGGCAGGGATGAGTATCTGACATACACCATCGTCGATTCGATGAATGGTTATTGCGGCTGGGGCGACTATAGTGAATATGATGACTTGAAGATTACAAATATAAATCAGATTCGCAGCCCGGGCGCAAGAATGGTTTTCCTTGGCGAAAGCCCCGTTTCGACAGGAACCTGGGGAATCAAGTATAAGACGGAAGGATGGTGGGACCCCCCGCCGAAGCTGCACAGCAAAGGGACAACCTTTTCTTTCGCCGATGGACATAGTGAATTCTGGAAATGGCGAGACAGCCGCACCGCCAAGACAGAGTGGACCGGCAATGATGTTATCCAGAAAGGTAATGTAGATTTACACAATGTCCAAAGGGCTGTCTGGGGCAGTTTGGGATACGAGCCAGGCGCCATCCCTTAGCGAAGTCGTTTAAAAAGCATTTCTTTGTAGCCCCCTTATATAAAACCGTTGCTCAATTGGCTCGCGAGGAAAAGAAAGCCGTCTCTCACCGAGGTAATGCCATAAGAAAGTTAAAACCAATTTTTGATGAGCTTCTACAAAATTCTTAAAATTTGACCCCATAGCTGGCTTCAAATCCTCATTTTTGATATTTCAATAAATTTGTCCCGGAAAAGAAAATCCCTGTTAGTTTGAAGTAACTTTTGTAGTATTATTAACATCGTATGGAGAAAATTATATTTTTGAAGTGCTTAGATGGAAAGGACCCTGCAATATGAATATGCTGCGAATTAATTCGAAAATATCAGTTTGCGCCTCTCTGATGTTATTGTTTTCTGCGGTTTTGCCGCTTAAAGCCGACAGGCCGGATATTTCGCAATACAATCTCCTGTGGAAAAGTCAAAGCAGCAACTCCGGCCAGTCTATGCCCTGCGGCGGCGGTGACATCGGCCTGAACCTATGGGTCGAAAACGGCGACATCCTCTTTTATATGTCAAGAAGCGGCGCATTCGATGAAAACAACGGCTTTCTGAAATTCGGCAGAATCAGAATCAAGCTCTCTCCCAATTCGTTCCTGGATGAAGCTGACTTTACTCAGGAGCTGAAATTAAAAGAAGGTTACGTCGAAATCATCGGCGGCAAAGACAGCCGGAAGGTGAAGGTGGATATCTGGGTCGATGTGCATAAGCCCGTCATTCACGTTGATATCGATAGCAAGGAGCCGGTATCGGTCGAGACGGCTTATGAATCCTGGAGGACCGCCGACCGCGAGCTTACCAATCAGGAAAATGACAATAATCGCTCCTTCTCCTGGGCCCCCGTTAAATCGCTTCTCCGCAGGGATATCACCGCATTCAAAGACAGTGACATCCTTTCTTATCATCGCAATGACGACGCCAAACCCAACGCTTTCGACCTCTGCCTTGAGCAGCAGGGGCTGATGGACGTCCAAAATCAGATGTTCAACCCAATTAAGAATCTAACTTTTGGCTGCCTTGTTCGCGGTAAAGATATGGAACCAGCCGGAAACGCAGAGGGAAAATATGCGAGCACGGATTTCAAATCCTGGATTCTCAGGAGCAAATCGCCGGCGGTCTCCCACAGCGTTAATATTTACCTTTACATCGCTCACTCCGAAACGCTTCAGCAGTGGCTCGATGGCCTTTACAATCTGGTTAATGAATATGACAGCGCCGCCGGCCAGAGACAAAATACGCTAAAGTGGTGGGATAATTTCTGGAAGCGCAGCCATATTGTTATCAATTCGTCGAAGAAAGATAGTGTCCAGTGGTCTGTCGGCAGGAATTATCAATTGTTCCGCTACCAGCTCGGCTGCAACGCCTACGGCGAATATCCCACAAAGTTCAACGGCGGACTCTTCACTTATGACCCTGAATATGTGAACAACGGACTCAAACTCAGCCCGGACTATCGCCGCTGGGGCGGCGGGAGTTTCACAGCACAGAATCAGCGGCTGATTTACTGGCCGATGCTTAAAAGCGGCGATTTCGATATGATGCCTCCGCAGTTTGACTTCTATCTCAGGCCCCTGAAAAATGCAGAGCTCAGGACGAAGGTATATTGGGGACACAACGGCGCAAGTTTTACCGAGCAGATAGAGAGTTTTGCTCTGCCTGTTGCCTTCGAATATGGCTGGAATCGCCCTGCCGGCTACGACCCTGGAGTCCAGTATAACGCGTGGGTCGAGTATCAATGGGATACCGCCCTGGAGTTTTGCTGGATGATTCTCGAATACGAAAGATACACGAAAAAGGATATCAGTAAATACATACCTTTGATTGAGAGCTGCCTCGTCTTTTTTGATGAGCATTACCAGTATCTTTCGCTGCGCAGAACCACTAAGGCCCTCGATGAGGATGGACATCTGGTTTTGTATCCGGGCACTGCCTGCGAAACCTATAAAGTGGCAACGAATGCCGTATCTACCGTTGCCGCTCTCGATGTAGTTACGAACGGCCTACTGCGGCTTTCGGATAAGTATCTTACGGAAGAAAAACGCAAGTATTACGAAGGATACCGCGAGCGTATTCCACTCATCACCTTCAGGGAGAAAAATGGCCACAGAACCATCGCACCGGCTCATCGATATGAACGAATCAACAACATTGAGCTTCCTCAGCTTTATCCTGTTTTCCCTTATGGCATTTATGGTATTGGCAGGCCGGATATTGAGGTTGCGATAGATACCTGGAAGTTCGGCCAGGACAGGCCGCAGCAGAAAAATTACATTAGCTGGCATCAGGACGCCATTTTTTGTGCACGGCTCGGCTTAACAAAGGAGGCCGCAGAAATCACGCTCAGAAAATTACGAGATTCCGGCAGGAGATGTCCGACTTTCTGGGGGCCGGGGCACGACTGGGTGCCGGACCATAACTGGGGCGGCTCCGGTATGATTGGTTTGCAGGAGATGCTGCTGCAGGCGGTGGATGATAAGATTTACCTTTTTCCTGCCTGGCCGAAGGACTGGGATGTTGATTTCAAGCTACACGCTCCCGACGGCACAATCGTAGAAGCGTCTCTGAAAAATGGCCGTCTTAAACATTTGTCGGTTACCCCGAAAACCCGCCTTGATGATATTGTGTCACAGTATAAGAAGTAGCAAATAATTACTTATCAATAGGTTTCCTTATCGGTTAGCCCTGCCGCTCGCGGCAGGGGTGTCATGTCGGGGGTTTTCTTTTTTTTGTTTTTGATTCCTTGCATTGCAAGGGATTTGGGTCATTCCGTCGTCTGTTTTCCGTCCTCCGTTTTCTATCTTTTGCTTGCCACGGCGAATTTCTTAGACGAAGCCGGGTCGTTTGTCATCCAGCATCCAGTATCGCTTGTCCGCCGCAACCCTGTCCTGCGTAGCCTATCGGCGAGGTAGGATGACAAAGACGGATTTGTCTCGCCGTAGCTTCAGCGAAGTCTGATTCGTGGCAAACTATCCATGTTCTCTAAAGGCCGATAGTCTTTTCGACTAATCAAAAGGACTACAGACACATCCCTTCTTAATCTCGCCATCCACCAATCCAACAACAAGAATCCAGCATCGCCTGCCCACTAACCGCTTTACGCTGTCCGCTAAACTAAACACTAACGGCTATCAGCCAATTAACCAATCACCAGTTAACCGGTGTCGATATTGAAGTGGCATAGAAATTACGACATAAATGGCCAATGAACCTTGGCGGGTGGTGTTACGCGGGATAAATGCCCGGCCTGGATGGGAAGATTTAGGGATTACTTATTAACACTTCATCGCATAGATATGTGCCGAAAAAGCGGATTCCGCATTAAAACATCCCCTTAATATGCCGTTAAATACTTTTTGATAGTTCTCTTGACATTTTCAGAATTGGTTTGTATTTGTCCATTTCGCTGCAAGGCCGGGCCAGGTCCGCTAAATTTTATCGGTGAAATCGCCGATAACCTGTTCGTATTCAAAGATGTGGGTTTTTGTTTATGGCAAAATCGAGCTCATCCAAAACCAAATCCCTGGTAGTTGTCGAATCGCCGGCCAAAGCCAGAACAATCAACAAATACCTCGGCTCGGATTTCGAGGTGAAGTCTTCGATGGGCCACGTCCGCGATTTGCCCTCGAAGGGTCTGAACGTTGACATAGAGAACGATTTCAAGCCGACCTACGACATAATGCCCGGCAAAAAACGCACCGTAACATCTCTCAGGGAAGCTGCAAAGAAGTGTGACAAGCTCTACCTCGCCACCGACCTTGACCGCGAAGGCGAGGCGATTGCTTGGCATCTGGTACAACTGCTTGGTGTGCCGCAGGAGAAGACCTACCGCGTGATTTTCAATGCGATAACTAAATCGGCCATAAAGGGTGCCTTCGCTGAGCCAGGCAGAATCGATATGGATAAAGTATTAGCGCAGCAGGCCCGGCGGATACTCGACAGGATTGTCGGCTACCAGATAAGCCCGCTTCTTTGGAAGAAAGTTTCCCGAGGCCTGTCCGCCGGCAGAGTCCAGTCCGTAGCCGTGAAGATTATTGTCGAGAGAGAGAGGGAAATCCGCAGCTTCAAGGAAAAAGAGTATTGGCTCATCCCTGCTGTTTTCACTACGGATTTAAAAAGCGACTACCATCAGCAGTGGCTCGATTTTATTACGCCTAAAAACCAGGGCGATAATCCGCCCACGGTTATCGAGCAGAATAAATGGTTCGCTGGCCATAATGCCTTTGAGGCGCAGCTCGCAACCATAGCCGATAAGAAGTTTGATGCATCCGATAAAGAGCGGGCTGAGCAGCTCTTCAATGCCCTGAAAGACGCAGAATTTAAAATCGCTGATATCCAGAAGAAGCAGTCTTCTTCGAAGCCGTCTGCTCCTTTTATAACTTCCACCCTGCAGCAGGCAGCCGTGAACCGGCTCGGCTTCAGCGCCAAAAGAACTATGGCCCTGGCCCAGCAGCTCTATGAGGGCATCGACCTGGGCTCGATGGGCTCTCTTGGTCTAATCACATATATGAGAACTGACAGCACCCACCTTTCGAACGAAGCTGTTGAAAATGTGCGGAGATATATCGGTATGAACCTCGGCGCCGAATATCTGCCGAAGCAGGCAAATATATACGCCTCGAGGGAAACCGCCCAGCAGGCGCACGAGGCCATCCGCCCGACCGATGCCGACCTTACGCCGGCAGACATCAAGCCGTATCTTACCGATGGCCAGTTCAGGCTGTATGACCTGATTTGGCGCCGCTTCGTAGCCAGCCAGATGAAGCCGGCGACGTGGGATGTAACGAATCTGAATATCGAGGCCGAGACGTCACTTGGCCGTTGTTTATACAAGACGAGCGGCAGAGTGTTGGTCTTTGACGGCTTTACAAAAGTCTGGCCTACCACATCGAACGAACAGCCGCTGCCGGCGGTGCAGGTCGGCCGGCAGTTAGCGGTCGTGGATATCAGGCCCGAGCAGCACTTCACCAAGCCGCCAGCCCGGTATAACGAGGCCTCGCTCGTAAAGACGCTCGAAAAGGAAGGCATCGGCCGGCCGAGCACATACGCCACGATTATCAGCACTATCCAGGACCGCGGCTATGTCGAGCAGCAGAACAAAAAGTTCTTCGCAACCGACCTCGGCGAAGTGGTTACCGACAAGCTCAATGATTACTTTCCGAAGATTATGGATATTGCCTTCACCCGCTATATGGAGGCAGAGCTCGACAAAATCGAAGAGCAGCACCACGACTGGATTAAAGTGCTGAAGGATTTTTACGGCCCGTTCAGCCAGAACCTCCAGACGGCGCAAAATGAGATGAAACACGCCAAGGCCGAGACCACGCCCAGCGAATACAAATGCCCTGACTGCGGAAGGCAGCTTCATTACAGGTTCGGCAAGAACGGAAAGTTCCTTAGCTGTTCCGGCTATCCGGAGTGCAAATTTGCCAGCCCGTGCGATGAAGAGGGCAAAATGATAGAGGAAAAGGTAAGCGAGCATAAATGCCCGAAGTGCGGCAAGCCGATGGTCGAGAAGCGAGGCCGGTTCGGCCCATTCCTCGGGTGCAGCGGATACCCGCAGTGCAAAACAATTCTCAACATAGATAAGGAGGGTAATATTCTGCCGCCGAAACCGCCGCC
>CAZBWE010000099.1:0-7463 GCA_964495465.1 uncultured Pirellulales bacterium
GCTCTATTTCACGTCGGGTCAGGTTTTTATGTTCCTCGGAGAAGTGCTTGCCCCGGCTGGCAATCAATCGGGGTAAATAAGAAAGCAGAGAGCTATTGGTATCGGCGAAAACTGCCTCACCCTGCGAACGAAGCACTCGTGATATTTCACTTATTGCAAGCTCCGGCTCGGGTAAGTGATGCAGAAGACTCCGGCAGAAAACAACATCAAAGGAATTATCCTTAAAGGGAAGTTTTTGGCTGTTTCCCAGAATTAATTGGTCAGAGTGTTTTGCTGCGTATCTGAGCATTTCACCGGAGATGTCAAGTCCGACGGCCTGGCCGGGTTTGATTTTATCGAATAAAAGACCGGTTCCACAGCCGTTGTCGAGCATTCGGCCATCGGAACGGACTCGTGAGAGCATCTGTTCCGTCCACCAGTTATGATATCTTCTGGCGTAAGGATACTGGTATCGTTTCTGTTCATATTCGCAGGCAACGCGGTCCTGCACCGCTATCTCTTCGGCAAGAGACTTCACTTCGTCGCCGACCATATATGGAATACTGTCGTGGATTTCATAGACTTTTCCACATCCCGAGCATCGTAAATTATCAGACTCCTGCAATTCACTTTTGCATTCGGGGCAGGCAATCTCCGGAATACGCTCGATAATGCTCAAAGGTCATCCTCCACGGCGAATATTGGATAACTGGTCTGCAAGCAGGCCAAAGAACAGGAATCCGAGACTGGACAACAGTAACAATATACTTGTATCGGTTATGTTAGTATAAAAAATTAGTGTGTACAGGGTGTAAAGACCTCCTATAAGAAACAATATGAAACTCAATGGCGCAAATATCTTGAGAGGATGAAAGAGCATAATCACGCGTGATATCAACAGAAGCGTTTTTACTCCGTCACGAAAATATCGCACGTAGCTTTTACCGCCGGCCCGGGGTGATATTCGAATAGGAATATATTCGACATCTCGCCCCTCTTTTATCATAGCAAGTGTGATAGTGGTAGTTAGGGAGAACCCGTTGGGGAGTATGGCAAGATATTTTAGCCCGTCTTCACGATACAAGGCCCTGAAGCCGGAATTAATATCCGGGATGTGCCGGCCTGCAAGGAAATCGGCAACTGTGGAAAGAATCCACTTCCCTGGCTTTCGCACGGTAACCATATCTTCTGCTGTCCGTTCACCGACCGCCATATCACTATCCTCAAGGGCCTTAACAAGTCGTGCAATGTCCTTGCAATCGTGTTGGCCGTCAGCGTCCATAAAAACCACAATATTACCTTTGGCCTTGCGCATCCCCTGTTTCAGAGAAGCACCGTATCCTTTGTTGACGTGATTACGAACAACACGGGCACCTTCGGCCTCTGCGAGTTTTGCCGTATCGTCCAGCGAACCGTCGTCTATAACCAGTATTTCGTATTCCGGATACATTTGGAGAAGCTCTGAAACAGTCCTGGCGATATTTTGCCCTTCGTTAAATGCAGGCAATATAACGGTTACGGATGAATTGTTTTTGTTTACAGGTTTTACCATAATCTTGTCTCTTATGTTGCTTCCTGATTTTAATTACCTATCGCAGGATTCGGCTGTTTTCTTGATTGTCAGGTGGGATATAACCAGGCGCAGCATCGTCAGGACATTTCTCCAGGAGCTCATCCCTTTAAGAAAGACCCAAAGGCCCCGAGGACGAGCAAACCATTCTATATAGCATTGTTTTATCCCCTGCATTATTTCCTTGCTGGAAAGCTCCGGATAACTTACAACAGCCGAGTAATTCTGGTCGAGGTCTTCCCATTCAGTTGATTCCAGCCATTTGTTCTCTACCGCCTGCTTGTAGAATACTGTCCCAGGATAGGGCGCACCAACTGCAAAATTGACCATATCAAGCGGAAGACTGCGGGCAAAACGGCTGGTCTCTTTAATTGTTTCGTGTGTTTCTCCGGGAAGGCCTATGATGAAATATCCCCACACCTTGATACCGGCTTGCTTTGTCATCATAACCGCCTTGCGTGCGGTTTCGACAGTTGCGTTTTCGCCTTTGTTACATTTTATTAGAATATCCTGAACCCCGGATTCAATCCCGTAGTTTATCATCCAGCATCCGGCTTTCTTCATCCAATTCAGCATTTCTTCATCGACCCGGTCCACTCTGCCGTTGCAAATCCAGCGCACTTTCAAATTATTCTTCACTATCTGCTTGCATAATCCAATCACGTTGTCTCTGTCCTGTGTGAAGGTATCGGCGTGGAACATAATATTATGAATGCCGAGTTTATTAAGGTATTTTAATTCTTCACAGATATTTTCCGGAGACCTTAAGCGTGGCTGCGATTTCCACATCACTGTTTGTCGGCAGAAATGACAGGCGTTCGGGCAGCCCCTGCTGTGCAGAACAAACGTGTATTTTTTACCTATATACGGTAGCTCATATTTATCCACGGGCAAAAGCTCATGCGACGGTATGGGCAGAGAATTCAGGTCTTTGATAAAGGCCCTTTCTTCATTGACTACTATCTCGCCGTGGTCACGATATACAAGCCCCCTGATTCCTTTAAGCTCTCCGCCTTTATCTGCCACCCTGAGCAATTCATCGAGAGTTTCCTCCGTTTCCCCGATTATGCCAAAGTCGCAGCTGGGGAAGCACTCCAGCGTCTCTTTCGGCAGGGCTGTTACGTGAGGCCCTACCACAATGGTCTTACTATTATAGCGTTTACCAAGATAAGTGGCATACATATCATTCGTCATTACGGAAGATATTGCCTGGACGACGGTCCATCTCGGCTTGTTTTCCTTGATATAATTCAGGTATTGGTCCCAGGACATACCGGTAGCTATGCAGTCCAGGAGGTCAACCGAATATCCTGCGCGTTTAGCAACCGCTGCCAGGTATGCCAAACTGGTTTGCGGCCATATCGTGCGTTCACGGGAACGACGACCTGAACGATTTATGTCCCGTATGTATATATACCCGTCGGGCGAAGGAGGATTGACGAACAGAACCTCGCACTTCATATTCTTTCTGTTATTTTGCTCATTGTAAGGCGTCATAATCGATTGTTTATTGTGCTCATTTCTTTTTCAGCAGAATTAATTGTGTTCTTTTATCGACTTTTCGCTCATAATCTTCTAAAAGATGTTCGGCATAGTGTCGTTCGCTGATTCCTTTCCAGTCACGCAAGGTTAGAAAGGCATAGGTGTAGCTGCCTTTCACTATATCATCAGGGCCGCCGTCTATAAACTGGCCTTCGTCGAACTTTTGATTGAAGAATACATTGAACATCCAGCAGTGTGACCTTACTTCCCTGCCCAGCATCAGCGACCGCGAGCTGGCGTTAATATCTTTTGAGACTAATATCTTTACGTCTTTATCGAATCTAAGCTCATCCGCAAAAATGCGATATGGCTCATAGCGAAGCTCACTCCTCGTGGCTGTGAACCTCTGCTTTAATGAAGCTATATTATTGCTGACCGGGAAATATATTAAGAAGAACAGGCACAACGACATAAGAAAGACTGTTGTCAATTTTTGTTTTCTTAAGATATTTCCGCAGATAATAAGCCCCATAGTAGATAAGGGTAGTATCACGGAGGTATAGAACCGTTCCGGTGACTTCCATCCGGCATCCCTGACTGCATCGGGCGCTTTTTGCGTCACAAATGAAGCTACGATAAAGGCCAACAGCACAAGAGCTATCGCTGTTACAGCTTTGGGAATTCGAGGGCCGAATTTTCCGTTGGACATCAGGCCGCTGATTTCGAACCGGAAGAATTGAGCGCCCCAGACACAGAGACCGGCAATTGCAGGAAAGAGAAAACGTGGAACCGTGCCGCATTGTACCCGGATGGATGATGCACTGAGAAAAAACATCACAATCAGAGGAATCAGCCACGCATAAATCTCGTGTCTTGAAGATACCCTGCCGGGAAGCTTTTGCCCGACGAGTATATAGAGCATAAAAATCGTTAAAATAGGCCCCATCGATAAAGTCGTAAACCAAGACCTGTTTTTCTGGTCATGTATATATTCAGTTAGATTATATGAAAATAGCTCTCTTATGCTGGAAGGTCGCATCGAAAACCAGGCATCTCTCAGGAAAATCTGGTCTAATGCCATCAGCAGCACACATCCTATGAGCATTCCAACGCACACCCAACCTATATCTTTGATGAAGCATCTGACGCTGCGGGCGCCTGCCTCATCTTCTCCAAGACCAAAGAACAAAAGGCCCATACAAATGCCGGTTTCTTTTGATTTAACCGCCCAGAAAAAGAGCAATCCTAATATAATGATGATGAGCCGACGGTGCTTATAGTTGTCGACGAGAAAAGCAAAATATACAAAGGTACCAAGCATCAGCAGAAACATTACGGTAAGGTCTGCAAAGGTGCATCCCGCATAGTAAACAAAGAGCTGGTAGCTGCATAGAAAAAGCACAGCCACCAGGCCGACTATGTAGCCCCTTTTGCCTGCGAGCATCCTTGCGCACCAATAGACAAGAACGCATGTGGAGAAAACTAAAAAGCTCCAGTAAATCTTTGCCCCGGTCAAAGCGTCACCGGCAAGCCAGAAGAAAAACTTCTGCAAATAAATATGGCCGTAGCGGTTCAACACCCACGCTTGCTTTGTTGTATATTGTGAGACGTTCATATAAAATAAATCGTCCCATTCTATTGAGGTTCCGAGGTATGGAAAGGCCCATACTGCCGCCAGGATGGCTGCAACCGGAGCTGCAAAATACTCAGGCCAGGTTAGTTTGAACTGATTTTGCTCCAATTTCAATCCATTGTCGGCTTCTGATGCTGCTGGTTTATGAACCGGAGTTTTGCCCGAAATTTTGTTTCTTTTCACCGCTGTATCTTTTATCTCTTTATATCAGGTTGATTCTAACAATAAACAAGCGTGATTTGCCTGTATAACTGATTATAGTTCTGTCTTTACTCATACTCACACTTCGACAATATAACAATTGCTTATCCTGTAAATTTATTATGTGATTTATAATTTCTGCCCATAATGTAGTTATGGCACAGATAGGCAGAATAGAACCCGAATGGGTCTTGCTAAAAGTTTCTGCAGGTTATCAATCATTATATATTTACTTATCGGCTAAAACATCTCTGCAACCGCTTTAATCTTCGCTGCTAAGACTACAAATCACGCAATCCCCTGAAAATAAAGCGTTTTCGTCAAAAAGTCCGAAAAAAACAATTTGGCCGGTAATAGCAGCCACTAGTATAAGCATTTTTGTAGAAGTTGGCAAGTATAGCGAGTTCTGCTTTATTGGCTGGATATTTGCCGCCACCGAGGTTAAATCGGCCTTGGTTCAGATTATACGACTCTGGAACAAATCCACAAAAATGGTATTGTGTATTTGTTATCCATATATTTTGCAAGTTTATTCTTGACGGATAAACATAAATAGGTTTTATTGAGGAATACGGCTGAAAAAATAGTTGTTGGCCCGAACAGATTATAAGTAAACGGTTTGCATATTTGAAGGACGGTCGAATAAAATCTGTCATAAGTTATTTTGGAAAGGATTGAACGATGCGAATTACCAAACTTTCAGTAATTCTTCTTATGGGTGTCTATCCTGTGTTGCTGGGCGGCTGCAATACGGAGCTAAAAGATTTGAGGATTCAGAACGATACGCAGAGAAAGCAAATAGCCGAGCTCAGAACCCAGGTGCAGACTGCTACTTTGGAGCTTGAGCAGTTAAAAAGGCAGCTTGATGCTGCTAAAGGCAAAGGCACAATCGAGCAGGAGACACTGCAGCAAAAAATTACCGCACTTGAAGAAGACCTGGCGAAAAAGAGTGAGCTGATTGCTTCGATGCAGAATCAGCTGCTTTACGGGGGAGCACAGCTGCCGGTCGAGCTTAGCACGATGCTCAAAGATTTTGCCGACAAGCAGGATATGGTTACCTTTGACGAAAGACGCGGGGTAGTGAAATTCAAGAGCGACCTGCTGTTTGAAAAGGGCAGTGACAAAGTAGCGCCTGCGGCGGCTGAGGCCGTGAAGATGCTTTGTGGAATTCTGAATTCGGAACAGGGTAAAAAATTCGACGTTATAATAGCCGGACATACCGATGATATTCCTATTGAAAAAGCCGAGACCCAACGTTTGCATCCGACAAACTGGCACTTGTCGGCACACAGGGCAATATCGGTGCTCGGTGTTATGGCGGGAAATAATATCGACTCCAAGCGATTGAGCATACGGGGTTTTAGTGAGTTCCGCCCGGTTGTACCGAATGAACCCAACAAGAAAGGCAATCCACAAAACAGAAGAGTCGAGATTTATATTGTCCCCGAAGGGATGTGATACCTCGTTGTTTTTCCCCATTCCATTTGTAGTGGTGACATTATGACTGCCGCAGGGGTGGGAAACACGGTTTGCATAATACAGCAATGGCAGAACGCACTTTAATTATTATTAAGCCGGATGCTGTTCAACGGCATATGGCCGGCGAAATAATCGGGCGATTTGAGAAAAAGGGGTTTAAGCTCGTCGCAGCGAAACTTATACAAGTCTCGAAGGAGCTGGCCGGTCAGCTCTACGCAGTTCATCGTGATAAACCGTTTTATGAAGGGCTAATCAAATACATTTGTTCAGCACCTGTAATTGTAATGGCCTGGCAGGCGGAGGGAATTATAAGTATGGCACGCAAAATGTTGGGTGCTACTTTCGGTTATGAAGCCCAGCCGGGAACTATCCGTGGTGATTTTGGCTGTTCACAAAGACATAATCTTGTTCATGGGTCGGATAGCCCCGAATCGGCTGAGCGGGAAATAAAAATATTCTTCCGTCCTGATGAAATCATCGATTACAAATTAGCAAATGAATACTGGCTCTACGGTGAGCATAATTAGGGTGATAATCGCCAATTAGGTCCTTCATTAGTCACAGATGGGCAGTGTCCAGTCTGTTGCACTCGAATCCTCAATAAACTATCATCCCCCAGATGTCTGTAAGTGCTTATTAGTAAAAGGCGTATGCATTTCCGGACTGGTTTGGCAGCTTGTAAAAAAAATAAATCCGCAAAACCTATTTTCCCGCTTTTTTCTTGACTCGGATATGCCTTATTTGGTATAAATAATTAAGTAGTGGAATTTTTTTTAAAAATTTTATAGTTTGTTCCCTTTTGCGGTTTCTTATTTAGAGGAGGTGTTGTTATAGGAAGTAAACGGGAGTAAGGGTGTCTTTTTAGGTACGTAAAAAAACGTGATTTGTTGTTTTTGTGCTTTATTTTATAAGGAGGACTATTATGTATAAAAAATTAACTTATCTGGTTTGTTTTGTCGTATTGGTTCTGGCTGTATGCGTTCCTGCCGGTGCGGCAACATCTGTTACGGTTGAGAATTTCAGTTTTGAGATACCCGGTACTGAGAAAATTAAAGGTTGGGATGGAGCATGCGCCGATTCCGGCTGGACCGGTCTTGTATATGATATACCCGGCTGGAG
>CAZBWE010000100.1:0-2145 GCA_964495465.1 uncultured Pirellulales bacterium
GGGCGCCGCACAGGGGCCTTCTCCGCGCCTGCGGCCTTACTGATGCAGACATTGAAAAACCATTTATCGGCATAGCCAACAGTTTTTGCGAGATAGTGCCCGGGCACGTTCACCTGAATAAGGTGGCGGATGTTGTCAAGCAATCGGTCCGCAAGGCGGGGGGAACGCCTTTCGAATTTAACACGATAGCGGTCTGCGATGGTGTAGCTATGGGCCATACGGGTATGAAATACTCTCTGGCCTCGCGGGAAATTATCGCCGATTCGGTGGAGACGATGGCCAGGGCGCACTGCTTTGATGCCCTTATCTGTATCCCTAACTGCGATAAGATTATCCCCGGGATGTTAATGGCGGCGGTCCGGCTGAATATCCCGACAATCTTCGTATCCGGCGGGCCAATGGCGGCGGGCAAAACAAAAGACGGCAGAGCCGTTGACCTTATCAGCATATTTGAAGGTGTTGCCGAATTCAACGCCGGCAAAATTGACGAAGCACAACTGAAAGAACTCGAATGCACCGGTTGTCCGGGCGAGGGAAGCTGCTCGGGTATGTTCACGGCCAACTCGATGAACTGTCTCTGCGAGGCGATTGGGATGGCCCTTGCGGGAAATGGCACTATCCTCGCTATTGACCCAAGACGGCAGGAGCTTTACAAAGAGGCAGGCAAACAGATTATGTTCCTGCTCGAAAAGGACATCAAGCCGTTAGACATAATCAACGAAAAATCGCTGGATAATGCCTTTGTTCTGGATATGGCGATGGGCGGCTCGACTAATACCGTGCTTCATACACTGGCGGTTGCCAACGAAGCCGGTATCAAATACGGTCTTGAGCGGATAAATACTATTTCAGTCAAATGCCCGAATATATGCAAGGTGGCACCGTCGAGCAAATTTCACATCGAGGATGTCGATGCCGCCGGCGGCATAAGCGCTATATTAAAAGAGGTCAGCAAAATCCCCAATCTGCTTAATACAGATTGTCCAACTGTAACCGGCAAGACAATTGGTGAAAATATCGCCGGTGCGGAGATTAAAAATCCTGAGGTCATTCGTTCATTAGATAATGCGTATTCGAAAACAGGCGGTTTAGCAATCCTGCGTGGTAATCTTGCTCCCAAGGGCGGCATTGTAAAGACGGCAGGAGTTGCACCTGAAATGCTGACTCATAGCGGCCCTGCGGTTATCTTCGAGAGTCAGGAAGATGCCTGCGAAGGGATTCTGGCAGGAAAGGTCAAACAAGGCGATGTCGTGGTTATTCGCAATGAAGGACCCAAAGGTGGGCCTGGTATGCAGGAGATGCTCAGCCCGACCAGCTATATTATGGGTGCCGGATTAGGAGAATCCGTTGCTTTGATTACCGATGGCCGCTTTTCCGGCGGGACACGCGGCGCCTGCATCGGGCATATAAGCCCTGAAGCCGCGGTCGGCGGGCCTATCGGATTGTTAAAAGATGGTGACATCATCGAAATCGATATCCCCAACAACAAAATAAACGTGAAACTATCCGACAAAGAATTGGCAGAACGTAAAAAGCAATTCAAGCCGCCAAAGCCGAGAATAACAAAGGGCTACCTTGCAAAGTATGCTTCAATGGCCACCAGCGCCGATACCGGAGCGGTGCTGAAATGGTAAGATGCCAATAAAAAAGAAAACTCCGTGGTATGTTGCCGGTCTGCATTTTGAGTGTATGCAGTGCGGGGCGTGCTGCGCCGGGCCGAGCAAGGGCTATATCTGGGTAACACGTCCGGAAATCAAACTAATCGCAGATTTTCTGAAAATGACAACCGCCGAGTTAAGGCGGAAGTTCTTAAAACGTGTCGGCCTGCGAACAAGCATTATTGAACAACGTTCTACAAGGAATTGCATATTCTTGAAAGACGAGGCGGGTAAAAAAACGTGTATGATTTATCCTGTTCGGCCGAACCAGTGCAGGAACTGGCCTTTCTGGCCGAGCAACTTGAAAAACCCCGAAATCTGGAACGAGACAGCCAAAAAATGCCCCGGCATAAATCGAGGGAAGTTATACAACTGCGAG
Organism: uncultured Pirellulales bacterium; assembly: GCA_964495465.1. Taxonomy (GTDB): domain Bacteria; phylum Planctomycetota; class Phycisphaerae; order Sedimentisphaerales; family Anaerobacaceae; genus CAZBWE01. The sequence continues at coordinate 2,038 of CAZBWE010000100.1, forward strand.
GAAATAGAAAAAATCAAAAAGAAATAGCCACAGAGGTAAAGAAATAGGCACAAAGGCACAGAGGCACAAAGGCACGAAGGATAAATACGAAATACGAAATCCGAATTT
>CAZBWE010000100.1:2245-7410 GCA_964495465.1 uncultured Pirellulales bacterium
AATAACTAAAACTCAAATGACCAAAACAAAAAGTCATAGCCGGTTGTTGGAAAAAGTTGCTGAAATTTACGACTGGCTGGATTTACAAATACGTAATAACCGCAGCTTAGCCGGACATTGTGACGCCTGCGGCAAATGCTGCAAGTTCGACAAGCCTGCCAGCGAACAGGGATTCGACCATCGTCTGTTTGTTACAACGCCCGAAATGATGTATCTGGCTTCAAATCTGGGTAGTGAAATTATAAAGCCGATGCTGACAAGTCTTTGTCCGTATAACATTGACGGCAAGTGCAGCGTTTATGAATATCGTTTTGCCGGCTGTAGAATCTTCTATTGCAGGGGCGATAAAGATTTTCAGAGCGAATTGAGTGAATCTGCCCTTAAGAAATTCAAATCAATCTGTGAAGAGTTCGAAATTGATTACCAATATGCCGATTTGGCTACCGCATTGAACAATCTTTTTGTCGTTTAATATTTATCAATAGGCAGGGGGATGTTATCCTGGGGGTTGCGAAGATTGATGTATTTTGCGCCGCCTAACAGCGAGCCGTACTCTTTGTAATAACCGTAGAGCTTGGCCAGCTTTTCCTCGTCGGTGGCTTCCAGATGCTGCTGCCAGGCGCCGAATTCAGCTCCCCAGATAATTTCTGTGTTGTCTGTTGCATAAAGAATAATGTGCGGCTGGCTGCTGTTATGACGGCCTTTGAAATTGCTTACATCAATGCTGTCAATTTCATTAAGAAGCGGCTTGTCAGGCGTGACGGATTCATCCATTTTTGCAAGTGCGGCCAGTATGGTTACCGCCGCCGTGAGGTCATCCGCTGTAACCGGCTGTCCGACCGGTGGAGTTGACGTTACCGAAATACCCCTGGCCTGGATAATCGGCAGGTTCGGGAGCGGCACAAAATCGAGCACAACAGACTCGGCATCGACGTAAAATTTATTAAAACCTAATTTTATCAGGGCCAGAGGTTTCCGCCATTGCCCCTTGATTATGATATTATCGTGCGTGGTTTGCACTTTTATCTTGTCAATCCAGCCCACGGATGCGAGATTTTCCGCTATTAACTGTGCGGCATTTTCATCAAGCTTGATATATTTATAGCCGGCTGCGGCAAAAACCTTGGTTTTCAGCTCAGTATTTACCCATTCAGGCACATCTACCAGCACAAGCGGTCCTGTCTCGGCAGGTGCGTTTGAGGCAATATACTTCCGCCCAAAATAAAGAGCTGCACCCACCGCTGCAATAACAAGGACCACCGCCAGCACTTTTAAGATTCCCATTAAATTCGGCATGTGCCAATTTAGCTTCTGCCCTTTTGGGGAGGCCCTGTGCCTGAATGAAATCCTCTTGACACTGTTTTTTGTTTTTTTTCTTTTGGCCACAGCTACTTTTTATTGCTCATAGTCCGATTAAATTGAGGTTCAAGATTGTAATTTGCCAAGGCCGATTCGATGATTCTTACGCACAAATCACTCATTGAGAGCCCAACCTTTTCAGCCGCTTTGGGCAGCAGTGAATGCTTTGTGAAACCCGGTATGGTATTAACTTCCAGAGCATAGGGAATTTGGTTATTACACAAAATAATATCCACCCTTGCAAAGCCCCTGCAGCCGAGCGCGTTGTAACAAGCAAGCGCCGCCTGATTGATTTTCGCCACGAGGGCCGGCTCATCAATCGTATCAAAGAGATATTCGGTCTGCTCATCGATATATTTTGCGTGATAATCGTAAAAGCCGCTCTTGCTGCGAATCTCAATAATTGGCAGTGCCCGGTTTTCAAGAATGCCAATGGTTATTTCCCGCCCTTGGATATATTTTTCAATCATACACTCGCCAAATTCGCTCAGGCACTTCTCGGCTGCCGTTATTGCGGACTTTGGGTCATCGGCGATAGTAACGCCGATAGCGCTTCCCTGCCTTACCGGTTTTACTACAAACTTATCAGCCAGTTGGTGTAGCCTGCTTTCGAGATTTTCTGTGTTGGCGGTGAATTCAATTGCTGCAGGCGTAGCAACGCCGGTTTCGGTAAAGGCCTTTTTGCTTGCCATTTTGTCGAACGCTAACCTGCTCGCGGCCGGCCCGCTGCCGGTATAGACCAATCCTCTATCTTCGAGTATTTGCTGAAGCTGGCCGTCTTCACCGAATCTGCCGTGCAGTGCAATGAAAAAAACATCGATGTCACTATCATCAAGTATATCCATACTGTTCGGCCGGATATCAGCAGTTACTACATTCAGGTTAGCTTCTTTTAGCGCCTCGGCAATACATAGACCGCTTTGGCTGCTGATGTCGCGTTCCTCACTAATGCCGCCCATAAGAACGGCAACCTTTAATGGCTCGGCTCTGTTCACCACAAGTTTATGATTTATCACTTTCAATTTGCGACTTGTTTTTTGCCATTTGTTTTTTGCCATAAGTTTTCACGAATTCCGACCAACTATTGCTTCGTGTTCATTCGTGGTTAAATCCTCACTTCCAGATTTCGATTTCAAGCTCCAATTCGATATCGAATTTTTCTTTGACTCTCTGCCTAACAGCGTCAATGAGTCTCATAACATCGCTACTTTTGCACCCTTTTTGTGCGATAATGAAGTTGGCGTGTTTTTCGCTGACGACCGCTCCTCCGATTTGCAGCCCTTTAAGGCCGGCCCTGTCAATCAGAGCGCCGGCTGATACGCCTCTTGGATTTTTGAATATGCAGCCGGAATTTTTCGTATTTAACGGCTGATTATTCTTCTTATAAATCCAGGCCTCCTTGACCGTTCGCATAATCTGTTCAGGGTCTGCGGAGGATAATTGCATCCGGGCATTTAAAACGAACTTTGCAATGATATTTGTGCTTCGGTAGTCGAACATCAATTCCGGCTTGCTTTTCTCGAAGATGTCTCCCTGGCTGTCCATCAGGGTTACGGATTCGACAACTGCGCCGATATCGCCGAAGTTGCCTCCTGCGTTCATTTTCACGGCGCCGCCAATCGAACCTGGTATGCCGGTTATGGCCTCAATGCCGGAAAGCCCCTCTTGCACGCAGGTCAAAACCAGCTTGGCCAGCTCCGCTCCGGCCCAGGCGGTAATCTCTTCACCGTTAAATTCTATTTTGGTGAATTTATCCGTTTCAAGCTTTATGACCGCCGCCCGCGGGCCCTCGTCACTTATAAGCAGGTTTGAGCCAAAGCCCAATACATAAACCGGGAGTTTGTTTTCGTTGCACCGTTTAACCACTTCCTTAAGCTGGTCTGTGTTTTTCGGCCTGATAAAATAATCGGCAGGCCCGCCCAGACCATACCAGGTATGCTTTGCTAAAGGATAGTCGGTTTTAACTATTTCTTCCAAGCCACTGAATATATTCATCTGCTACCTTCCAAATATCGCCTGCGCCCATAGTAATAACCATATCGCCGGCAGTTACGTTTTTCTTCAGGTAATCACAAATAGCTGCGAAACTATCAATATATATCGCCTCCGTTCCATTGGCACGCATTTTTTCAACCAGCATTTGTGAGTTAATCTCTTTTTTGGCTGCCTGCGAGTCACGGACGAAATAAATCTCCGGCACAATAATTATATCAGCAAGCTTAAAGCTTTCGGCGAAATCATCAAGCAAAAATCTCGTTCTACTATACTGGTGCGGCTGAAAAACGCACCATATTCGTCTCGGCTGATACTTCTGTCGTATCGCTTCAAGCGACGCCCTGATTTCAGTGGGGTGGTGGGCATAGTCGTCGATGACCGTTATTTGGCCGAACCGCCCCTTCAGCATCAGCCGGCGGTCAATGCCGGTGAAGGCAGGCAGTAGCTCGAGCACCCGGCGGTGAGGTATCCCAATGTTAACAGCCATAGCCACAACTGCCAGGGCATTTAGGATATTGTGCCTGCCCGGCAGCGAAATCTTTGCAGCGCCTAAAAGATCTCTATTATGATAGACCTCAAAAGTATGTAGTCCGTTATCCAACCGGATATTATTGGCATAGAAATCGCAATTTTCTTCGAGTCCAAAGGTCTCACAACGCAGGCCGGCGGGTAGTTGTCGGATGACCTTTGCCACATTCGCATCCCGGCCGTTGGCGATTACTACGCCGCCGTGCCGGACACCGAGAGCAAAATCGGTGAAAGCTCCAACTATTTCATTCTCATCTTTATAATAGTCCAGGTGGTCCTGCTCAATGTTAAGAATGCAGGCAATTTTCGGTTTGAGGTTCAAAAAACTGCGGTCGTATTCACAGGCCTCAGCTACGAAGTAAGTGCTTTCTGCGACACCGGATGAGCTGCCTAACTGATTTATTTTGGCGCCGATGATGAAGTTCGGGTCGATGCCCGCCTGCTGGAGCAGGTAGATGAGCCAGCCGCTGGTAGTACTTTTGCCGTGAGTTCCCGCAATAGCAATCCCATCGTAGCTGTTCATCAGCTCCCCGAGCATCTGGGCGTATTTATAAATTTTTAATCCTCTTTTTCGTGCAAGTTTCAATTCTGGATTGTCTTCTTTAATAGCAGCAGATATAACAACAGCATCGGTTTGGGAGTTGAGATTTGCGGTGTTATGGCCAATTTTTATGTCAGCTCCTGATCGGTGTAAATTCTCGATAATGCTGCTGGGGGTCTGGTCGGAGCCGGATACAAACGCATTATTTTTTATCAAAAGCTGCGCCAAGCCGCTCATCCCGATGCCGCCTGCGCCTATAAAATGAAATCTCCTGCCTGCTATGCTCATCTTTATTCTGCTTCGGACAACTTCGTATCTATGAACTGCTGTTATATTCTTCGGATAAGCTCCTATGTTTGTCTTACTCATAGAATCCTTTCTGCGCTGTTTTTTTCACTAATATCAAAAGACCCAGGTAGTGTAACACAGAAAGAGTGCTGAGGAAAGAAAAAAGACCAGGTTGTAACTATCTATTGCTGTTTCCAAAAAGTAATTATCACATTTTGTCATTGCTGCGAAGGGCAGGGAACCAGTTTAATATTCCTGGATTCCGGCTCAAGGCCGGAATGACAGAAAGGATAATATAAGCGGCTTTAGTTTTGCAGCTCATCAGGAATGAACTCGAGCAGGTCTCCGGGTGAACAATTCAATATCCTGCACAAGCTGTCCAAGGTTGAAAAGCGAATAGCGCGTGCCTTATTTGTTTTTAGAATGGAAAGATTATTGACGGCCAGACCTGTCG
>CAZBWE010000101.1:0-7403 GCA_964495465.1 uncultured Pirellulales bacterium
TGAACTCTTCCATCGCCGGGTAAATAAACTCTTCGACCGGCGTGCTGAGCCGGTGCACCTCGTCGATAAACAGCACATCGCCGGTATTTATATTGCTCAAAAGGCCCATCACATCGCCCTGCTTGGTCAAGGCCGGTCCTGATGAGCAGCGAATCCTGGCTCCCATTTCATTCGCCACGACGTTAGCCAGGGTCGTCTTTCCGAGTCCGGGCGGGCCGTAAAATAAAATATGCTCCAACGGCTCAGACCTTTGCTTCGCCGCCTTTATCGCAATGACGAGCTTTTCCTTAACGCTGCACTGGCCTATACATTCGTCCAAAGACTTCGGCCGCAGCGCAACGTTAAAGCTTTCTTCCTGCTCGTTTACAGGTTGTCCACTAATTACTCTGCCTATAGCCATAGTTTAGTTCGTTGTTCATAGTTCATTGTTCATAGTTTGTAGTCTATGAACTCACAACGACGAACTATGAACTATTTTATACTTCTATTCCTTGTTTTAACCTGTACACCAGAGGCACAAGCGCTTCAGCGGAATTTATATCAGGGTGTCTCCGGCAGGCCATCTCAATAAGCTCAATCGCCTCGTTTCTTTTTTCACCCCAGGCGACAAGAATCTCCAGTGCTTCAACCTGAAACGGTTTAAATACAGTCTGCGCCGCGGAGCGGCCGGGTTCGGCTCCAATCGCATAATCACCGAGCTTGCCCTTCAATTCCGCAATAATCTGCTGGGCCAGTCTTTTACCCACGGACGGCAGAGACAATAATATTTTATCATCGCCGTTTTCTATTGCCGCAGCTATGTTGGCTATCGGGATACTAAGGGCCTTCAAACCCTTTTTTATGCCTACTCCTTTGACGCTGATAAATTTTCTGAAGAAATCTCTTTCGCCCGCATTTAAAAAACCGACCATTCTCGGTATAAGATTGCCGCCGGCCGGCGTGCCTTCGTAATATTCCATCGTGCAGAGCGTGATATCCGAGCTGACCATATCCGACAGCGCATTTACACAATAGCCCGGCAGCATTACTTCATACGCGACCGCACCTATTTGCACAAGGGCGCTATCGGTATCGAGCTTAACGAGTTTTCCTTCAATCTTTGCTATCATAAGTGTCGTCCGCCGCCCGTCGCTCGTCGCTCGTGCCCCCAACCACAAGACATGAGTCAAAACTTTTTAGCGAATTTACACAGCATAATGATACCGCTACGGCATCGGCCACGTCGTCCGGCTCCGGTATATCAGGTAAGGACAAGATTGCCTGAATGGCCCTCTGCATCTGCTGCTTTGATGCCCTTCCGTTGCCGGTGATTGATTTTTTTATACGTGTCGCACTAAAGCTTCTGACCTCAATTGCAGCTTCGGCACACTTTTGCAGTATAACTCCCCTTGCGTGCCCCATCAGTATCGCCGTCTTTGGATGGGCATAATGTGAGTATAATTCTTCTACAGCCACGATGTCAGGGCTGAACTTTTTTAACAAAGATTGTATATCTTCGGCAATTTGATTTAACTTTGCTTCTATCGGCAAATGTCCGGACGTGCGGCAAACGCCCGCCTCAAGCAGCGCTCCATCGCCATAGCTATGGAGCGTCGGCGACTTTTCTCCGTTGTCACCTATTTCGAGGCAGGCATATCCACAGACCTGCAAACCCGGGTCAATGCCGAGCATTCTCATTTTCTTCTCCAGGCAGTAATCCCTCCGGGCTTATCTTCCAGCAATATTCCGATTTCCTCAAGCTTGTCACGCAGCGCATCAGCCGCTACAAAATCTTTCCTCTGTCGGGCATTGCTTCGCTGCCCGATAAAGACGTTGACCAGCTTGTCCAGCATATCAGTGTCGGCGCCAATATCTTCAGAATATTCATCCTTTACCAAACCCAGAACATCTCCCCCCAGCCGGTTAAACAAAACGTCAATTTCGTTAAGGGTCTCCACAAATGTCTCGCTTTCTTCAAGCAGATTGTTTGCCAACCGAACAAGCTCGAAAATAACAGAAAGTGCGATAGATGTATTCAAATCATCATTCATTGCCGCTTCAAACTTTTCTCTCAACTGCTTCAATTGTTCCGTTAATTTACTGTCGGCCTGGCCATGCGGGACCTGGGTCATTCTTTTTCGCAGTGATTTGACAGTCTCGGTTATTTTTTCGTAGCCGCTCTGTGCCGCAAAAAGTGCAGCATCTGAAAAATCCAGCGGACTTCTATAGTGACTATTCAAAATCAACTGCCTGACCGCCAGCGGGTCATAGCGTCTGGTTAGTCTTTCGTGTGCTCCTGAAAAGGCCTGTTTTAAAGTGATAAAATTGTTCAAGCTCTTACCCATTTTCTGGCCGTCAACGGTTACCATATTATTATGCAGCCAATATCGAGCAAATTGCGCATCGTTGGCCGCCTCTGCCTGGGCGATTTCACACTCGTGATGCGGGAACTGATTTTCCAGTCCGCCGCCGTGAATATCGATTGTATTGCCCAGGTATTTCATCGCCATCACCGAACATTCGAGATGCCAGCCGGGAAATCCCATTCCCCAGGGGCTCGGCCACCGCATAATATGGTTCGGCTCAGCTCTTTTCCAGAGAGCAAAGTCCGCAGGATTCTTCTTATCCGTTGAAACTTCCACCCGTGCACCAGCCAGCATTTCCTCCACATTTCTGCCGGACAGTTTCCCGTAGTCATTGAATTTGGAGACATCGAAATATACCGAGCCGCCGACCTCGTAGGCGTAATCTTTCTCAAGCAGCGTTTTTACCAGTTCAATCTGTTCAATAATGTGTCCGCTGGCCCTTGGACTGATATCCGGACGAACACAGTTGAGCTTGTCCATATCCTCGAAGTAACTGCGGGTGTAATACTCCGCCAGTTCCATCGGATGCATCTTTTCCTTTTTGGCCGCCACAGCAATCTTGTCCTCGCCTTCGTCCGCATCGTCGGTCAGATGGCCTACATCCGTTATATTCTGCACATAAGTAACACTGAAACCGAGATAGCGAAGGTATCGAACCAGGACATCAAAGCTTACATAACTTTTTGCGTGCCCTAAATGTGCGTGCCCATATACGGTCGGCCCACAGACGTATATGCCAACCTTGCCTTTTTTTAACGGCTTAAATTCTTCTTTCCTTCGCGTCAAGCTGTTATACAATTGCAGTCCCATAGATTTCCGCCTTCTATAAAGTTCTTTTGCGTTTTTTTCTCAAAAGCGCTATAGCGGTGGCGGCCATTGCTTCGCCGGCTCCTATTTCACCAAGCCCTTCGTTCGTTTTTGCCTTTACGTTGACCGCTGTAAAATCAATTCCCAAAAGCCCGGCAATGCACCTTTTAATCTGCCCTTTAACCGGATTCAGGTTTGGCTGCTCCGTGTGTATTATCAAGTCAACATTAACCACGTCCCACTGTTTTTTTTCGAGCTGCTCTTTCACGATAAAAAGAAGCTCTTTACTGTCAGCGTCCTTGAACTTCGGGTCTGTATCGGGAAATAACATCCCTATATCTCCCATCCCGCTTGCGCCTAAAAGGGCATCGATAACGGCATGCAGAGCCACATCACCATCGCTATGGCCAGCCAAGCCGGCAGGGAACGGCACATAAACACCGCCGAGCATCAGCTTTCTGCCCTCGGCTATCCTGTGTATGTCGGTGCCGATACCGCTTCTGTATTCAGCCCTGAGTTCGTCTATCACAATTGCCCTTTCGTACTTGGTATGTCGGTCCCTACGATTGCCACGGCCATCGCCAGCGACTTGCCCAAGCCCTTGAAAATCGCCTCAGCTATGTGATGGCTGTTTGTGCCGTATGGCACGTTTATATGAAGATTGAACCTGCCGTTGTTCGAAAAACTCCGCAGCATCTCCTCGATACACTCCACGTCAAAATCGCCAATTTTATCCGTGCGGTACTCAACATTATATACACAGCTTGCCCTGCCTGACAAATCCACGGATACATTCGCCAGAGCATCCTCCATCGGCACAGAACTATGACCATACCTGTTGATGCCTTTTTTGTCACCGAGGGCCTTTAGCAAACACTCGCCAAGGCAAATCGCAATATCCTCGACCGTATGGTGCGCATCGACATTCAAATCGCCCTTTGCCTTGACCACCATATCGATTCTGCTGTGCTTGCTTAGATGAGTGAGCATATGGTCCAAAAAGCCGATGCCGGTATCAATCTCATATTTGCCGAGGCCATCCACATTAAGCTCAACGCCGATATCGGTTTCTTTCGTCTGCCTGTGGGTTTTAGCAATTCTGTTTTCCATAAGAATACCCTTATTTGGTTATTGGTTATTGGTAACTGGTAATTGGCAACTGGTTAATTTAACCATTTAGCTCTGCCACAGGTAACAAATCACCATTTAACCAGGTTCTGCCAAGATTTCCTTCAAAGCTGATATTAGCTTGTTATCCTGCTCTTCGGTACCAATAGAAATTCTCAATTTGTCTTTCAACTTCGGATAATTAAAGTATCGGACATATATGTTTCGCTGCGTCAGTTTTTCGTGAACTTCAGCCGCTTTTTTGTTTTTGCATTTTGCGAGAATGAAATTTGCGAAACTATCAGGGACATCAAAACCAAGGTCTCTTAACTTTTCGGTCAACCTGATACGCTCAGCTTTTACCTTTTTGACACATTCATTGAAATACTCCCGGTCTTTTATAGCCGCCGTTGCAAGGGCGATAGCTACGGTATCAACATTATAGGAATCCTTGACTTTCAAAAGGCCGGTTATCAAACCCGGCTGGGCAACCGCATAGCCGAACCGAACGCCCGCAAGCGAATACCCTTTACTCATCGAGCGAAGTATAATCACATTATCAAAATCTTTCACAAGCGATGTGCACTCTCTTTCTGCAAAATCCACATACGCCTCATCAATCAATAATACCCCGGCAAGCTCATCAGCTAATGAAGCTAACTCCTCAACGTTTATAAAAGTGCCGCTCGGAGCATTCGGATTGCAGACTATGGTCAAGGCAGCACCAGTGCCGGCCAATTTAGCCGGAAGATTGAATTCTTTGTCAAAAGGTATTTCGATTGCCCTGCAATTTTGCAGTTTCGCCAATACCGGATAAAGCGAATAAGTAGGAACAGGATACGCAACAGGACGATTTTCATCGCAAAAGGCCTGTAGGGCCATTCGCAGCAATTCATCTCCGCCATTGCAGCACATAATATTTTCCGGCTGGACGCCATTCACTTCTGCCGCCGCCTCTCGAAAGGCATTTCCCAGCGGGTCGGGGTATCGGCGAAGCTGCTCATCTTTTATTTCTGCAAGCGCTTTTAATACCTTAGGTGAAGGCGGATAGGGATTCTCATTGGTATTGAGCTTTATAATGTCGGCTTCTTTTGGCCTGCCCTCCGTAGCCTTGGCGAAGGAGGGTTGAAATCCCGGTTCATAGCTTTTGGCACTTTCGATATTTTTGCGAAAATATTTCATAGTTTATTGTTCATCCGGCTACGGCTCGCTCCGCCGAGACGAGTTGGTCGTAGTTCATTGATTCCATCTAAACGCTATACGCTGCACGCTATTTTTATAAGATTATACGCACATTTGTCCAAAAGTGAAAGGGTGATTTTACTACAATTACCACGTATTGAAACAAATGTAATTTTGGCGTTAAAAGAGGTTCGCAAGTAAAGATTAGCCACAAAGACACAAAGTCACAAAAATAGTTTGAATTTGAAAACAAATATTAGTGTCTTTGTGCATTAGTGGCAGAATACGAGACAATATACAAGGTAAAAGAGATGAGTTATTTTTGACAATAATCTATAAGGCGGGCGATTTCGCTGCGGAGGTCCCTGCGGTGGACTATCATATCCACAAAGCCGTGCTTCAACATAAACTCAGCTGTCTGGAACCCCTCCGGCAGCTCCACTTTTATCGTCTCAGCGATTGTTCTTGGCCCGGCAAAGCCAATCAGTGCCCCCGGTTCAGCTATTATACAATCGCCCAACATCGCAAAGCTGGCTGTTACCCCGCCTGTGGTCGGGTCGGTCAGAACCGAGATGAATAGCCCCCCCGCATCGTCAAATTTCGCAAGGGCAGCAGATGTCTTGGCCATCTGACCTAACGACACCACCCCCTCGTGCATTCTTGCCCCGCCGGAACAACTGACAACCACCAAAGGCAGGTTCTCCTCCATCGCCATATCGACTGCGGAACAAAATTTCTCGCCGACCACAAAACCCATCGAGCCCATCAGGAAATTCGGCTCCATCACGCCGAGGATTATGCCCCTTCCCTTGATAAAGGCCTTGCCTATCAGCATCGCCTCCTTTTCGCCGGATTTTTTCTCGTCGCCCTTCAATCGCTGCTTGTATGTGGTTCCTCTGAACTTGAAGCCGAGCGGGTCGCCGGATGCCAAATCGCTTAGAGATTGCTGGAACGAATCTTCATCGGCCAGATACTTTATTCGGGTCGAAGCGCTGATTCGGAAGTGATGGTTGCATTCCGGGCAGACGTTAAGATTTTTCTCAACGCTTTCCCTGTAAAGCATATGCTCGCAGCCCGGGCAACGCATCCAGAGCCCGTCGGGCATCTCTTTACGCGGCTTCAACGAAAAGCCGTTCCATTTTGATTTTGCTTTTTGAGCCATATCAATCTTTAATTAACGCCGTGTTATACATGGGATTTTCTGCTTTTTTACGTCATTCCTGCGGAAGCAGGAATCCAGAATACCAAAAAGTCTGGACTCCGCATCAAGTGCGGAATAACAGGTCGTTGAATCGCAAATAACAAGGCACACAGAATTTTATCAAAAACTTACAAGAATTGCTATAAAAATTACTTTGCTGCATTACGAATAGCGTTTATTGCGGCAATACGGTCGGTTTGTGCAAATATTGCATTGCCTGCCACGAGCGTATCAGCACCGTAGGAAACTACAATTGGCGTGGTCTGCGGGTCTATCCCGCCATCGACTTCTATACGTATATCGGGGCCGACAATTTCCCGTACTTTGATGACTTTTTTGGCTGCATCCTGCATAAATTCCTGAGCACCAAAACCCGGATGAACCGTCATTACCAAAACCATATCACAAAGAGGCGCAATCTTTTCTATTTGCTCCACTGGAGTCTCGGGATTGAGGCATATCCCTGCAGTGCAGCCGAGCTTGTGCAGTTTATCGATAATTTTCTCCGGCTTATCCGTAACTTCGATGTGAAATGTTATATGATTGACACCGGCTTCGACAAAGTGCTCTATGTACTTATCCGGCTCGCTTATCATCAGGTGGCTGTCGAAGACCAGATTGCTGTATTTGCGAAGCTTGGCAATCACTGGCGGGCCGATTGTAATATTCGGAACAAAGTGACCATCCATAATATCCAGATGCACCATCTTCACACCAGCCGACTCAACTATAGCTATCTCGTCAGCCAATCTTGCAAAATC
>CAZBWE010000102.1:0-7355 GCA_964495465.1 uncultured Pirellulales bacterium
GCAGATATGTAAGTATTTGTTGCTAAAGAGATTGTGGCCGTTTTTAATGTAAAAAAATGCGCTATTTTTGTTGCAAGCCGCCATAAAATTCCCACTTTTTTATCAAATTAACGTATAATGTTGTAAGACTGGAACACTTCCTTATACTCCGCTCTTAAATCTATTGCCGAGCCTTTTTTCCTGCTTTACCTCCTTATAGTTCCCCAGCATGTCAACAGAGTATTTCTTCAATTCCATATTTTTATAACCTATTTCTTTAGTTTTTTCTTCTTTTATGTTGTCTATGAACGAACCATCAGTTTTCTTGACACTTATTTTACTTCTGGTAGCGCGTATATAATCGACATAATACATCTGACCGTTAATGCTTATCAAGTCATCTTTGAATAGCGAAAATTTAAATTTAAGTTTGCTCTCTTTTACGCTTGGCCACTGGTCATAAGGAGCATCGTTTTTATGCAGATATTTATCCGGCAAAGGCTTATTGCTGAAAATATCAACCGAGTATATCGGCACAACATAATTCTTCCCCACATTATCCACGAACACATCCGCCCGAACCATATCCCCCATTTCCGCATACCCGCCACGAATTTTGATTGTTCTGTTTTTGCTTATTTTTTCTTTGCTGATTATAGTCTCTTCGTGTCCTGCCGCAGTTACCGTGTGCCTTGGCATTCTCGAAACAAACACTTTATCAACAGCGGCCTGGACATCTTCCCTGATATTTCCCCAGGGCTTAAATTTGTCCCGCCCAAAATGTTTATACCAGTTCTTGCCTTTTCTCTCTATTTCTTTGGCAAGATTTGATACTAAATAAACATGTCCATAAGTCGAACAGGCTACTACCAATGCGTCTATCGCGTGGTGTAAATCATTTTCTTCTCTATTTTTATTCAGCCCCCACATGTGCCGCAGAAATGCCGTTACCCCGCCGCTTCGTAACTGTATCCTGTTAACTTCTTTGATTTCGTCTCGTTTGGATTTTGAAAAATCAAAATACTTTCGAAGATAATCGGCTATATGCCTTGCCGCATAACGGGTATCATTAAGGTTTCTGCTCAAAAACTTTTCTTTGTCTTTATCCGTCCAGCTTTTTCTTAGCAGATTTTTTCTTTTAGGATACGGCATCTCATACATCTTTTTTACAGTATTTTCAAACTCCGCCCACCGCTGACTATTCTTGCCGTAAGTTTCCTCAAACCACTCAAAAGGTATCCTGTTCGTTTTATTTTGATTGGCCTCCGGGCTGCACAACACCTTATTATTCAAACTGTCATTGAATGACCGGCTCATCGGTATTATGTGGTCAATCTCGCAATCTTTTATATAAACTTCATTACTTGCTGCGGTGGGATAAAAGGTGATTGTTTTGCCGGTATATGGACATTTATTTAGTTGCTGCTCCGCAAGTCTGAACATCAAAAGGTTCTGGCCTTCTTCGGGGTCTAAATTGAATTCTCTGCATCTTTCTTCTGCCGCTTCTTTGTCATCTTTGTATCTTTTCTGTCCCTGTGCAATTTGATTTTTCCGTTTTTCGCTGTTTGCCAACTCTGTAGCCACCTCTATATGTATCTGGTTAATCAGGTATTGCTTTTGATATTTTCGTACCAGCGCATTTACCAGTTTTCTTGCCTGTGATATTACTCTTGCTACTACCGGATTATTTTCAAAAAACCCGCTGTACGGCTTAAGTATCGCCCGCTTTTCATATTCACTTTTTGGGAAGTTGGCCTTTTCCTTCGCCTCTTGGAACAAATCTCCTTTTTCCATGTTCTCTAATAGTTTTTCAAGTGCTTCTCTTGAATAACTGGCAACCTGTTTCATATTGATTTTCAGTACGGCATCAATAATTTCCTTATCGATAATATTATGCTGATGCAGATATTCGGTTCTTGTCTCATCGCTTTTACAATAAGTCAAGGATTCTGCTATTGTGTCAAGTTTTGTAATATTGCTGCTGATATGCTCCCATTTTTCTTTGCCGCATTTATCTTCAATGGCTTTTTTGATTTTATGATACCCTTTAAGCTCAATAAAGGTATCGTTTTCAAACTGCTTTACGTATTTTGCCTCGCTGCCGAATTCCACTGCCGACTTTGTGTATCCCGACAAATCCTTAAATCTGAAATCGCTTGAAAGTTTCAATTGTTTTCTTATATCTGAATAATACACGTAAATCTTTTTTGAATTCGGCATGAGTGTTTTTCTGTTGAATATATTTTTTATTTCCGCGTCAAGTACCTTTACCTCGCCTGTATAGATGTCAACGATGGAAACTTTATGCTTTTCCTCAAAGTCTGGCCGACCGTCTTTTATATTACATACGAGTTTTTTATTATATTCGGGAGTTTTCTCGCTGTATGAGCAAAGATTAAATCTTATATGTAGATTATCTTGCAGCTCTAACTCAGTTCGTATCTGAGCAAAAGTTACTTTGCTGTTTTTATATGCAAGGGCTTCGATTTTCTTTCTTTGTTTATCATCATCGAGCAGCAAATGTCTGTCTTTATCTTGTGTGTCAACAAGTTCTAATGTATTAAGCCTGTTAAATAAAATGAACCTTTCAGCGGTATAGCTTTCTTTTGGTGCGCACAAATCGCCGGTGAATTCGCAATGACTCATCATTTTTCTCAGTTTGTTTTCATCAATTCCTTCTTCATACATTAATATTTCATCTATATATCTCTTTTTAAGTTCTTCTTTCGTTTTGTTGTTGCCGAGCTTTTGCTGTTTCTCAAATATTTTCTCGATTTCTTCTTTCAACAAGCTTCGGTGAATTGAATTTCCGTATTTATCTTGTGCGTTTCTTTTTCTTTTGTTTTCTTTGTTTGTCTGCTTGAATTCCTCACAGAACATCTGACCAACAGTTTCCCAGCCCCCGTCTTCGAGTTTTTTTCTGATTCTTACGAGTCCTTTTTTTACTTCGCCTGTTTCAGATTTTTTGTCTTCTTCCTGAATTTCTTCCGACTTTGTATGAAAATAAAAACCCCGATGTTTTGCTATATGATATAAAACCCTGAATAGTTCAGCATCCGAAAGTTCTTCTTCAAGGGCTTTTTTTCTTATAAACCAGATGTCCCAATCACACTCCTTGTCTCCTTTTTTGGGCTTTAGAATTTCATCTCTATAGAAGTTGTTATCAATTAGATTGAATTCTTTTGCGAGTTTAATGAGCAGTTTTAATCTTTGTGCCTTTCGTCTCGTAGTTCTCCTGCTTCTCCTTGCCGTTCCTCGTTGAA
This sequence comes from uncultured Pirellulales bacterium, assembly GCA_964495465.1. Lineage (GTDB taxonomy): Bacteria > Planctomycetota > Phycisphaerae > Sedimentisphaerales > Anaerobacaceae > CAZBWE01. The sequence goes on from CAZBWE010000102.1 coordinate 3,243, forward strand.
GGGCCAAACTTTTTTTTTGTCTGTCCTGTGGTATTTGAAAAGCCCTTACGCCCGTATCTATTATTGTACCATCTGTGATTCTATGTTTTTTATCAATTGTCCCGTCATCCTTTTCGTCACAGTATTCTTCTTCCGTGATTTTAACCAAACCCCAGCCGATTGACCCTACCCCTATATCCAGGCCTAAAACTACCTTTTCTTTATTCATTATCTCGCCCATCAAAAAAACCGCTAAATTATGAAAATTTTTCTTGACATTATATGCGTATTATAATAAAAATGAGAATGAGAGCAAGTTATAATAATCTTCCTCGTGAAGATGCGGAGCTCTGCATTTTTAGGCATCTCCTCAATATTATAACTATTAAGGAGCAAGTTGAATGCTTGCTCCTTTTTTCATTGCAAAAATAGGGTCTGTTTATTTAATTGTTTTGCTAATCCCTCTTATGTTCTGTAAACCCGCACTATCGCTATCAAAAATCTGCGGTTACTATGTATTTTGTGTCAATTCTTGTAAATCCGTGTCTAAAAAAATCCGCGTTAATCTGTGGTTAAAATTCGTGTATTAGCGTCTTCGTGGCTAATCAGCCTTCTATGATTTCTATGGCTTCCGGATGCAATTGTTTTAGTGCTGTTAATTGATTCCGGCCGAGCCGGGCTTCAATCAAAACGGAGCTGTCTAAGTATTGCTCATTTATAACCTGTGCGTGCGCACGCAAAAAATTATAAACCTTGCCGTTCGCCTGGCTGCTCATAACACGAAGCAGGATTTCGCCGCCTTTATACTTTTTGGTTACCGCCTGACTCAACTCTTCGAGTCCGAAGCCGGTCTTTGCTGATATTGTCACGGCTTCGCGATAAAGCGTTTGCAGCATCTCAAGGTCGCCGATTCTTTTGACAATATCGGCCTTGTTAAGCACCTCCAAAACCGGCATATCACCACAGCCGATTTCTTTCAAAACACTTTTTACAGATTCAATTTGATTTAGTGTATCGGGATTGGCAACATCGATAATATGCAGGAGCAAATCCGCATTAATTGCCTCTTCCAGTGTCGCCTTGAACGATGCAACTAATTGATGAGGCAGATTTTTCACAAAGCCGACAGTGTCACTGATAAGCACCTCGACTCCTCTTGCCGGCGACCATTTCCTCGTCCTCGTATCCAGCGTCGCAAACAGCCGGTCCTCAACAAAAGCGCCGGCATCGGTGAGTGCGTTCAGCAGTGTGCTTTTGCCGGCGTTGGTATAGCCGACAAGGCAGATTTTGAACAGCCCTTCTCTCGCCTTGATTTCACGAACTCTGCGCTCATCGATTTTTGCAAGCTCGCGCTTCAGGTCGATGATTCGCTTGCTGACCAATCGCCGGTCGATTTCCAATTGCTGCTCACCGGGGCCTCTGGTGCCTATAGCGCCGACAGTGCCGGCTGCCGTTGCTCCGCCTGCACCGGCTACGGCGTCTAAGTGCGACCACATCCGGGTCAACCGAGGGTATGTATATTCGAGCTGGGCTAATTCGACCTGCAGCTTGGCCTGTTTTGTTTTTGCCCTTGTGGCGAATATGTCCAGAATCAGCTCGCTGCGGTCGAGAACTTTCACTTTTATAATTTCTTCAAGCTCTCGAATCTGCGCAGGCGAAAGGTCGTTATCGAATATCACGACATCTGCTTTGAATCGTTTGACCCTGTCGGCAAGCTGTTCGACCTTGCCCTTGCCTATGTATGTTCCGGGTCTTATCTTGTGGATCTTTTGCTGGAACTTATCTACTACGATTGCCCCTGCACTCTCGGCCAACGCCATAAGCTCTGCCAAATCGTCGCTCGTATTTGATAGGTGCTGAATGGCGGCCACCAAAATGGCCCGCTCTCTTCTGACTCTCAGCGTCTGACGCAATTTCTCCAACTAAAATTCCCTCTAAGCTCTTCGTGCCCCTGCCCTTGCGAGGACAGAGCAAATTTATCGCTACTCATATAACCATATCCGTATCTATATTATGCCCTTCTACCCTTATATTTTATCATATTTTGCCGATATTGTTCAAAAAGACCCAAATATACGTTAAATTTGCGGTTTTTTCAGGCCGTCCTGCCCATTTTATCGGCCTGAAAACTAATTCTTGCACTCGAAAAATCCTTTGGAAAAACAAAAAAATGCCGTTTTATACTTTTTTGACTTGAACAGATGCAAAATCTGCTTTATAGTAAGGAATCTATAGATTTTTGACGAATTAAATATATAATGTTGTTTTGAGATAGCTGGTATTACTTGCTTTAGTTGAAGGATAGGAAGGGTCTTTCTTTATATGTTAAGAGTAAAGTCACGAACAGGCGAATCCGTTCAGCAGATGATCAGAAGATTCAAAAAATTGTGTGAAAAAGAAGGCTTAATCCGTGATATGAAACGGGTTGCCTATTATGAGAAACCGTCAGAAAAGAATCGTCGGCGTTCACGCAAAGCCCGCCGTGTCATAATTTAATAATCTAATCCCCCTTAAATTCTGATTTCATTATTTTTTTACTCCCCCGGCAAACACTAAAAGTCCAGGTTATCTTATTTATTTCTATCCTGGCTATACTATTATTTCTTCTCGCTCGATTCCAGCACAGGCCAAAGAACAATGTCGCCCTGTTCTTTAGTTCCCCATTTCCTAGTCCGGCCATTGACAACTGCAACCGTTCCGCCATCATCGATAAAATTAGGGCCCACACTGTAAAGGATGAAACCTTCGTCTTTCCTTTTGTATACTAATGGTTTATCACTGTATGGATCCATCGTTAATTCTTCAAGGTAATTTGTTATTATTAGCTCGTTCAAATTCTCGGGATAACGGCCAACATCCTTATTATACCTCAATATTGCAATTATCGTTATGACAGCTTCCACGCTGACTTTATTTGCATAATCCTGCGCAAAGACCCTACCAATAGCAGGTGCGCTCTCTTGCATTAAAATGTTGCCCTTAACGATTTCCATAGTTTCTTTTTCGACGTCTATTCCTTCTGCTCGGATTTGGGCTGGTGTCTTAATCCTAATGACTTCCCAATAGTCGTATAGTCCCTCTAATGCTTGTAAGGTCTGCTTCTTGTCCGGATGGAGGAACAATATGTAGCTGGTCTTTTTACAAAAGCTGCAGGCCTCATAAATGAATCCCCCAAGTTCGCTTATTTCGTACCTGATATCTGATATCCAATCCTGCCCTTGTGTTTTTACAGGGGACGGCCTGTGGTCTCTTAACGATGTGCCCCCGATAATTTGGACCTCTGGATACAATTGCGATACACTTTTCGGTATTATATGGCCTCCTCCAGGCCCATCTGTAAAAGTCCTCTGGATTATGTCATAAGCAAGAAGTTTTTCCGCTTTAAAACTTACTACAAAATCTTCATCGGTAATCATTTGCTCAAAACCCTTTTGCAGTTCAGACAATGTGGCAGAGTCTATCTCATACTGACTTATGATGTCCCGAACGTTCTGAACAGATAAGGCCTCGATGGCAATTCCTACAAGCTGTTCAATCACAAGCTTATCCCCTCTTAGATGCTGGCCAATGCGGTAACAAGCAACTATGTCACCAAAGGCATCTTCGTATAGGCCCTGCTCAGCTCTCAGCCAAATACGACAGCGTAAAGCAAAAACCAATTTGCGAAAGCCGGGAAGATGAGGCATAAGAATATCCATCACATTCTCGACGCCATCACTTTCACCATAGTTTGACCAATAATACGGCTTCTTTGTGCCCGCGATAATTATATTAAACATTTCTTCGTTATCGGTTATCCATTCAGCTATACGCTGTTTCTCTTCAGCATTAGCTTTTATATACTGCGTCTCAAAAAGTTTAGAGATATCATCAGGTATTTTTCCGTATAGCTCGATTGCCCTGTTGTATAAAGGTTCTGCGTTCTGGCTTTCATCTGCATCGGGTTTTACCATGCGGTTAAGCTCGGCAACATAATTAGTAGTAATTACCGGCTTGCCAGATAAGAACCAGACAACGTAGAGAATAAAGCAGAGAATTATTACTCCCACAGCTTGAAATGCCCTCGCGACGGCAGTTCGCCAGAACGGCCGACAGCGCTTTTTGGCCCGGCGGAGCAAAACAGCAAGCAGCTTC
>CAZBWE010000103.1:0-7350 GCA_964495465.1 uncultured Pirellulales bacterium
TGAAAAACAGGCAGAGATTGCAAAGGCGATAGCACATCCACTGCGGATTGCGATTATTGATTTTCTAAAAGATGGCGAGCAGTGCGTTTGTGACATCGCTGAACATATCGGCTCTGAAAGGTCGAATGTCTCACGGCATCTTTCGGTAATGGTTAATGCCGGCGTGCTGGAGTATCGTAAAGACGGCCTCAAGGTCATCTATAAATTAAAGACACCCTGCATCCTCGAATTCTTCTCCTGCATCAAGGGAGTCCTGAAGCAGCAGGTAAAAGAGAATAAACAATTGCTCAAAGCCCTGTAGTTTAGGCGTTTGATACAAGCCATTGACGGAAGAATAATTATGAAGCGAGAATTAAAGATTTTTGCAGCACTTGTTGCCATTTTTATCGTGGCTTATGCCCTGCCCTTGAGCAATCCCAAAATTCAGGAAGCTATCCAGGAGGCATTCGGAACGTTTTTCGGCACTTTCTGGGGATAGAAAAAATGGAAAATAATGCACCTCAACAAGCAAAGGGATTAAGTATCTTCGAGAGATACCTTACTGTCTGGGTGGGCCTGTGCATTGTCGGCGGGATTGTATTAGGAAAGCTTGCACCCTCTGTCGCAACCTATCTCGATAGTCTGGCTATCTATGTCGGAAAAGCACCGGTGGTTTCAATTCCCATTGCTGTCTGTTTGTTTTTTATGATGTATCCGATTATGGTCAAGATTGATTTCGCCGAGGTCCTCCAGGCCGGCAAAAGTGCCAAGCCAGTTGGGCTGACACTTTTCGTCAACTGGGCCATAAAACCATTTACAATGTATGCAATAGCATTGTTTTTTCTTGGAACGCTCTTTTATGGCTTTATTGGTCCTGAGGAAGTTGACCAGGTAAAGATGCCTTTCGGCCTGGATTTGCCCGTTGGTGCAACCTATGGCGTCGGGAAGGTAATCGAAGTTGACGGATTGAAAGTTTTAGAAGTGCCTCTGTGGCGCAGCTATCTGGCTGGCTGTATCCTCCTCGGTATTGCTCCGTGCACTGCGATGGTCCTTGTCTGGGGATATCTGGCCAAAGGAAACGATGGACACACCCTGGTTATGGTGGCCATAAATTCTCTGACAATGCTCGTGCTTTATGGTCCATTAGGCGGTTTCTTACTGGGTGTCGGCCGGCTGCCTGTCCCCTGGCAGGCGCTACTGCTATCCATAGCTATCTATGTCGCTTTGCCGCTTGTAGCAGGATATTTCTCACGAAGATGGATTATCGCCCATAAGGGCGAGCAATGGTTTAAAGAAAAATTTCTGCACGTACTAACGCCCATTACCATTATTGCCCTGCTGATTACTCTGGTTTTATTGTTCTCTTTTAAGGGAGAGGTTATTCTCTCCAATCCTTTAACTATTTTCTGGATAGCGATACCATTGTTTATACAAACGAATTTGATCTTTTGGATTGCCTATGGACTGGCAAAAGTTTTGAAGCTCGAATATCGCGATGCCGCTCCATCGGCTATGATTGGTGCATCGAATCATTTTGAGGTAGCGATAGCTACTTCAACAATGTTATTCGGTTTATCCTCGGGAGCGGCCCTGGCAACAGTTGTTGGCGTGCTTATCGAAGTGCCTGTGATGCTTATGTTAGTAAAGATTTGCCTAAAAAGCCAAAACTGGTTTGTTACACCTGCCGTCGAAACATAATCAAAAATGAGGTGAAAAATGAAAAAGATACAAATCCTCGGTACGGGTTGTCCCAAGTGCAAGAAGCTGGCGGAAAATGCCGAATCAGCAGCAAAGCAGGCCGGCATCGAATATGAAATAGAGAAACTAACAGAGATTAACAATATAATGAAGTTCGGCGTTATGGTTACACCTGCCTTGGCCGTGGATGGCCAAGTTAAAGTAGCAGGCAAAGTTTTATCACCGGATGAAATTAAAAAGATGTTTATGTAAGCAACAAATTATGTGTGCTGAAAAATCAAATGTTTGCAGCGGCGGCCCAAAATTAATACTTGCCTGCCCGGCAGCCGCTGATGTAGGTGAAATTGCAGACCGTGCGGCAAGAAAAATGACTAAAGATGGTATCGGCAGGATGTTTTGCCTGGTCGGCATCGGTGGCCGAGTGGAGGGTATTATGAAAAAGACACAAGAGGCCTCGAATATACTGGCCATTGATGGCTGTGAGCTGGACTGCGCCAAAAACTGCCTTCAACAAGCAGGATTTTCTGAATTCGAGCACCTGAGAGTTAACGACTTAGGGATGGAAAAGGGGCAAAGTGCTCCAACGAATGAAAATATTACCAAGATTGTGGAAAAATGTGCAGGCCTTATTTCATGATGGCAAATTGCAGGCAAGATAGACAAGCCAGTTATAAAAAACAGCTAAAATTCCGAAAATCAGCGTTTTAATTGCTCCCGAATCTTTGCTTTCGAGGCGGCCTTTACCTGATTTTCATCGCAAGTTGAACAGGCCAAAAAAAATTCTGTTTACATACTTGACGACCGTACTGCAATTTTATATACCGTACCACGGCCATCTTGGCCGTGGTATCAAGGGCTGACCGCCTGAGGACACCTAACGACGGAAGCCCGCGATATAAGCAGTAGGATAACAATTATCAAATAACACGGGCTGGAAGCCCGTGGTACAATGGAGCCGATTATGAAGGTTAGAATTGATGATACCTGCACCGCCTGCGGGCTTTGTGTTGATACCTGTCCTGAAGTGTTTGAAATGGGCGATGATACGGCACAGGTCATCGTTGACGAAGTCCCTGCCGAGTACGAGGACGCCGTTCAGCAGGCCGCTGACGAATGCCCGGTTGAGGCAATCGTCGTTGAATAACTTAACCTGACAATTCTTTGCTTCTCTCGCAGGCTCTTTTCAGGGCGGCCTGAACCAATGGGCTGAAATTTCCCCCTGAAAATATTTTCAGGGCCGCTTCGGTGGTTCCGCCGGGCGAGGTAACCTTCCTGCGAAGCTCGGCTGGAGTTTCCCCGGATTTATCAGCTTCAACCGCAAGCAGGCCGGCCCCCTTGGCGGTCTGCAATACCAGGTCCTTGGCCACATCTTCGGGCAGCCCCAACTCGACTGCCGCCTTTATCATCTCCTCCATCAGCAGAAAATAATAAGCAGGACCACTGCCGCTCACTGCGGTAACGGCATCTATCAAATTTTCATCTTCAACGATAACGGCCTTGCCGACCGATGAGAAAATCGTCATTGCTTTATCCAGCATCGGCTTTGCCTTTTCGTTGGCGAATAATGCGCTGGCGCCTTCGCCAATCAAGGCGGGAGTATTAGGCATAACGCGGACTATCGCAATATCACCCAGGGCATCAGCTATCTTTGCGACCTTTATGCCGGCAGCGATAGATATGATAAGGACATCCGGCCTGACAGCTTCTTCTATGCCTTGCAGCGCCTCGGCCATATTTTGCGGCTTGACGCTTAAAACTAAGACATTCACTTTTGAAGCTAATTCGGTATTACTCCCAACAGGAACAACGTTATATCTTTCCAAAAGAAACTGAAGCCGCTCAACCCTGATATCGCTTATAAAAATACTTTCAGGCGCATAGACCTTTGCCGCCGTTATACCCCTTATCAGGGCTTCTGCCATATTTCCGCTGCCTATAAATCCGATGGTATTCATTTCTTTGTCCTTGTTAAAAATAATTTTGAATTTATAATCTTATGAGTAATTCCTTTAATCCAAATATAAACCCAATTAAGGACAAGAGCAATGCAAAAACAAGTCGAATATTCAGAAGCAATCAAAACCAAATATCCGGAGCAGGTGGTAATCGCCATAGCCAAAGACAAAAAGGGCAGGGCCAATCCTGTTACGCTCGGCTGGACGATGATTGTGTCGGGCGAGCCGCCGATGATGGCCATAGCCGTTGCAAAGAAGCACTATTCAATCGAGACCATCCGGCACTCGAAATGCTTTACAATTGCGTTTCCATCCTCGGAAATGGCCGATGCAGCGCTTTTCTTCGGCTCGAAGTCCGGCCGAGATGTCGACAAATTTGCCGAGTTCGACTGTAAGACCGAACCAGCCCAAAAAATCGATTCGTTGCTGCTTACCGACGCTGTGGCAAACTTCGAGTGCACGTTAGAGTCAAAGACAGAAGCCGGCGACCATATAATCTTTATTGGAAAGGTCGTTGCCTCTCATACCAACACTGAGCCGAAAAAGCGACTATACACAATAGGCCCCGGCCATAAATTGGGCTCGGCATCATAAAAAGATGGAACATTCCCACAAGAGTTCAACTAAAAACAAGGATTTTTTGAGGAAGATACAAAATGAAAGGGACAATTAGCTGGATTATTATAGCGGCCGCTGGATTTTCGCTGATGGCGTTTTCGTATTTTAGCTATCAGTACCAGCCCGGCCCAAATCCCTGGAAAAATGCCTTTATGTATATCGGCAAGGCCGACCCTAATACTCAAACAGAAGGTCTGGAGTATGTCAAAAGACCCATTCGCCTTCTGCCCATATCCCGGCCGGCAAGCCATTTTACACAAGTCACCAAAGGCTTCGGCTCGTATGTCGAGAAATCCTATCGTGCCATCTTTCAGGAAAAACTCATACTTTATCCGGATATTACCGATGATTTCAACGACTCCGGCAGGACTGCCGGACTCGAATGGGGCCGGCTGCCGCAACCGGATGTTAATGAAGTAGCCGCAGGTTACTACACAGAAAATAAAAGCGAAATTGACATTGATGGCCAAGTGTTTAAAGTAGTCGGACAATTCAAAAAAGAAGTTCGGCTGTTTGTGAACAGCTATCTTTTCAGCAATAGTGCCGCGGCAGGCCGACTGTTCGACTCACGTAATGAGGCAGTCCAAAACGCCTATGTATTTCAACTGCCAAAAGAAAAGTTGACCAGCCCGGAAATACTTGAGCAGCTAAAAAGTGCCTTTCCAAAGTCCCAATTCATCGCATACGCCCCGCTTATAAAAACTGAAAAGGCACCATTCTATCTCTATATGCTGGGCCTGGCGCTGCTTTTGTCAGGCGGCTCCGTCATACTCTTCAAGGTCTATTGTCTTCTGGCCGAGAAAATCGAAAACAAATGGCTGCGTCTGCCCTTGGCCGAGATTCGCAAATACGGGCGTCTTTTTATCGGCTTGCATCTGGTCTATTTCGGGCTCGTTATTTTGTTTATGCTGCTGGTGCACTCTATACCGGAACTACAGGCTTCTTTACTGGCAGGTATAAAATCCCAGGTTTCGGGTGGCTCAGGCCCCCTCGCTGTCGCAGGCAAGGCCTATATGAGCAAAAGTATTCCGCGTGCAGCAATAACCACATTCGGAATTAATTTTATCCTCGGTTCTTTGGCTTACATAACAATCCCATCTGTTATCATTCCAGGTATCGGATTATTAGGTGCTGTTTTCAGGGCCTCGATGTGGGGATTGCTATTGGCTCCGAGCTTCGATACCCTCGCTGCTACAATGCTGCCGCATAGTTTTACCCTGCTGCTCGAAGGCGAGGCATATATTGTCGCGACATTCTTTGCGCTCCTGATTCCGATTTACATCTTCCGAAAATCCGAAGGCCCAAATTTCCTAAACAGATACGGCAGAGCGTTAGCGATGAATATCAGGGGAAATTTGTTGGTGGCGATTGTCTTGGTTATAGCTGCTATTTACGAGGCAACCGAAGTAATTTTGATGATGATAATTTAGAATTATCAACATCAGCCGGTCAGGAGTTCGAATTCTTCACTGCTCAGCGACTGTCTCAATTTTTGCAGGGCAGTTAGTTCGATCTGTCGAACCCTCTCCTTGCCCAGGCCGAGCTCTTCGCCGATTTGCTTTAAGGTCTTTGTCTTCTTTTTTATCGGCAACCCGATCGGCCCGAAGCGATTCAGGATTACATACTGCTCGCGCTGCGTCAGCTCATTGCTTATGACCTGCGTTAAGCTCTGCCTTGCCCGCTCGAAGGCCGCAAAATCCACCGCCTCTCTGGTCCTCAAATCCCGCTGAATATCGGCCAGCGACGCCGCTCTTTTCCTGCCGACCTCAGTCTCCTTGCCCGAGACCTTTGCATACTCTTTAGCAATGTTCAGAGAGGCAAGCCGGATGAAGCGAAAACCCTTGGTATAATCGAATTCTTCAACGGCATTAATCAATGCGAAATTGCCCTTGCTCACAAGCTCGGCAAAGCTCACCCCGCTTCTCGTATGCTTGCTTGCGATACTCACGACAAGGCGCAGGTTGGCCTCGATTATCGCCGTCCTGATGTCCTCAGCCCGGGCGAGATACTTTTCTATTTCCTTCAACAAGGCGCTCGAAACGCGATTTAGTTTTATGTCGGCTCTTTTTATACCGGCAAGGTATTTCAGGTAATTATACCTGCGGAAAAGTTCAACTTCGCGCTCCCTGTTGAGCACGGGGGCGTCCTTTAAAATCTGCAAATATTCCGGCAGCAAATGCTCTCCGAACAACACGAAAGACTTAATACTCCTGCCTGAGATACTTTTTTGCACACCGACCGATTTTGCAAGAATCTCCTCGGCTGCGTTATCGTTCAGAAACTCATCACTGGCCGCAAACTCGATTTTTTTTGCCAGCAGCATCCTTGCCTTTCTTAAGTTTATGATTCTGTATATCGAGCTTTTACTGCGATTAAACCGCTCCATCAATTCTCTGATGTCGCTGCCCTGTTTATACAATTTGTATATTTCGCCGGCTGCGGCTGAGTCTATCACCCCCGAAGGTTTCTTGAAAACAGGCCTTTGCGGATGGACCTTTTCATATTTCAGCAGTGTATATCTGACCGTTTCGTGTGCCTTATTAAATTTGGCGGCTATTCTGTTTATTATTTGATGGCGGGACAATTTTGTCGTGGCTGCAAGCCGGGCTGCCTGCCTAATAATCTGCTGCTTTTGCTTATCCGTCATCCGTTCGAAGGTCTTCGCCCTGCCGGTCAGCTCCGGATTTGCTCCGACAAATTTATCAACCGCCGACTGCAAAAAGCCGAAGCGTTTTTCGCCGTCATTGAAGACGAATTTCCGCGCAATTAGGCCGTGCTGACGCCAGCGGTGGATTGTTTTTGTCGAAATGCTGAAGAATTTCGCAAGCTCCTCAATGGTATAGACTTTTTCACCCTGCTCAATCACCGGCTGGTCAAGCTGGCCGCTCAGCCTCGAAATAAAAATCTGCAGGTCATCAGCAAGCTCATCTCCTTTTATAAGCTGCCGGGTTGTTTCGTCTTTGGGGTGGTAACCCGTGATACGAAAGCAAACAAATTCGAAAGGATACTCCCTGTTCTTATCGATTGACTCAAAAAGCTTCTCCGCGGCGTCGAGCTGTTTTCGGCGCTGCTTTTGCGGGGCAAATCGAAGCTGCATCAA
>CAZBWE010000104.1:0-7344 GCA_964495465.1 uncultured Pirellulales bacterium
GAAATGCTTGGCAGGAAAGTCGATTTACGGACACCTGAAGATTTAAGCCGGTATTTTCGTGACGAGGTTGTAAAAAATGCCAGAATTCAGTATCAGTCCTGAAGACAAAGTGAGGATGCGGCACATGCTGGATGCAGCGACCGAAATCCAGCAGTATGTGCAATCTTCAACACGCGAAGATTTAAACCGCGACCGCAAGCTGGTTCATTCGCTCGTTCGTCTTTTTGAAATCATCGGAGAGGCCGCGGCCCAAGTGTCAGAGGAACTTCGCGACAACGTTCCCGAGATTCCTTGGCCTGTCTTGATTGGTATGAGAAACCGGCTTATCCATGCCTACTTTTCCATCAACCTAAATGTTGTGTGGAGTACCTCAATAGAAGATATCCCATTTCTTATTACGGAGTTGAAGAGACTTCTTGGTGGAAACTGAGAATATAGATTTCCTAATACAAAAAATGACTTTGCACCTTTGAAAAGAGTGGAGTAAGTGTGTAATGAAAATCATTCAGAAGGATTTCAATATAAGCACTAAAAAACGTAGCGAGTTGATAGATATCACAGGCCGGGTCGCTTCGGTGGTCAGCCAGTCGGATATAACCAACGGCGATGTGATTGTCTATTGCCCTCATACAACAGCAGCGATTACCATAAATGAAAACGCAGATCCATCTGTAATCCACGATTTACTTTTGACGTTGGAAGAGTTGATACCTCATCACCGGCCGGGTTATAAGCATTTCGAAGGCAATTCCGATTCTCATTGTAAAAGCTCTCTCATCGGCTGCAGCGAGCAGATACTGATAAGAGATAAGACGCTTTTGCTCGGAACCTGGCAGGGCATTTTTTTCTGTGAATTTGACGGCCCCCGCAGCAGGACTATCTTCGTGCAGGTCCGTGGTGAGTAACTTCACATCACCAAACGGCTAATGCTTGATTTCGGCAATGAGAGATAAACCAGAGAAAACACTTACTGGCAATGTTATCCTGCTTGGCGTTGTTAGTTTTCTCAACGACCTAAGCAGCGAGATGATAATGCCGATTCTGCCGATGTTTCTGCAATCGCTGGGCGGTACCGGCTGGATTGTCGGGCTGGTAGGAGGATTGAGAGACAGCATATCGAGCATCCTGAAGGTTGTGTGCGGCTACTGGTCTGACAGGGCTGGCAAACGAAAAGTGTTTGTCTATACAGGGTATGCGACCTCAACCGTTTTTAAGCTGCTGCTTGGGTTTTCGCGGATTTGGCCCAGCGTGGTGGTGTTTTCGGTCTTGGAAAGAGTGGGAAAAGGACTGAGAACGGCTGCCAGAGACGCAATAATAGCAGACTCAATGGCTACCCAGCGGGGTAGAGGATTTGGAATTCACAGAACCCTTGATACTTCTGGAGCAATTTTAGGTTCGGTAACGGCGTTTTTGCTTTTCTGGTTTTTCCACTTTGATTTCAAGGCCATCATTTTCATAGCAGCGGTGCTCGGTTTTGTGTCGCTGGTTCCGTTGCGCTTTGTGCAGGAAGTAAGTTCCAGGCCGCAGGACATAACGCCGAAAATGGGCATAAAGGCATTTTCTCGACCGCTAAAGTTCTTTATTCTGATTTCCGGCGTGTTTGCCTTAGGAAACTTCGGCTATATGTTTTTTGTCCTGCGGGCACAGCAGTTTTTCACAGGTAAATTGTCAATAGCTGCACCGATTCTTTTGTATGTATTATTCAACATTTTTTACAGTGCTCTTGCGGCACCTTTCGGGATCGTTTCAGATAAAATAGGCAAAGAAAAAGTTATCATTTTCGGTTATCTTGCGTTTTCGGCAACCTGTTTTGGTTTTGCAATTTCTGATTCGCTGCCAGCTTTTATTGGATTATTCGGACTTTACGGGGTAATGTTTGCCGCGATTGACGGCAATCAACGTGCCTTTGTGGCTGATTTGGCACAACAGCAGTTTAAGGCAACGGCTCTGGGGACGTATCACACTTTTACAGGTTTATTAGCTCTACCTGCCGGGTTAGTTGCCGGGTTTCTCTGGGATACAGTTGCTCCGGTAGCAACATTTATCTATGGTGGCTCGCTGGGACTTATTTCTATGCTTCTTTTTGTGTTTTCAGCCAAGCAGTTTGGGCTGCGTCTATCTGCTTCTAATCAATCATCTTAACAGGCGATGGTCGAGCAACGGATGCCGGCTTCGAGGAGCTGAAGTCAGCGTGGTAAAGCAATCTTAAAGATAGTATGCGCATAAAAAAGGCGAGGTGGTGGGACCGGCTGGGGGGGAGACCGGCATTCCACACTGCCTCGCCGAGGTTCTTAAAGCCATCAGAAAAACACTATCTCAATTTTAGGGAACATTTCACAAGACTAATTTTACCCTGAAAAGCTGTCAACTCAAAAATCAAAAAATCCCTTCAGAGAACGCATCCCCTATTCATCTTTGGTATATTTATTGTATAAGATTCGGCATCAAAATGCAAGTCAAAAATCACTCTTTTTAACTTTTTTTTCAGCCATATTAACATCCGGCGAACAGCCACAAAATGCAGTGATTCGGCTGTTTGTGCACATTAAAATAAACTATCCGCCCATAAGCTTGACAATCCTCAATTACCACAGTTTTTCAAAGATGAGACTATTAAGTATCTATATCGTCCTAAAATAACTGCTACCATTAAACTATTCATTAGAAAATCTGATACAGCAGGAGATTTTATAGTTGTGTCTATCTTATAATCTGCCAAAAGTGTTCCGCCGAATCCGCACCGTATTTTGTAGATGATGAGCATATTCGGCCCATCAAAATTTTTGGTGTTGGCTATTTTTATACTGGCAAAAAATATTGTAAATTGGTATTCTAATCTGTCCTGGTTCTATGATAGTCTGAATATTCAGTTTTTATTCCCGGCTGTTGCTTTATGGCAAAAATATCCGAAAGAATAGAGTCCGTGAAAGACGCCATTAATTCCGCCTGCGCCCGCAGCGACAGAGACCCTGCAGAAATAAAGCTCGTAATCGTAACCAAATCGGCTGATTTTGCAGCCATAAAAGAAGTCATCAAGCTGGGCTTCATCGAGCTCGGCGAAAACAGGGTTCAACAATTGAAAAAGGTATCCGCTCAGGTAGATGAGTTTTTACTAAAAAAGGAGGGTGATTCGGTCCGACACAATTGCCGGATCAACTGGCATATGCTCGGGCATCTGCAGCGTAACAAGGTCCGCCAGGTCCTGCCATTAACTTCCCTGATACACTCGGTTGATACCCTGCGACTGGCAGAGGAAATAAACATTTCAGCAGCAAAGCTGAACTTAATCCCGAAGATACTTTTGCAGGTCAATACATCGAATGAACCGCAAAAATACGGCGTTCCCGTAGGCGCAGCAATCCATCTGGCTGAGCAAATAGAAACACTGCCGAATCTAAAACTCGTCGGCCTGATGACAATGGCACCGCTAACGCATAACAAAGACGCGGTTCGGTCCTGCTTTATCCGGGCAAGAGAGCTGTTTATTGAAATGCGCGGAGAAAAGATTGTCGGCCAGCAGTTTACCGAGCTCAGTATGGGTATGAGCTCAGACTATGAAGTCGCCGTTGAGCAGGGAGCGACCATCCTGCGCATCGGTTCAGCTATCTTCGCCGGGTGAAAAACCGCAAATATAAGCGGTAACCCCGTTTAGGCACGACCGGCGAACTGCGAAATATTATTCCCGCAATACCAGAAAAACACAACAAAAATGCAAAGTAGCATACCTAACAAGCCGAAATTAGCTTATGGATTGCAAATCATCATTGGGCTAAATACCAACGAATGAACGCTGGTTGTCAGAAATAGTGGGTACTTGCTGAGAGTCCCATAAAAAAGTTTTCATTATGGGCAACACAGAACTACAAAATTCAACGGAATTGTTAGCAAGCTTCACAGACGTTGTGTATCTATCAGACAGGATACAGCTGCCTTCTGAAATAAAGCGACTTTTCAAAGACAAGAGACTCTCCTGCAAAATAATACCTATAGACAAATTTGCCGGGTTACGCGGCCGATTTGATTTGATTGGAACGGTAATTATCGATACAAACGAGCTGGACATATCGCAGCAACAAAAGCTGGCTCGAATCATTGAATCGCTCGAAATAGAAAATATCGGTGTGATTTTGCTCACCGACCGTGTGAACGTTCCCGTCAAAAGTTTTTCTTTGGCGCCTACTGAAACCAGTTTTTCTATGACCAGCACAATGAAATCAATCTCCATCGATGAATTGTGGGTCAGAATCGGCGTCAATCTTGCATATCGCAAAAAAAGTTTCGGAATTGCGGTCAAGCCCGCAATTCCCCCGAACCAGTTACATAAAACTCACAAAAATAAGCTGTCGGAACAGCTCAGCTTGACCGGCGCTATGGTCGATAACCTGGCAGAGCAGCTCCGTTTAGCCGGGCTTGTGCAGCAGGATTTTCTCCCCTCCGCGCTGCCCAATACGGATGAAGTACAATGGGCTGCCGCCTTTTTGCCGGCCGAGTGGGTATCAGGAGATATTTACAATATTGTCCGCATCGATGAGCAGCACATCGGCTTCTACGTAGCTGACGTCGTCGGCCACGGAATACCTGCAGCACTTTTGACGATTTTCCTGAAGCAGTCTCTGGTTATGCGGGAGACGCTTGACAGCAATTACCGCGTGTTCGCACCGGCGGAGGTTGTAAAAAACCTTAATTTACGAATGGCTGCCCAGAAACTCTCCGGTTATCAGTTTGCTACCTGTTGTTATTGCCTCTTAAATACAAAAACACTCCAGCTAACCTATGCTCGCGCCGGACACCCCTATCCGATTCTTATCAAGACCGGACAGCAGCCGGAACAACTGGAAATTCGGGGTTCACTATTAGGGATTTTTAAGCAAGCCGAATATATCCAGCAGACCGTTCAGCTCGAAAAAGGGGATAAGCTGTTGTTATATTCAGACGGAGCAGAACCATTCATAGGCAGCTTCAACGACTTAACCGGCTTCAATTTCCACGAGAAATTTTATCAAATCAAAGATTTGGCCATTGTCGAAATGATGGATAAACTCAACGAGTGTGCACAGAACCAAAATATCGACCCATCCGAAGTTGACGATATTACGATGGTCGGCCTTGAAATCCTGTAGTCAGCCTATATCCTCACCCTGTAACATCCTGCAGGGCACCAAGCACGCCTTTTTGTAGCGAAAAACAAGGTATAAGACAACTCCTGATGGTTTTCGACGGCTGCCGACCGGCTCCCTGCCTTTTAGGAAATTGCTTGCAAAAACACCCCTTTAAGTTATACTTAACTCTTCAAGAGCACAAGGACATTTATGACTTGTGCTCTTGTGGCTTTTGTTCTCTTGTTTGTGCAGAGGCACAGCCGGAGTCCCAATTAGTGAGAAAGGATACGCAAATGGCGGAAAAAGATACCGATTTGCAGAAAATAAAAGAGCTCATCGAAATAATGAAGCAAAATGAGCTTCTCGAAGTTGAAATTAAACATGGCGACGACAAGATTTTTCTGAAGCGTTCCGGGCCTTACCCTCCTGTCGGCGAAACCGTAACCGCTATGCCGATGCACGGGCCCGTGTCCCAGGTCCCAGCCGCGGAAAGTACCAAGATAAGCCAACCTTCGGCTGCACAACAACAGAAGCTGGTAGAGATAAAATCGCCGATCGTCGGCACTTTCTATGCGACACCAAGCCCCGATTCAGAACCTCACGTTGAAATCGGCTCACACGTTAATCCGCAGACGGTCGTTTGTATAATCGAGGCAATGAAGGTGATGAACGAGATAAAGGCCGAAACAAGCGGCACAATTGCTGAAATCCTGGTGACCAATGGCCAGGCGGTCGAATATGGGCAGGTCCTTTTTAAGGTCAGGCCGGAATAATTCGCTGTGTGTCGTGCGTGAAAAGTATAATAGCCGCTCTGTCATTCTGAACAGAGCACAGCGAAGTGAAGAATCTTTTATCCGCCAGCCGGATTTTTCGCTGGCGCTCAAAATGACAAACACAATACGAGATACGAGAATATGTTTTCAAGAATCCTAATAGCGAACCGCGGCGAAATAGCGCTGCGTATCATCCGTGCCTGCCATGAGCTTGGCATTGAAGCGGTGGCGGTTTATTCCGAGGCCGATAAAGACGCTCCATACTTACAGCTTGCAGATGAGGCCGTTTGCATAGGACCTGCTGACTGTGCCGAAAGTTATCTGAACATACCACGCATCATAAGCGCCGCTGAAATTACCGATGTCGAGGCGATTCATCCGGGCTATGGTTTTCTTGCTGAGAATATAAACTTCACCCGGATATGCCGGGAATGTGGGATAACGTTTATAGGCCCCACCCCTGAGGCGATGCAGTTGCTCGGCGACAAGGTCGAGGCCCGAAAACTGGCACGCAAGGTCAAAGTAAAGGTTGTGCCCGGCTCCGATGGCGTTATCAAAGAAGAGGCCGAAGCACTGAAACTGGCAAACGAAATTGGCTACCCTGTAATGATAAAGGCCTCCGCTGGCGGAGGAGGACGGGGTATGAGGATTGCGCATAATGATATCAGCTTTCGCTCCGCCTTCGGAGCCGCTCAGGCCGAGGCGGAAGCCGCCTTCGGAAACGGCAGCGTCTATCTGGAAAAGTGCCTGCTCGAGCCACGACACATAGAAGTGCAGGTCCTTGCCGATGAAAAAGGCAATGCAGTGCACTTCTATGAAAGGGACTGCACCATCCAGCGAAGGCACCAAAAGATGATTGAGGAATCGCCCTGTCCCATCCTGGATGAGCGCGACAGAGAAGATTTGTGCACCGCCGCCCTGCGGATTGTAAAGGAAGCCAAATATGTCAATGCCGCGACGATTGAGTTCCTTTTGGACAAAGACAAAAAGTTCTACTTCATCGAAGCCAATGCCCGAATCCAGGTCGAGCACCCGGTTACCGAAATGGTTACCGGCCACGATTTGATTAAATGGCAGATAAAAATTGCTTCAGGTCATACGCTTAAGCTGAAGCAAAAACATATAAAACATAAAGGCGTAGCAATCGAGTGCCGGATTAACGCTGAGGACCCAAAGAATAATTTTGCTCCTTCGCCCGGCACGATTACCCGATATATTCCGCCCGGCGGCCCCTGCGTCAGGGTCGATTCCCACGTTTGCCAGGGCTGGAATGTCTCGACAAAGTATGATTCGATGATTGCCAAGCTTATTGTCCATCAGCGAACGCGAACCGAGGCCATTGCAACTATGAAAAGGGCCTTGAGCGAATTTGTCATCGAGCCGATTAAGACCACCATCCCCGCCTGCCTGAATATTATCTCACATAATCTTTTTGCCAAGAGTAAAATCGACACCAGCTTCGTCGAAAGAAA
>CAZBWE010000105.1:0-7297 GCA_964495465.1 uncultured Pirellulales bacterium
CAGTTGGACCCACGAGGGTCCTGATTCGAGATGCCAGCCCGGCAAATCTGCGTGTAGGGTTTGTTGCCGGCTGCTTTGACTCTAATATATCCCGGTCTTCATCCTTCGCCCTGGATTTTCCGCCGGCTTTCGCCTCAGCAATTTTATGTGCGAGGTCTTTGGTCTTTTCAACCAGCTGTTTGGCAGTTGTTGTATTTTTGTTTGTTGCCGTTGACACCGCTTCTCTGGTGTGAGTATTCTTCTCCGCATAGCCAGGTATAAACTGACAGCCCAGCCAGCAGAAAATATAATCGATTAGGCTTTTGGCGAAGGGAATATCCTTATTCGATGTCATTCCTGACGGCTCAAATCGTGCGTGGCGGAACTTGTCCACCAACGTAATCAGTGGCACACCATATTGCAGGGCCAAAGAGGTGCAGGTGCCTATCGCATCCATAAGGCCGCCGATGGTGCTGCCCTCTTTGGCCATAGTGATAAACAGCTCACCGGGCTGGTCATCCTCATACAGCCCCACCGTCAGGTAGCCCTCGTGTCCTGCGACTGAGAATTTATGGGTTATACTCTGGCGTGTGTCCGGCAGCCGCCGCCTGAACGGGCGGGCGGGAATCGGTGCTTCCACTTCGGCCTTTGCTTTTTTATATTTTTTGGTGGAAACGGGCTGGAGTTTCTTGGAGCCATCGCGGTAGACTGCCACCGCCTTTAGACCCAGCTTCCATCCTTCCATATAAGCCATTGAAATTTCCTCGGTAGTGCTTTCCTTCGGCATATTGATGGTCTTGCTTATAGCGCCGGATATGAATGGCTGGACGGCGGCCATCATCTTCAGATGTGCCAGATAATGAATAAATCTCTTGCCGTTTCGCGGTTTGAAAGCACAGTCAAAAATTGGTAAATGGTCGGTGTTAAGTTTTTCTGCGCCCTCAATGGTTTCATTTTTATCTATATAGTCGCAGATAGATTTGATGTCATCGATACTATAACCAAGCCGTTCCAGTGCCATTGGCACAGTTTTATTGATGAGCTTGAGCATTCCGCCGCCAGCCAGCAATTTATATTTAACCAGTGCGATATCGGGTTCAATGCCTGTCGTATCGCAGTCCATCATAAAGCCGATTGTGCCCGTTGGTGCAAGGACGGTTGCCTGGGCATTACGAAAACCTACTTTGGAGCCGGCGTCAAGGGCCTGGTCCCAGGCATCCTTGGCCGCATTGCGCAGATAAGCCGGACAATGAGATTCCGGGATATCGCAGGCATGCTGCCGATGCATATTTATGACCTTGAGCATAGTGTCGGAATTCTTGTCAAATTTCTCGAAAGGCCCCATAATCTGTGCTATTTCGGCGCTTGTCGTATAAGCTGCTCCCGTCATTATGGCGCTAATGGCCGAAGCTAATGCTCGTGCCTGGTCGGAGTCATAAGCAAATGCCTGGCTCATAATAAGAGAGCCAAGATTGGCGTAACCAAGACCGAGCGGACGGAACAAATGGCTGTTTTCAGCAATTTCCTTTTCCGGATAACTTCCATTATCAACCAGAATCTCCTGTGCAATAGTGAACAGCCGAACAGCTCGTTTGAATGACTCATCATCAAAGGAGCCATCTTCTTTGTGAAATTTCATAAGATTTAACGAAGCCAGGTTGCAGGCCGAATTATCAATGAACATATATTCGCTGCAGGGATTTGAAGCATTAATAGGCCCGGAATTCGGACAGGTATGCCAGCGGTTTATAGTGCTGTCATATTGAACGCCGGGGTCTCCACAAACTCTTGTGCCCTCGGCAATTAGCTGCATCAGCTCGCGGGCCGGGTATTCCTGCATTTTTTCACCTGTTGTTACCGCATAAGTGGACCATTTGACATCTTTTTCCACCGCCTGCATAAATTCATCGGTTACGCGGACAGAGAGATTGGAATTTTGGAACATTACGCTGCTATAGGCCTCGTTGTTGTGGTCGCCGTCGTAGCCCGCCTCAATAAGCGCCCAGGCCTTCTTTTCTTCTTCTGTTTTGCAGGTGATAAACTCCTTAATATCAGGATGGCTGACCTTTAGCGATTGCATTTTTGCCGCCCTGCGGGTCTTTCCCCCTGATTTAATCACAGCCGCTATCTGGTCATAAACCCTCATAAAACTCAAAGGTCCGGATGGTTTTCCTCCGCCAGCGAGCTTTTCTCTGCTGCTTCGCAGTGTTGAAAGGTCTGTCCCGGTACCTGAGCCGTGCTTGAACAACATTGCCTCGCTTGTTGCCAGGCGCATTATATCTCCCATCGAGTCCTTAACGGATTGTATGAAACAGGCAGATGCCTGTGGGTATTCGTAGCTGTTTTTGCAGGCAACCGCTGCCTGTGATTGTAGGTCCCAGTGGAAGTTGTGCCTGCCGCCGGCAATCTCATAGACATCGAAGAGGCCCACATTAAACCAAGCAGGTGAATTAAACGCTCCATATTGATTTACGCACAGCCAGGTCAGCTCATTGTAGAAGGTGTCGGCAATTTCGTCGGTGGCGAAGTAACCATCTCTTTTGCCGCGGTCGGCAATCGCTTTGCAAACACGATGGACAAGCTGTTTTATCGAGTGTTCCCGCTGGCCTGAGCCAATATCACCATAAAAGTATTTGCTTGCCACAACCTTTGTTGCCAATTGGCTCCAAGATACCGGAACTTCGATGTTATCCTGCTCGAAGATTGTTTCTCCTGTATCGCTGGTAATCCTGGCTGAACGCACCTCCCATTCGAGTTGCTCAAAAGGGTGCACGCCGGGGGTGGAAAAGAAGTGCTTTATCTCCAAACCCTTCGGCTGGTCATTTTTAACGGAGGTTTCGGCTTGTGATTTTTGGTTCTTAAAGGGGTTTTCGGACTCGAACTTGTATGACATTTTACGTATCTCCCAGCTCAAAAACGAACATCATCAGCACCACAATATGTAGTAGGAACAATTAGGAATTACTCCAGATATAGTAACAAAAGCTGTAAAGTCTGTATCGGCAAACTAATGATAATTCGATAAGCTGTAAAGACCAAAGTCAGAATTTTTTTATTTAATTTATTAACCTTTGTTCTTAATCCTTGTAACTACTGGATCTATAGCGTGAAAAAAGTTTTTAATGAAAAAAAATTTTATAGACCTGTTGCCTCAAGCCATCGTTGTGCTATCCAGGCGTGCGTCCAGTTGTAAGGATGAACCGAATCCTGTGACCATTTCTCCGGCGCTACCTGCTTGATTTGTTCATCAATCCGAGCTTGCAGAGGCACTAAAACGGCGCCAAATTCTTTCGCTGAGTGATGAACTATCTGAATGTAAATCCGAAGGTCCTGAAAAATTTTGTTTTCTGTGTCATTACAAAACATAAAGGGCTCGATTAACACAAATTGGCTGTTACATCTTTGTTTTGTCTGCGAAAGCAACTGTCTATATGTTAATTCATACTCATCCGGATATACCGCAGCGGGTATTCTTTCTGGCTCTCCGTATTGACGCCATAGGTCATTTATACCGATAAGGACACTTAAGATGTCCGGCTTATAATTGAGACAGTCTTTTTCCCAGCGGTTCTTCAGGTCTCGAATGGTATTTCCGCTTATGCCCGTATTTATGATATTAAGATTCAGGTGTGGATACTTTGCCAAAAGTAAATTGCCGACAAAATATACGTATCCGGGGACAAGGGGCTTATAAGCCGGTTCGCATCTGCCTGCATCGGTTATGCTGTTGCCCGTAAAAACTATAGTTTGGCCGGGTTTCAAATGAATTTTATGTTGCATAATCAGTACTCGTTATCTAACAGTTGTTAAATGGTAACTGGTTAAATGGTAAATGGTTAAATAATCACCAATTACCAGTT
The DNA here is from genome assembly GCA_964495465.1 of uncultured Pirellulales bacterium. GTDB lineage: Bacteria > Planctomycetota > Phycisphaerae > Sedimentisphaerales > Anaerobacaceae > CAZBWE01. The sequence continues at coordinate 3,840 of CAZBWE010000105.1, forward strand.
ACCAACTACCAAGTTGGTTAACTGGAGAGCGGATTGTATCATTTAGTATATAATTGGCAAGCTTTACCTTATCCACACTGCAAAAAATCCTTTTTTTAGATATGCTGTGGAGTTAAAATCAGTTGTTGTATATACAACTTTCAAATGTTTTTACGAGCTGGCTGGCAAAAAGCACAACACAAATGGCTTCACGTAAAGAAGAAGGTCGTTTTGAGGCGATTCGACGGCAAATAAAGGATTTTCCGGTGGGGCCCGGCCTTTATTTTATGAAAGGCCCACAGGACAAAGTCCTTTATGTCGGCAAGGCCAAAAACCTACGTTCCAGGGTGGCGAGCTATTTTCAGCCAGGCAGCGATTTGGTTGTCTCACGCGGGCCAAAAATCGTCGAAATGATAGAAAAGGTTAGAACCATCGACTTTCTGGAAACCGAAACGGAAGTTGAGGCAATTCTGAAAGAGGCCCGCCTTATAAAGGACATCCGCCCGCCTTATAATACAGACCTCGTCGATGACAAAACCTTCCCTTACCTGGAAATTACTACGGGCGAGGACTTTCCAGGTGTCTATATTACGCGAAAACCCCTGACGACCGGCAGCAGATTGTTCGGGCCTTTCACCAGCGCTAAGGAACTGCGGCTGGTTCTGGTAGAGCTGCAAAAAATATTCAGGTTCCGGACCTGTAAGCTGGATATCAGAGAAAATGACGCAAAGCGCAAATTTTTCCGCCCTTGTATTTTGTTCAGCATAAAGCAATGCGTTGCTCCCTGCTCAGATAAGATAAGTAAGGGTGATTATAAGAGAATAATTAGTGATTTTATAAAATTTCTGCGGTCGAAGCGTTCGACAATCCTGCGCCAGATGCGAAAGCAAATGGCCGAGGCAGCCCAAAAGCTCCAATATGAAAAAGCTGCGATGTTTCGGGACCGTATCCGGCTGGTTGAACGGCTCGACCGCCGGGGCCTGCCCGACGAAGATGTTCAGCCGGAAGTGTTCGCCGCTGAGCCGACCGAGGCCCTGCTCCAGTTACGAGATATCCTGCAAAGCACCCAGCGGTTCGACAGTGCTCACCGCCCTGAGCGTGTCGAAGGGCCGGTCAGGATTATCGAAGGCATCGACATCGCCAACATCTCGGGAAAGGAGGCGGTTGGTTCACTGGTTAAATTCATTGACGGCAAGCCTTTTAAATCCGGCTATCGGCGATTCAAGATAAAAACCGTAAAAGGCATCGATGACTATGCAATGGTTGCTGAAGTAGTCAAACGAAGATACAAATATGCCCAAAGGGGCGAGGAAATCTGGCCCGACCTTATTTTAATCGACGGGGGCCTGGGCCATTTAAGGGCTGCCGAAGCTGCATTGAGAGAAATGGATGCACCGGCTATAAAAATCGCCTCTATTGCCAAAAGACAGGAGGATATTTACCTCCAGGGAAGCTCAAAACCGTTGAAATTGTCCTCTCACTCGCCTGCCCGCAAGCTGCTGCAGTACGTTCGTGACGAAGCCCACCGTTTCGCCCAGCACTACTTCCATATCCTCCAACGAAAGAAACTGCTGGATAAAACGTCCCGAATCAGTTCGCCGGCGAAAAAACGATAATCCGGGAAAAGTCTTGCAAAATGCGCGTCAACAGTGTATAGTTAGTATTAAAGGTAAAGCATAACCGAGATGCGCCCCCTAAAGGAGCGAAGACAGGTTATGCGGAGGGCAAAAGCATGAAGATAATCGCTCATCCGGCAACGCCAATAACGGCACTATTATTAACCTTGGTCTTTATAAGCCCGCTTGCCGCAGAAGATTTCACTCTCTCAGACAACGCACTGATGACAATGCTTGACCAGACCAACAAACACGTCTTCTCAAAATCGAGCATTGTCGAAAAAAGAGACATACCCGGGCCTGGGGTAGAATTTGACATCTACTTTCCGGGAACCACACCTGGCGAACGGAGTTTCCAATGTGTCGCTACGAAAAACGAGCCGAATAACCCATTATTTGCCTCTGACGTCAGGGTGTTCGATGCGTTCGCATTGAAGTTCACTTTGCTGGCCGTTGATGGAGACCCGTCGCCAAGTTACAAAGGCCGGCTTGTCGTGGGTGCTCTTATAAATGGTTCTTACCGTCCTGAGTGTGTGACATTGGATCCAGCGGATACAAATACGGCTGTTTCGCGAACACGGGTCGGACGCGACGATATGTCGAGTATCGGTATAACAATGCATATGCTATCTGCGGAAGGATGGGACCCGAATGGCACAACAATAACCCTGCTTGTCGAACCGGCTCCAGGGGCGGTCGCAATTCCCAGAACCCCTGAGCCAGGACCACGAAGCAGTAATGGCAGAGTCATATACGTTGATGCCGGTGCAACCGGCAGTAATGACGGCTCAAGCTGGGCCAACGCCTTCAAGTTCCTGCAGGATGCCATAGCCATTTCCTCGAAGGGCGACGAGATTTGGGTGGCGCGTGGCGTTTATAAACCTAATCAGGGCAAGCAACCAGTCAGAGGCAACCGTGCCGCAACGTTTATGCTCAAGAGCGGTGTGGCAATTTATGGGGGATTTCCGGCCGGAGGCGGCAGGTGGGAAGACAGCAACCTGCTGGTTAATGAAACGATTCTGAGCGGCGACTTTAAGGGGGATGATGCCACGGTGAATAATCCGGCGATGCTGTTGACTGACCCTACGCGGTCTGATAATGCAATCCATGTGGTTACGGCCAGCGGAGCAGACGAGACTGCCGAGCTTGACGGATTCATCATAGCGGGCGGAAATGCCAACGGATCACAGCTTGCCAACCAGGGTGGCGGGTTATACGGCAAAGCTGGGAGCCCGACTATTGCCAACTGCATCTTCAAACTAAATTCGGCAGGACACGGAGGCGCCGGCTACTTCTGGCAGGGTAATCCCCAATTCATTAACTGCAGGTTCATTGACAACTATGCCGGAGGCAGCGGCGGAGCAATGCACAGCGCGGAATGCAGCCCAGTCCTGGTCAATTGCATCTTCACCAGAAACTCGGCTGTTGAAAAAGGCGGCGCTATATACAACGAGGCAAACAACGCCTGTATCATAAATTGTACTATTACGCAAAATTACGCCTACGCGGGCGGCGGCGTATATAACCAAAAGAGCACACCCACAGTAACCAATTGCATCCTGTGGGGTAATACGAGTCGCTACGGTGCCGACGAGCCGGCGCAGCTTTATGGCATCAAAGTCGAGGCCAGCCACTGCTGTATCCAGGGACTGACCCCGCAGCTTGGCGGGAAGAATTGTCTCGCAGCCGACCCCCGGATTACCGATGTTGAGGCCGATGGCTACCGCCTCTCAGCCGGTTCGCCTTGCATCGACGCCGGTGACAGCGAGGCGATACCCGACGGCCTCGGAACCGACATAGACGGCAATTCCCGAATCACCGGCGCCGCGGTGGATATCGGCGCGGTCGAAGCTCGTTAGCAGC
>CAZBWE010000106.1:0-7157 GCA_964495465.1 uncultured Pirellulales bacterium
CCGATTAAAGAGCCGGTTATGTTCGTAAAGAACAGCCGGAATTTAACCATTCGCAAATCCGCCTGCCGGCAGAAAATTGGCATTTTCTTAAAAATCGAAGGCAGAAAAACTAAAGATATACGCCTCGGCGATAATAATTTCTCACGGGCAAAGAAAGGGATCGTATTAGGTAAAAGCGTCCCGCCTGACAGTATTAGAAAAAACTCCCGCAAATAAAAAAGGGCCGTCTGATAACGACCCCTGGTAACGCATTTCATACCTGAAACCTTACGGCTCTGGATTACAGTTTTTAAACTTAAGACCGGAGGTTGTATTAGGGTCGATTACCCAGCCGTCCCTGCTATTTTTAATGCTGACCGTATCAAATGTACAGTTTGCACAATATTTAAGGTAGGCCCCCGCTTTCTTCGCACCATCTATAGTAACATTGCTGAGAGAAATATTATTATGCTCGGCTTCAGGCGAGCCGTTAATGTATATGCCATATCTTCCAGCGCCGTTACAGGAAACATCCTTTACAATGATATCCTTAAATTGACCCGGCCCCGCAGAAGGATAGCTGCAGGAATAAGCGCTGTCGAAGAATATCGCATCTTTTATAATATCCTTCATTATAATATCCCTGCAAAGAATATTTTTAGCCCCCCCGCCCTGCTTCAGGCCGGTCTTAAAACGAAGCCCTCTGTCGGTCCCGTCGAAAACGCAGTCTTCCACTACGAAATCCTGAAACCATGCCGCCGTGAAGCTTCCGAAGACCGCTCCGCCGTGACCATGCTTTGTCATACAATTAAAGACCCTGACATTTCTGGTCGAGTAGTTTTCTTTCACGCCGTCTGCGCCAACACCTGCGTTAAAATTGATGCAGTCATCGCCGGTGTCGAAAGTAGAATTGAAAATATAAGCCGTATCAGAAGTGCAGACATTAATGCCGTCCGCATTGTGTATATCATAAGTACTTACGTTAACTCCGTTTACAGTAATATTTTTGGAATAACTGATAAATATAGTGTGCATCGCAGGATTTACAAACGTAAGTCCACCAATATACAATCCATCAACGCCTTTTATAGTAACCATATCGGCCCTGTCACTGTCATCACCTTCACTTGCGGCGACCTGGTTATTGCCGAGTATTGTATTAGCGTGCCCCGTAATAGAACCGACAACATCGGAGCCGCCGTTGACGGTGCCGCTTCCGCATATCCTGACATTTTTAATGCTGTAATAATCCGTGGTATATGCGTTTATCAGACCGGCAAAATTGTTGCCGGACAAGTAATACGGAAACCTTTTGCTCGTCTGCGGGTAGTCCGAAGCATTATCACTGCCGCGCAAAGTTCCATCGATTTGAAGTGTCATATCGCTCTTCAGAAAAAGGGCGCCGCTTAAAAATGTCCCCGCAGGAATTAAAACCTTCCCTCCCGGCGAACATTCATCGATTGCCTTTTGAATCGCAGCGGTATTCAACGTTGTCCCGTTGCCGACGGCGCCGTATTTTGTAACGTCGAATATCTCCTTCTTAGAGGCCGCTGATTGTATAATCTTATTGCTGGGTGCTGACTCGGCTCCGGAAGCATCTACGGCTGTTACAAAAAATGAATATGGCAGACCGGGCTCTATCAATTCTTTGGCAGTGTAAAAAAGGTTCTTTGTCTTTCCGGCCAAAGACCCCTCCTGATAAACATTATAACTAACAACGTTTGAATAGTCCGAAGGTTTGCTCCATATCAATGTAATACTCGAATCATCATAGCCCAGCGGCGGAACCATCAAATCTTGAGGCGGAGCAACAGGCACAGTCTTACCCGACATCTCGGAATCACCTGAAGTCGATTGCTGACCCTGCAACCGGCAGCAATTACAGCCAAACCACACGAATAAGGTAATAATAAAGAGAATGGAATTTCCTTTTTTCATATTTAGACCTCACAAAAATTTTATAACAATTTATTTCCTTGTCATTTTTATGCAGCTAAAAAGACGCTTATACCCCTTTTGATGAGTATATAACCGAATTTCACAAATGTCAAATTTATATTTTCTTATTCTCCACATCCATCACTGAAGTAAGACACTCTGTGAATTTGAAAGAATATGTCGAAAAAATTCTCCGAGTTTTTCGTTGCCTGACAGTCAGTGCCGATATACAATTCCATTGCCGATATATTCTTACATTTATTGATGTGTCAATATCAAAACATAAGGCGAAAGGAACAAGATGGATATTCTGGGCTTTCACCCGATTGACGTTTTGGTACTTGTGTCTTATCTTGCACTTATTACCTACATCGGCAAAAGAAGTGTGCGCAAAGTCCGCAACCAGGAAGATTTCTTTTTGGCCGGCCGCAAGGTTGGCAAGCTCTTCCAGTACTTTCTGAATATGAGCACCATCGTCGATTCCGGCAATGCCGTGAACACTGCCAGTGCGGCTTTCAGCAAAGGGCTCGGCGGCGTGTGGATTTTGCTCGCTCCTCTCTTTTCAGGACCCTACTACTGGTTCATGTCGGGCTGGTTCAGACGAGTACGCCTGGTTACAATGGCCGAGCTTTTCGATGAACGATTCAGAAGTAAATTCCTGGCAAGCGTTTATGCCTGCGTAGGAATCTGGCTGAGCATTATCAATATCGGCATTGCCAATAAAATCTCGCTGCGAACTTTTCAAGCTATGACAAACAAACCTAAAGCAAAATGGACCTCGGAAGAACAGCAAAAAGTCGATATGTTTAATGAATACTCTGAACTGAATGAACTCTACAAGACAAAACAATTGCCGGCTGAAAAAAGCGAAAGATATGAAGCTCTAAGTAGTATGTACAAAAAAAATCAAATCAGAGCCCGCATATCCTATACGAAAACAGGCTGGTTTTACGCAATCTATATAACCTTCGTGGGTGCATACGTAATTATGGGAGGTCTTAAAGCAGCAGTCTGGAACAACTTCCTGCAGGGAATGCTGATATTTGCATTTTCAATAATGATGATACCAATTGCGCTGGTCAAACTTGGGGGATGGAGCGAACTTTCCGCAAGTGTACCCGACCATATGCTGTACCTTTTCGGCTCCGGTCTGAATGAATTTTCTCTGGCCTCAATCGCCGCCTATCTACTGGCCAACTATATTATTGGCATTACCGGCCATCAGGGTAATATGTCCAATTACGGCTCAGCCAAAGATGAGTTGACCGCGAGAACAGGCTGTATCGGCGGCAATTACACCAAAAGAGTCCTGACAATTATGTGGGCAATGTGCGGTCTGCTCGCCTTTGCACTTTATTCCAACCAGATATCAGACCCTGATATGGCATGGGGAGTGATGAGCGACAATTTGCTCGGCGTCGGTCTGGTGGGCATTATGATTTCAGGTATCCTTGCGGCGAACATGTCGACCCTGGCGGGCGTATCCGTATATCTGTCGGCGCTATTCGTTCGCCATTTATACAAACCGTTTGCCCAAAACAAATCCGAAAGACATTACGTTAACGCATCGCGTGTTTCAATCGCCGGAATACTCCTGCTTTCCGTCTATGTCGCGATGAAAAGCTCCGGCATACTCAATATACTCAAGATGCTGCCCTCATTGAATATTATCTTCGGCGCACCGATATTACTGCTGCTTTTCTGGAAACGTCTGACTCTAAAGGCCGTATATACACAGGTAATCATCTGCGCACTGCTGTTCGGGATTCTGCCGGGAACACTGCCAATGTTCAAAGCGGTCAAACAATCGAAATGGCTCACTCAGCAGACAAAAGAAAGAATAGTCGTACGCAATTCGCCTGCTACGCAGGACGACGTCGATATGGGACGTGCCGATGAAATGGGTCAAAAAATTCAAAAAGAACTTCTAGTTCCGCCCACTGCCATTTACTTCGATAAGGTGGCAAGGAGCAATCCTGATGATGCAAATTCACCGATGGCCGGTATCGGCAGAATAAATTCCGAGCTTGTTATCGCCAAAACGATTGGTCTGAACCTTCAGTATATGAAGCCTTCCACGCTGCTGATGATACGGTATCTTATCGATGCATTTTTGCCGTTTATCATCCTGATTCCTATAAGTCTGTTCACTAAAGACAAAGGACTGGAAAAAAATATAGCCCGTTTCTATGTCAAAATGAAAACAAAGGTTATTGCCGACCCCGAAAAAGACAAAGCCGAGCTGCAGAAAAGCTATGACAATCCGACCCGGTTCGACCATACAAAACTGTTCCCTAAAACAAACTGGGAATTCTGTAAGTGGACAAAAGAAGATACCTGGGGCTTCCTTGCCAGCACAGCCCTTACAGCCGTTATCATAATACTGTTCTGGGGACTCCTTAAGACGCTCTGATTACTACCGCACCCTGTTCGAGAAGCAGATTCAGATTGCTTTTAAGAAAGCAATCCCGCCCCAAAATGCAGAGGTAATATGTATGAAGAATAAGATTCTACTTCTTTGGTTATCTATGTGCCTGACCCTAATAATTCCTGCCGGCTGCAAAAAGAAAGAAAATGAACCGGAAGTAGTATTGAAGCTGGCCCATAGTCTTGACATAACTCATCCGGTCCATAAGGGGATGGTGTATATGGCCGAGAAAGTCGCAGAAAAATCATCCGGTCGAATGAAGGTCGAAATCTTTCCGAATGAACAGTTGGGCACTGAAAAAGAAAATATAGAGGCGCTCCAACTGGGCTACCTGGCAATGACCAAGACTTCTTCGGCGCCAATGGAAGGATTTGTGCCGCGAATGAGGATTTTTGGAATTCCATATCTATTCAGAGATTCCGAGCACTTCTGGAAGGTGCTGAAGGGACCTATCGGCAAAGACCTTTTATTAGCCGGCCAGTCCAAATGGCTGCGAGGCCTGTGTTACTATGATGCCGGGGCCAGGAGCTTCTACGCCAAGAAGGAAATTCACTCCCCCGACGACCTTAAAGGAATGAAGGTCCGGGTCCAAAACAGTATTATGTCGATGAAACTGGTCAGCGCTATGGGCGGCTCTCCAACTCCGATTCCGTGGGGCGAACTCTACACCGCACTGGACCAGGGCGTCGTTGACGCAGCGGAAAATAATCCACCGTCGTTTCGCACATCACGCCACTATGAAGTCTGCAAATACTACATTCTCGACGAACATACGATGTTGCCCGATATACTGATGATAAGCACGAGGGTCTGGGAAAGTCTAACACCGGAGTTTCAACAAATATTACAGGATGCGGTGGACGAATCTGTCGAATACCAACGTAAGATTTGGGCCGAAGCTGAAGAAGCAGATATGAAAATAGTACAGGATGCAGGAGTCAAGGTTATCCGTCCGGACAAGGGCCCTTTCCGGGAATCGGTCAAAAGCGTATGGGATGAATTCGAGGGCACCGACATCGGCGAATTAATCAAACAGATACAGGAGGTAAAATAGCAGTGTTCAAGTCGATAAAAAAGGTATTGGACCGTTCGCTCGAATTGCTGGTTATGGTGGTTGTCGTAGTATTGGTAGTGGACGTGCTATGGCAGGTCTTTACGCGTTTTATCCTGAAAAATCCCAGCACCTGGACGGAAGAGCTGGCGGTTTTTATGCTAATCTGGGTCTCACTTCTCGGCGCTGCGGTAGCACTAAATCGCGGCGCGCATCTGGGCATTGATTATTTCGTGGGCAAGTTACCCGTAAGAATAAGACTCTATACGGAGGTCTTTGTCTTCCTTTGCATATCGCTGTTTTCATTATTCGTTATGGTTCGCGGTGGAACTGAACTTGTTGTCCGCACCCTGAAGTTACAGCAGATGTCCCCTGCCCTGCAGGTCAAAGTCGGATACGTGTATCTTGCGATACCAATCAGTGGATTTTTCCTCGTGCTCTACTCTATAATCGGGCTGGTTGAAAGAATAGCAAATTTGCTCAGGGGCGGCCCCGTTTCACCCCATCTGGCAACCCACGTGGAGGAAGGGATTGACTAATGACCAGCAACATTACACAGCAAATGCTTAGACCTAAAATGTGAAAGGAAATTATAGTGGAATTGCCCATATTAGTCCTGGTCGCCAGTTTTGTTATACTGCTTCTGTTAAACGTACCGGTGGCATTCTGCATGGGCATCTCAACGGTTCTGGCGTTTTTGGCTATGGGAGACCTGCCGACATTCGTGGCCGTCGCACACAAGATAGCTACCGGAATCGACAGCTTCGCTTTGTTAGCGATACCGTTTTTTATTTTGTCGGGTCTGCTGATGGGACATGGAGGCATTGCTCGCCGGCTAATCGATCTTGCCAATGTTCTGGTAGGTCGATTCCGCGGTGGGCTGGCCTTCGTAAATGTCCTGACCTGCATGCTCTTCGGCGCCATATCCGGCTCGGCAACAGCGGCAGTATCGGCGGTGGGCGGCTTTATGATTCCACTAATGAACAAAATGGGCTATCATAGGGACTTCAACACCTCGGTCACTATAACAGCAGCAACAACGGGACTGTTGATTCCACCCAGCAACGTTATGATTGTCTATTCACTGGCTACAGGAGGATTCGTTTCTATCGCCGCTATATTTATGGCAGGATTTCTGCCCGGCGTACTAATGGGCCTGTCGCTGATGGCGGTTGCTGGGCTTCTAACCGTCCGGCATAAATACGGTTCGGATGAGATATATAAGTTTTATGAAATCATGATACGCATCATCGGAACAGCCCTCTGTTTGGTCATTCCGGGATTTTTGTATTATAAACGTTCCGGTTTTCTTCCGGCGGAGATTTCGTTAAAGAAACTGGAAAACTATTCTCAAATCGCTGCATCAACTCAGAAATTAAATGTTGCTTTTATCTGGATTCTTTTGGGATTACTGGCGGTGATGGTCATCGGGTATGCGGCCATGGCATGGAAGAAAAACCGTCACAGTGCAAAGATTACGACCGGATTAATCGGACTTTTGTTTGTGCCTATCTGGTTTTTGAAGGGTTTTTTTTACAGCCGGCTCTACGATATGCAGAGTTACGGCAATTGGAGTCTTGCTTTATCTTTCTATTCACTGCTGATTATCGGCCTGATTGCTTTTTACGGTATGAAAGTTTCTTGGAAAGGATTTATCTGTTTTATAGATGCGGTTCCCTCCCTGCTGTTGGTTTATATTGTTTTGGGCGGCATTTTAACCGGCATCTTCACGGCAACGGAGGCCTCAGCGGTTGCCGTGTT
>CAZBWE010000107.1:0-7029 GCA_964495465.1 uncultured Pirellulales bacterium
GATGAAAAGGCGGTAAAAAAAGTCCTGCTGAAAGACGACGGCCTGGCCGTCCTGGAAATTGTTCGTGATAAGCTTGCAGCTATGGAGCAGTTTAACGAGCAGGCCATCGAGGATATGCTTCGAAATTTAGCGGAAGAAAGACAGGTCGGATTAGGCAAGGTCGCCCAGCCGCTGCGAGTGGCTTTGTGCGGGACAACGATCAGTTTGCCAATCTTCGATTCGGTCCGGATGTTAGGAAAAGAAAATACCCTCAAAAGAATAGATATCACCCTGAAAGTCATTCCTGTGAAAACAGGAATCCAGGAAAATAACAGCATAATAGATTCCCGCACCTTCGACCCTGCTCAGGACAGGTTGCGCGGGAATGACATAAAGAAGTAAACAGAATGAACTTAGATATGTCACTATTGGTAACGGGTTCGATAGCGATTGACACGGTCAAGACACCTTACGGCGTCAGTGAGAACTGTATCGGCGGCTCGGCTGTATATTTCAGTATGGCGGCAAGTTTCTTCTCGCCCGTCCGCCTGGTCGGCGCGGTCGGGGCGGATTGTCCATTTGATTTTGCCAAAGTTTTTGCCGGAAGAAATGTTGATTTGACCGGTCTGGAAGTAAGAAAAAACAGCAAGACCTTTCGCTGGTCTGGCTCATACAGTGAGAATATGGACGAAAGGACAACAGACTATATCGAGCTAAACGTCCTCGAAGAAGAGCCGCCCGCCGTGCCCGCTGAATTTAAGGACAGCAAATTCGTCTTCCTTGCCAATACCGCACCAAATCTACAGCTAAAACTACTCGGCCAAATCGATAAGCCCGTCTTCGTGGCCGCCGATACGATGGACTTCTGGATTGAGGGACAGCCGGAGGACTTGAAAAAACTGCTACAAAAGATTAACTGCCTGATAATCAACGAAGACGAGGCAAGATTGCTGGCGGATGAGCATAACCTGATAAAGGCAGCGGAGAAAATCCTGAATATAGGTACCCGGCAATACTGCCGGGCGGTGATTATTAAAAAAGGTGAATCAGGTTCGCTAATGTGCGATGCCAACGGTAATACATTCATTCTGCCCGCCTACCCGGCAACAGAGGTCAAAGACCCGACCGGCGCCGGCGACAGCTTCGCAGGCGGATTTATGGGCTACCTTGCACAAAATAATAAAACCGACTTTGCCTCATTAAAAAAGGCGGTTGCCTACGGAACTGTGGTTGCAGCTTCCACAATCGCCGATTTTTCTCTGAACGGGCTTGTCTCCACAAACAAAACAAAAATTGACGAAAGATTCGAAAAGCTGCGTAAATGCATAAGTTTTTAGCAGGTGAAAAAATGCGAGTATTTATAGCGATAGATATCGATGAGGAAATAAGAAAGGGCATAGCCGATTTGCAGGCCGAGCTACAGAACAAACTTGATATCAAAAAAAGCGATGTCAAATGGGTAAACCCCAAAAATATACACCTGACATTGAAATTTCTGGGTGGGATTAAAGACAAGGATATCGTTGATGTTTGTAATATCACCAGAGAGACGACCGGCAGACATAAAAGATTCGAGCTGGATATAGAAACAGTGGGCTATTTCGGGGGAAAAAGTGCCAGAGTTTTATGGGTTGGCACGGGCAAAGGAAGCGAAAATCTGTTAGAATTACAAAAGGACCTTGAGCAGCAACTGGATTCGGCCGGCTGGCCTGCTGAACAGAGGCAGTTTTCCGGCCATCTGACGCTCTGCCGAATAAGGAATCCAAAAGCAGGCGTCAAGCTGGCTCAAATAACTGAAAATTACAGGGATTTCAAGCTCGGCAGCATATCGGCTGATTCGGTTACGGTTTACCAGAGCCGGCTGGCGCCGAGCGGACCTGTTTATACTGCGATGGGTAATTATAAATTCAAGGGCAGCACATAATCGAATAGTTATAGATTCCCGCTTCCGCGGGAATGACATTATTAACATCAGGCATTTGGGAGAAGTGGAAAATGGTAAAGTCAAAAAAAGTCGAAACACCGAAGGCAACCAGCAAAGAAGAGGCCCTGCAGCGTGTGATTGCACAGATTGAAAAGCAATACGGCCAGGGAGCTATTATGCAAATGGATGAGCATAGATACGCCAGAATCGAGGGAATATCGACCGGCTCATTATCGCTTGATATCGCACTCGGCGGCGCCGGAATCCCGCGAGGCAGGGTAACTGAGATGTACGGGCCGGAGTCGTCAGGAAAAACTACCCTGGCGCTACACATAATCGCAAACGCTCAACGAGCAGGCGGAGTGGCGGCATTTATAGACGCCGAACATGCCCTGGACCCGACCTGGGCAAAAAGACTGGGCGTCGATGTCAGCAGCCTGCTGATAAGCCAGCCGGATACCGGCGAACAGGCGCTCGACATCACCGAGATGTTAATCAGGTCCAATTCTATCGATGTTATAGTGGTCGATTCCGTTGCCGCACTTACGCCAAAAGCGGAAATCGAAGGCGAAATGGGTGACACGCATATGGCACTGCAGGCCCGGCTGATGAGCCAGGCGATGAGAAAACTCACCGCCGTGATTAACAAGAGCAAAACCGCCCTTGTCTTTATAAATCAAATCCGAATGAAAATCGGGGTGATGTTCGGCAACCCAGAAACTACTCCCGGCGGAAGGGCATTGAAATTTTACTGTTCGGTGCGCATCGATTTAAGACGGCTGACCACCTTAAAAGACAACACCGGCGCTACCGGCAGCAGGATAAGGGCCAGGGTCGTAAAGAACAAAATCGCGCCGCCTTTCCGTGACAGCGAGTTTGACCTTATGTTCGACAGCGGAATCAGCTATGAAGGTGATTTAATAGATTTGGGACTTGGCTGTAATGTAATCGAAAGAAGCGGGGCGTGGCTGAACTACGGCGATATGCGGCTCGGGCAGGGCAGGGAAAATGCCAAAAAGTTTTTAGCTGAAAACAAAGATTTGTGCAAAGAAATAAAAAATAAAATCGTAGCCGCTAAGGGACTTGTGTGATTTACAAGAAAACCACATTCCGCTTAATAAGATACGAAATTTGAGATACTAAATGTTAAGTGCAAAGCAAATTAGAGACGGCTTTATAGACTTTTTCAAGGACAAGGGGCACGAATTTGTCCCCAGCTCGCCGATAGTGCTAATCGGCGACGAGACCCTGCTTTTTGCCAATGCAGGGATGAATCAGTTCAAGGATATCTTTCTGGGCTTAGTATCACCGGATTACACCCGCGCGGTCAACAGCCAAAAATGCCTTCGGGTCAGCGGCAAACACAACGACCTCGAAGAGGTAGGCAAAGATACATATCACCATACCTTTTTCGAGATGCTGGGCAACTGGTCGTTCGATGACTATTTCAAGCGTGAGGCAATCGAATGGGCCTGGGAGCTTCTTACAGGCGTATGGGGCATTGAGCCGGGCCGTTTGTGGGCAACGGTTTTCGCCGGAGATAAGGCCGACAACCTGCCGAGGGATGACGAAGCAGCAAAGCTATGGACAAAAGTTACATCAATACCTGCCGATAGAGTTTTGGCCTTCGGCAAGAAAGATAATTTCTGGGAGATGGGTGATACCGGCCCGTGCGGGCCCTGCAGCGAAATACATATCGACCTTGGCCCTGATATGTGTGATAAAAAGAAAGTTCCCGGCCATAAATGCGGCGTCAATAGCGGCTGTGGCCGGTTCATAGAGTTGTGGAACCTGGTCTTTATCCAATATAACCGCACGGATAAAGGAGAGCTCCTTGACCTGGGAGCCAAATACGTCGATACCGGTGCAGGGCTGGAAAGAATCGCTGCGGTTCTTCAAAATAAAAAAAGCAATTACGATACCGACCTTTTTATGCCTATCATCAACCGCATCGCCGAAATCACCGGCCATAAATACACGGCCCGGATTAATAATGATACCGACAACGCCTTTCGGGTTATAACCGACCATATTCGTTCGCTTGTCTTTGCGATAACCGACGGTGCAACACCTTCCAATGAGGGCAGGGGCTACGTAATCAGACGGATACTCCGCCGGGCTTCGAGATTCGGCAGAAAGCTGGAAATGCACGAACCATTTATATATAAACTCGTGCCGGTAGTAGTTGATTGTCTTGGTGACGCTTTTGGCGAAATAAAAGAAAGGGCGGATTTCGTCTCGACAGTTATCGAATCCGAAGAGGTGGGCTTCGGCAGGACGCTGGACAGGGGCATAGAAATATTCACAGAAGCCGCCGAGCGAGCGGCAAAAACCCCTGAAAGAACAATGAGCGGCGACGATGCTTTCCAGCTTTATGACACCTATGGTTTTCCGCTTGATCTGACAGAGCTTATGGCCGAGGAGCGCGGCCTTAAAGTAGATACCTCTAAATTTAACGAACTGATGGAAGGGCAAAGAGAGCGAGCAAGGGCGGCACAGAAATTTCCGATTTCCGATTTCCGATTTCCGATTTCCGATTTGCCCGTAACCGAAGATGTCCATAAATACAAGACGGAAAGTTGCGACAGTAGAATAGCCGGCTTTGTTGATAGCGATGGTTTTAAAAAGACCGGCCAAATCAAATCAGGTAGTGAAGTGGGAGTTGTTCTTGATAAAACCTGCTTCTACGCTGAAGCGGGCGGGCAGGCCGGCGATTGCGGCACCATTGAATCGGAAGGCGGCAAATTCATCGTTGAAGACACAGCAAAAATAGCCAACTGCGTTATCCATCAGGGCCGAATGACAGAAGGGACATTCGAAGTCGGCGACCGGGTAAAGGCAACGGTAAGCAAAGACAGAGATGCGACAAAGAAAAATCATACCGCTACGCATCTATTGCAGTGGGCATTGCAGCAGGTGCTTGGCAAATCCGTTGCCCAGCAGGGCAGCTATGTCGGGCCTGATTACCTGAGATTTGACTTTACACATCCGAAAGCGCCAACAGCAGAACAACTGAAGGATGTCGAGAATAAAGTCCGGGAAAAAATCACAGAAGACAGCCCTGTTACCTGCGTTGTAATGCCGAAAGACAAGGCCCAGAAACTCGGAGCGATGGCGCTATTCGGCGAAAAATATGAAAAGGACGTGCGAGTGATAGGTATTGGTGTCGGGAGTGAAGGCCAAATCACTGAGGCCTTCAGCAAAGAATTCTGCGGCGGCACACATGTTGACAGAATCGGCTCCATAGGTGGCTTCAAGATAATCAAGGAAGAGAGCATATCAGCGGGCGTGCGCAGAATTACGGCGCTTACCGGTGACGGTTTGACAAAATACCTCGAAGAGCGAAATAACATTGTCGATGAGCTTTCTGTGATGCTAAAAGTGCCATTCGAGGCACTTGTCGGCAGGGTGGTGCAGCTCTTAGAGGACAACAAAAAACTCACAAAGCAGCTCAAGTCCGCCGTCCGACAAGCCGGCAGTGACACTATGGCAGAGGCAAAACAGCTCCTGGAAAGATGCGAGAAAATCGGGGACTCTCATATAATCACCGGCCGACTGTCGATTACTTCCGTCGAGCAGGGCCGAGAAGCAATCGATATGCTCAAGAAAAAGGCGAAATCCGCAGCGATTGTCCTGGGTTTCAAAGACGATGAAAACAAGGCAACGCTTCTGGCTGGTATGACGGACGATTTAATCAAGAAGGGATTGAAGGCAGGCGATATAGTTAAAGTGATTGCGCCGATAATAGACGGCGGCGGCGGCGGACGGCCGCAAATGGCCCAGGCAGGCGGGGAAAAACCTGAAAAAATCGACGAGGCCCTGGCAAAGGCCATAGAAATAATAAAAGAAAAACTCGCAGACGCTCAATAGATATGTCTCGATTTTAAGTGCCGAAATCTGTGAGGGAGACGGCTTAATGATTCGATTCCAATGCAAACATTGCGGGCAGAAGATAAGCGTTCAGCAAAAATTCTCAGGCAAAAAAGGACGATGTCCAAATTGTAAAAACATAATCGTAGTTCCCACATTAGGAAGCAGAGCCCCATCCAGCAGCCCGGAGAATTCTCCATACGACTTAACTCTTTTGGACGTCCCGGAAAAAGACAAGGCCGTAACCCAACCTTCGAAAGACAAATATGAGCAGGAAAAGTATATCGAAGAAATGTATGGGGACAGGGTAGGCAGAAAGACAGATGAAGCCGAACAGACCGGCGAACGCAGGCTGCCGTGGGTTATAGATATATTTCTCTATCCGCTGAGCATACCAGGCCTGATAACGCTCGGAATTATTATAGTTCTGCCTCTTTTGATTGATATTTCGTCGGGATTACTCGGCCCGCTGGGTTTTTTCATATCGCTTCCGGGGTTTGTCTTCATAAAAATACCCATCGGGCTGTACTTATTCTGGTACCTTGCTGAGTGTGTTCGTGACAGCGCACTTGGCGGAGTCCGGGCGCCGGAGACGCTGGGAAATGCGCCGGGCCTGGCTGAAATGTTCTGGCACACACTGAAAATAATCGTCTGCTACATTGTTTTTGGCGGCCCGCCGCTTTTTTATTTTATCTATACCAATAAAATTGACGCCGTCTATTGGGCCTTGCTGGGTTATGCAATTTTCTTTTTCCCGATGGGCCTGCTGGCAGTTATTACATTCGACTCATTTTCCGCCCTTAATCCCATCCTGATTATCGGCTCAATATTTAGCACATTTTTTCAGTATTGCGGGCTTGTTCTTATTTTTGTAATTTTTGCACTGGGCATCACAGCCACAAACAAAATACAAATGGAAGGTGCGGGTAGTTATATCCTGGGTTTGTTAATTTATTGCGGCTTGCTTTACTTTTTGTTAATCTTCGCCCACCTTCTGGGGCGTTTCTACTGGCGGTATCAGGAAAAACTCAACTGGGACGTTTAGAATCTATAACAAAACCTAATGATGTTTGAATAAGTAATGGAACAGTCAACATGTCACTCCTGCGTAAGCAGGAGTCCAGAAAACACACAAAGAAACAACTGGATTCCCGCTTTCGCGAGAATGACAGAGAGTAACGAGTAGTTTTGTTACAAACTCTTATATTACCGACAAGTGTTCAGTTTTGCTGCCTGATTTTGATGCTTTTTGCGTG